>CALQSQ010000020.1 GCA_943333275.1 Akkermansia muciniphila
ACTTTCCTCATCGATACCGGAGCCTATGACGGTTGCTTCCATTTGGAGTTCTCCAAACGTGCCAAATTGGAAATGGGCCCCATGGATCAGAAAATTCAGGGCATCGGAGGAACCGCACCCGCCGCCACCACCAAAGTGCCCCTCTTGAAAATGGGTGAAGCGATCATCAAGGATCGCGAAGTTCTCTCTGCCGACCTGTTCAGAAGCGAGGACAAGAACGCCCCCGTCAAAGGCAACTACGATGCCATTTTCGGCGCCAATTTCCTCCGCCAGTTGGACGCCGTCATCAACTACAAGGAAGGCCGCATGTTCCTTAGGCCGGATAACTCGGACAAGGCCGACAACGCCGACAAGGCGGACCCCAACAACTAGGCTAGCGCCAGTTCGCAGGCAGGTTCGGCTTGGTCTTCAGCAGAATGTCCAGAATCGCCTGGCGTTCGCTGGCCGACAGGTGTTCGTATCCCTTCACGGGGTTCGTGGCGGTGAGGATTTCATGCAACCGATCGTACAGCATGGTCAAAAATTCCTGCGGCAGCGAATCCCATTCGAGCGAGTAAATCAGGTAGCTGCACCGGTATTTGAACAACCGGTTGAGCAACTGCAGATCCTTGAGCGATTTGCCATCCGGTGTGGCCTTTTTGTTCTTCATGAACCCTTCCACGAAGGCCGGTGAACCATCGATGCCTCCTTCGGGAAGTTCGGCCTCACCACAAAAGAGCAGGAACTCCAACACCTTCTCCACCTGGGATCGCGCCACAGTCAGCGCAGAGCCTGAGAGACCATCGCCGGGAGCCTCGCCCAGGTCCTTGAGCAGCGCCTTGCGCCGGTCCATGGAATTACGAACATCGTAGCTGGCCTTGGTCAGACGCTGGTGCATTCCCACCTGGTGATCCAGAATCATCAGGGAAACGATGTCACTGGTCGGCGCGAGATAGCGGTCCGTGTCAAAGAACTCCTTCAAATTCTCCAGATTACTCGAATGTGCTGTATTCAATACCGTCCGCTCCTTGTCGTTTTCCGCAATCGCATTGCCGCGATGCACGAGCGATCCATG
Organism: Akkermansia muciniphila; assembly: GCA_943333275.1. Classification (GTDB taxonomy): domain Bacteria; phylum Verrucomicrobiota; class Verrucomicrobiia; order Verrucomicrobiales; family V1-33; genus JAGNEJ01. The sequence goes on from CALQSQ010000020.1 coordinate 1,055, forward strand.
TTTGCCGGTGACATACCATCCCCCCCAGCGAATGTTCAATGGGCTCTGCTGATCGATCAGGCTGGTGCCCGCCTGGAAGATGGGCTCCCCCTTGGCATTTGGGTAAACGCTGCGCAGCATGAGGCCCGGTAGGTTATCGGTCATGCCACCCGCATGACAGGGCATGCAGGATTCCGTGCGATCAAATTTCGGCACCGGCCGGTCGGGACGATCGGTATCGAACTGATAGAAAACCGGCCCCAGTTTCGGATCCATGTGGGTCAGCTCAATCAGCCCACCCGGCACCCAGCCCACATAAGTTTGCTCATTAAAATACAGCGCCCGTGGAGTGGACGGGGAAATGCGGTCCCGCTGCAGGCTGGTTTTGGAAAATACCAGCACCTGCGAAGTCGGCTCGATCCCGAACTCCTTCAGCAGCTCCTGCACCACCGCCTTGTCATCCTTCAGCGGCAGCGTCCGCTCCCCCTTGGCCAGAGCCTCCCCCAGCGCACTCACCGGGTTCGGGGCCACCGCCGTCCAGTAATCGAAAGGCGGCTTCTCGTAAATAAAATCCTGCCCCCAGCCCACCACATGAAGAGCCAGCGATGTCACGCCAACCCATTTGAAGATACTTGCCTTTACCATACGATTTCATCATCCCACCACCACCCGCGGAGTCAACCTCCCCAGCCCCCATGTTCGAGTTAGTTCGTTCATGTCCCCTCGACCCACCATTGACGAGCTTGGAGGAACTGATTAAGTGGGGTTCCCATGTCGATTGATCTTCAAAAAGATATTCTCCGCCTCAAAAAGGAACGCAACGCGGTCATTCTGGCTCACAATTACCAAATTCGTGAGATCCAGGAGGTGGCCGATTTTGTGGGTGACTCCCTGGGCCTTTCCTACAAGGCCAAGGAGACGGATGCGGATGTGATTGTGTTCTGCGGCGTGCATTTCATGGCGGAGACGGCGAAGATCGTCAATCCCAACAAGATCGTGGTGCTGCCTGACAAGGATGCGGGATGTTCGCTGGAGCAAAGCTGCCCTGCACCGGAACTGGAGGCGTTCCTGAAAAAACATGCGGACAAGAATTATTACGTCATCGCCTACATTAATTGCAGCGGAGGCGTGAAGGCGCTGAGCGATGTGATCGTCACGAGCGGCAACGCCAAACGCATCGTCGAACGCGCGCCTGCGGATCGCAATCTGCTCTTCGTGCCGGACGCGAACCTCGGCGGCTGGGTGATGGAACAGACGGGGCGCAAGATGGAACTCTGGCAGGGGGCGTGTTACGTCCATGTGGAATTCACGCGGGAGAGCATCGAAAAGATCCGCGCGGAACATCCGGAAGCCCCCGTGGTGGCGCACCCGGAATGCACGTTCGCCGTGCGACTGCTGGCCGATGAAGTTTGCAGCACGGAGAAGATGGTCAGTTACTGCAAGGCCAGTCCCGCCAGGGCCTTTGTCATCGTCACGGAAAGCGGCATGCTCCACCGCCTGCGCCGTGAACTACCCGACAAAATTTTCATCCCCGGCCCCACCGACCACTGCGCCTGCGCCGACTGCCGTTACATGAAAATGAACACGCTCGAAAAGCTCCATCGCTGTCTCGACAAGCTCAGCCCCCGCGTGGAAATGCCGGAGGACCTGCGTAAAAAAGCCGAGGCGCCGATCCTACGGATGCTGGAATGGAGCCGCTAGGCTTGCCGGGCGCGACCGGCGGGTGAGGTATTTTGCAAAGGAATGTCGGATTTCCAATTCCGGCCCGTTCTGATAACTTGGACGATATGCACAGCGATCCTCCCATCAGCATTGAAACCACCGCGGACGACCGCGAGTTCCTGCGCCGCTACATTCAGGGGAGTTCCGAGACCGCCTTTGCTGGCAGGAAATGGGGGCGGACCGTGGAGGATTCACCCGCTCACTTGTCCAGTCCAGCAAGCTCCATTTCTGCAAGCGACCGAATCAACCCGACCCTTCCTCTTCCAGCTTTCCGTGCTTGGCTGGACTCTCCAGCTGCCAGTATTTTCGCAAACCCAAAACTTCACCATGCATGAACGGGGAACCTTCACCACCGTGATGGGATCGGACGGCAAGCATCTCGATGGGGTGAAGCGCAAGGATGCCCCATTGCCAAAATTCGTCTACCAACTGGACGATCTGCATCCAGTCGATGATGGCACTACCAAGGGGCTGGATTACAGCCGCGCCCTAGCGCATGTGAATGTGTGCATGGAAACACCCGTGATCTATTTCTACACGGAACCGGTAAACCTGACCAGCCAGTCATTCCGCGCCGATTAGAAAGAAGCTCTCCATCAGGATGGCCTGAAATTTCTCATGAAGGCGGGCCTCCTTCGCAAGGAGGCCGATGCCATGCTCCAAACGTGGTGGAACGATTACTTTGGGAAGCCCGGCCTGCGTGTGTTCTGGCTGGTTCCCGGAGCTTATTTGGACAAGGTCCTGCCACTCCACATTTCCCCCACCCCGCAGCAATCCGCACGCGTGATGGTGGGCAGGGCGGAAATCCTCACCCCTGCCTTTGAGAAACGTTTGATGGAAGACTTTGCCCTGGAGGAAACCGGGCGGCCCAATCCCTGGCACGCCAACCGATTTTTCCCGGCCTATGCAAACCGGGTGCTCCAACTCCGGGCAGCAGTGGAAAGAAAACCAGCCGAACCCGCCGAGCCGGCAACTCCTCTGCAGAGCACGCCCTAACTGCGCAGGCCGGGCCTAACGCGTCACTTCCTCCAGAAACCGCAGCATGGCCCATTCGGTGATTTGCCCGCCGGGGCCATTGGCATTGTAGTCGAAGGCGTGCGTGGCCCAGGGGAGTTCCAGATAATGATGATGCACTCCCTGCTCGCGAAGTTTTTCCGCCAGGCGCTGGCTTTGTTTTACCCAGACCATTTCATCCATCGTGCCATGGATCAGCAGCATCGGCACGCTGCTGGGATTCACGAATCGGATGCCGCTGGCGGAATCATACTCGGCTTGCTTCTCCTTTGGCGGGCCGCCCAGATACTGCCGGAGCAGTTTGTCGGAATCGAGGATGTCGTGAGGGTCGGCATAGGTCCATGCGAAATTTAAATCCGCCGGTGCATAGAGTGAAATGCAGCCGACGATGGCGGGATCGTTGGCACCGAGGGCGACGGCGGAGGCGATCTGTCCGCCGGCGGAGCGGCCGAGCAGGACGAATTGATCCGGCTTGAGGCCGTAGCCCTCCGCCCCGGCCTGCAAGAAATGCATCGCATCCAGCACATCCGTTCGTTGTGCCGGCCAGGGATCTTTCGGGGCCAGACGGTAATCGATCGAGGCCACGGCGTATCCCTGTTTCTGCAGCATCGCGCAGCATTCAGGAAACTCCCTGCGCGATCCACTGTCCCAGCCTCCGAGATGGATCACGATGACACAGGGGGCGGGCTGACGGCCGGCGCTGGGATAGAAATCCATGAGCAGCGATTCGCCGTCGTGCTCGGCAAATTTTAAAGTCACGGGAGCGCCGGCGGATTTCGCGACGGGCGTCCAGAGTTTCGCCCAGGAAAAGACGGGCGGCGCGTCGACATTTCCAAATTGCTCCGGCAGGGATCGCGCCAGCCAGGCGGCGCGCACGGAGGACGACATGAGCAGAACCAGCGCACACAACGCCGCCACAGCAGACCAACTCCGCCAGGGCCCGGCCACCAGCAGCAACAGCGCCCCCAGCGCGAACCAATGGCCAAATTCCGTGGCACCGACCTGCACTTGAAACAGCCACACCACCTTGGCGGGGATCAGGGCGACCATTCCAAAAAGCAGCATGACCAGCGCCCATCCCAATCGCAGTGCGACATACACTTTCAACATGACATGGTGCCTAATCGGAAAATTGCTGCCCTGCAAGCGCATCGGAAAGATGTCCTGCTCAATCTGTGACAGCGGCCTCCTCTGGTTTATTCTGGCAATAATAATTTGCACAATCCACATTTTTCAGGTCTCATACGAGGTAATTCATTGCTTTTTTAACAAAATTCATATCGATCCCGCGACCAGGCGCCCCCCTCCCGCCATCATGATTCAAGAAATGCCCAGCGGCCTAACCCCTGGCAAAGTGGAAGTCACTCGACCCCGAAGATTAGAGGCCTGCCCGCAATGGAGGTTTCAATTCACGCGGGGAATCGAAGGACTCACCGCCATTGAGGCAATTTGGGAAGACCTGGCGGACTCCGATCCCCACCTGGCCTTTTATCAATGCCCCGCCTGGGCCCGTGCGTATCTGGAGCATCTTGCCCCCGATCCGGAGGCGCTCGTCTGGGTGACTGGATGGAGGGGGCTTGCTCTCGGGTTGGTCCTCCCGCTCGAACAATTCGGCTCGAAATTATGCCTCCTGCACCACGATCATATGACCCTTGCCGATGCTCTGGCACCCGGCCTGGATGACAGCATCTGGCCGCAGTTGCGTGCCTGGCTGAGCGGCCCGAAAGGTCCTGGGAATGCGGCTTTGAGATTTCCTGCGATTCCTTCCCATGGGGTGCTGGGGCGCTGGCTGGAGTTGTTTCCGGAGCCACTGTCCTTGCTACGTAATCTGGACGGCAGCGCCTGGCTGTCCTGCGAACGCAGTTATTCGGAAATCCTCAAGGGCGCCAGCGCCAATCACCGCAGCAATCTGTCGAGGGGTTTGAAACGCGCCGAGAAGCTCGGCCCACTGCGCTACGAAAGTTTTTCCCATCCGGACGAATTGACATCGGCCATGCCCCATTTTCTGAGCATCGAGGCCTCCGGCTGGAAGGGCAAGCAGGGCGGAGCAGTGTCGTGCAAGGCCGAACTGGTCGCCTTCTACAAAGGCCTGTGCTCAAGTCTCGGGACCCGGCAGCGATGCGAAATCGATCTCCTCTGGCTCGGCACCGACCCCATCGCGACGATTTTCTGGTTCCGGACCGGAGGCACCCTGCACCTGCAGAAAATCGCTTACCTTGAGGATCACGGCGAACTTGGGCCGGGTCGACTCATCATGGCCGAAGCGCTGCAACGCGCCTGCGCGGATCCCTCCCTGCATGGAGTCAGCTTCATAACCCGATGCCCCTGGGCGGACGGGTGGCGCACGAAGATTGCCCCGGTGTGCTCCTGGACACTGTTCCCGGATACCTGGCGGGGTCGATTTGCTTTCACTCTGAATCGCGCCAAAATTTCCCTCAAAAATCGTCTGCGGCGTTTGCTGAAAAAACCAACCGCCCAGGCTGGCTCCACCCATGTGATTTCGTAGTCCGGAGTCTCCTGGGTGGAGGCCGCTCTCCAGTTTTTCGGGCCCATCTTGGTTCTCTAATGGTGGGCGCGCGGCAACCTCCCCGTGTCAGGCACCCCACCTTTCGACCCTTGGATCGGGCTTTTGTGTCGCAAATTTTAGAATATTTGCGTTTTTGCCGATTTTCTCATGGTTTTTATGGATAAAGGAGCTAGTCTGGTTTCCATGCCCCCCACATCTCCCAACCCGTCAGCACCGCTCAGCAGCTCCAACAACCGCTATCGATCGCTGGACCTTTGGCGGGGAGTGGCGTGTCTGATGCTGGTGCTGTACCATTCCACCTTTTATGCAGTCCACGAAATGCATCTGGGGTCGCCCTCCACCTGGAGCCTTCAGGGTATCGGGGTGTGTCTGGTGCAATTCTGCTGGATCGGAGTGCCATTGTTTTTTGTGGTGAGCGGTTATTGCATCGGAGCCAGCATGGAAAGCCTGCAGCGACGGGGTGGCAGCCTCCGGGATTTTTTTGTCAGGCGTTTTACGAGAATTTATCCGCCTCTCTGGGCGGCGGCATTTCTGGCCACGGTGATCGCGGTGGGTGTGGCCTGGTTCCAAACCACCGGACTGGCCAATCAACAATCCCCCAACCTGTCGCAATTCTCAGCGGCGCAGTGGATCGGAAATCTCACGGCCACGGAAAGCTGGCGGGCGACCATCTTTGGCGGTGAGCGCGCCTGGCTGCTTCCCAACACGTGGACGTTGTGTTTTGAGGAACAGTTCTACATGCTCAGCGGATTACTGTTCGCTGTCTCCTCACGGCGCTTCTTTTCGCTGGCCATGGCAATGGCTCTCGTGGTGGTGATCGTCAGGCACCTGTGCCGGTATTTTGGATCCAGCACGGAGGGACTATTCCTGGACGGGCACTGGCTGATGTTTGCCATGGGCCTCGGTGTCTATCAGGCCGGCAAGTTGCGCGGTCGGCAGCGACGGATGCTGCTGGCGCTGCTGATCATCGGCGCCGCCTACGGCCTGGTGGAACGTCTCACGGCCCCCACTCAGGGCCATCGGCATGTGGGGGAATATTTGGCCATTGCCGGTCTGTTCAGCCTGACCTTGATCTGGCTGAAAAAATGGGACCAGCGGATCGCAGGCTCGCGCCTCACGCGACCGCTGGCCTGGGTGGGCAAACGCTCCTACAGCATTTATCTGACGCATTTTCCGCTGGTGGTGGGGCTCGCATGGTTGATGGCGCGGGCTGGGATGAATTCAGATGGCATGACGCTTGCGCTGACGATTCCGATCTGCCTCGTCCTGGCCCTGCCGCTCGGCGCCCTGTTCTTCCGCCTGGTGGAATCCCGCTACATTCCCGCTCCCTACGTCGCCGCAACGGCCCCGGCGCAGGATCACAAGGAATTGCAGCCCAACCCCGGCCTGAGTTAAGTCCCGGCGCAGGACACCAAACCGCCGCTATTTCGCCCGGGCCTTTTCGACCACTTCTTTCAGCGTGACCGCCTTGCCACCCTGACGCTTGGATTCATCGGCGGCCTCCATGAAAGCGAAAAGTTCGAGGGTTTCGGCAGCCTGGACGGGGGGGACTTTGGTTTGGAAAAATTTCACGATCTCCACGACCAGCGGCTCATAACCATCGAACGATCCCACGGGGGCTTCGCCCTTCTCTCCCTTTGCCAAGCCACCGTAGGCGGTGCTCTCGCGAAAAGTGCCGGTGCGGCCCCCGCTCCAGTGCCCCACCACCTCAATCTTGCCGTCCGCCGTGGTCCTGCGTTCCACACTTTCGCAACCGGTCCCCATCACCGTGAAGAGAGATTCACAACCGTGCACACCATACCAAAAAAGATCGGGATGATGCGGTTCCAGCGGCGATGGACTGGTGGTCTCGGCGCTCAGCACCTTGCCGATGCTGCCGCCGCGCACCTCCTGGGTGTTCTTCGCGAAACGCAGGGAGGAGGACGAGAACAGCGGCACTTTGGCTTCGGCTGCAAGACGGAAGATTTCCATGGCTTCCGCCAGCGTGCCTCCGACCGGCTTGTCGATGTAAACAGGCTTCCGCGCGGCAATCACCACCTTCGCTGCCGCCAGGTGCGGCCGGCCATCGACATGTTCAATGAGCACGGCATCCACATCGGCGCACATCGCCTCGATGGTATCGTAAATTTTCACTCCATATTTCTCCCGCAGCACCGTGGAGTATTCCTCCACATGCTCCAGGCTCTTCTCCACATCCGCGCTGCCGCCTTTTACTGCGGCCACCACCCTGGCGCCCGCAGGATGGCCCTTGGCGTCGGGATTGTTGATGGTCTCGGTGAAGGCCGTGACGTGCGAGGTATCAAGACCAATGATGCCAATCCGGATGACATCTTCGGCGTGAGACAGTGTGGAAAACAGCATGAGGGCGAGCAGGGATAGTTTCATTTGGTGATGGGTTGGGATTGACGGAGGTAGGCGAAAAGGTGGCGGATTTCATCATCGGTGAGACCATCGGTCATGCCCTCGGGCATGAGGCTGACCCCGGTCGGTTTCATTTCACTGATGTCCTTCTGGGCAAGGCGGATGTCGATGCCATCAAATCCGCGCAGCACGACGGTGTTGGCATCGCGCTCGGCCAGAAAACCACTCAGCGCCCGGCCATCCTTCGTCGTGATGATGTAATTCTCGAAGCCTTCGCGAATCTCCGCATTGGGATCGACGATACTGACGAGCATGGTGCCAAGGTCATCCCGCTGATAGGCCGTCAGGTCCGGTCCAATTTTCCCGCCCTTGAAAAACAACGTGTGACAGACCCCACAGCGCGACATGAAAAGCGGCTCACCCTTGTAGGCATCGCCCGGCTTCGTGGCCAGCACCGCCCGGATTTTCTCAATGCGCGGTTTGAAGCTTTCACGCGGCACCGCCGGGGGCTTTGCGAAAAGGGATTCGACCTGTTTCGCCAATGCAGCATCGGCATGCGAACGCAGGCGGGTGAGCAAATCCGGCGTAAATTCCGTTTTCGAAATCCCCCCGGACTGCACCGCTTCCAGCGCCGCAAGACTGCCCTGCACCCGGCTCACCAGCAGTCCCAGCACGGATGGTTTAAGGTCTGGCGAGAAATGTTTCCAATTTCCAACCAAACTCTGCGAAATGGTCGGATCCTCATACTGGGAGAGGGCACCGATGGCCGCCTTGAGGATGGGGAACGATTCTGGTTTCGGATCCGGTGCGGCAAGTAGTGCGAGCATGACCGGCACCACCTCAGGCCGGTGGATTTCCCCAAAGGCGCGGATGACCTCGATGCGTTTGATGGCATCTCCCTCGGGATTCGCAGCAAGCTTCAGCGCATCAGCCATGGCGGCGGGATCGCCCTGACGCAGGCGCAGGATCGGCGAGGCCAGACCGCTCTCCGTCAGCGCCAGTGCCAGTTCCTCGGGCAGCGAGGGAAGCGGCCGGCCTTTGAAGGCCAGATCAAATCCTTTGAGCAGGATCTGCTTGTCCTCAGCGGTGGGCGCGAGGGACAACAGTCTGGCGCAGATCAACAAATCCTGCCGTGTGCCCGCCGCTGCAAAGCGCCGCATGAGGCGCTCCGTCAGATGATTGCGCACCAGCGGCACAGACCAGAGCTTAGGGTCCTGACAGCCTTGCAAGATCAATTCCGAGGCGGTGGCACAGTGGGACTCCACCACATACCACAGCATCAGGGGAATGCAGGTATCGTCGCCATCGAGATCGCGGCGGGCGATCGCCTCTACCAGCGGCAACGCCTGCACCGCCGGGAGTCGGCGGGCGGTGGAGACGATCTGCGCGCGCACTTCGGCATCGGGTTCGCTGGCTGCCAGCGCAAGAAGTTGCGCGTAAAAAGCATCGGAAATTTTCCGTTCATCCCCCATCAGACGGACCGTCCACGCACGAACCGGGGCGGATATATGGGTGAGGGTTTCCATGGCCATGGAATCATCGAAACGATTCATGCCATGCAGCGCCCAAAGGGCATCCAGCGAGGGATGGGTTTGCGGTAGTCGCGCCAGATTTTTCAAGGCATCCAGCACGCCCGCGTCCCTGCGCTCGCTCAACAACCTCACCGCCGTCTGCCGGTGCCACGCGGCCGGATGCGACAACGTTTGCACGAGTTCCATGGACGACATCGCGCTCAGATTGATGCGCTTCTCCAGGACTTTGTCCTTCCCCCTGAGTCGGTAAATGCGCCCGGTGTCAGGATCGATCTGACTCTGATAGTTCTGACCATGAGCGATGTATTCCTCGCGGAAATCCGCCACCATGATCGATCCATCTGGAGCATTAGCCAGGAACACGGGCCTAAACGTCTCGTCATCCGTCCACAGCGCATTGCCAATATCCTTGGTGACAAACGTGGAACCCGCCACCGTTCGCTCCGCCACAATGACCGAATGATGTAGCGGATCGACATTGAAGAACTTACCCATCCACCGTTCGGGCATTGCCGTGCCTTCCGACACGCACAACATGTGGGAAAAACGTGGGACGGGATTGGCGCTTTTCATGAAGGGGAGTTCCCCAAAGGCATAGGGATTTGGTGGAGGGCCGAACTTGCCCGGATCCTTTCCCTGCTTGAGAAACAAGCCATCCTGAATATGATGCCAACCGCGCGTCTCCCCGCCGTTGTGCCCGCTGTAAAGCCGACCCTCCGCATCGAACGCCAGCCCGAAAGTATTGCCGCTGCCGTCGGCGAAGATTTCGTAAATTTTCTTTTCAGGATGATAGCGCCAGACCATGCAGCTCTCGTTATAGATGCCCGGTGCATTGGGTGGATCGATGCCCGGCCGCACCACGCGGCTGGTCGTCGTGCTGCCCTGCGCGCCGTAAAGCCAGCCATCGGGGCCCCAGACAATGCCATTTGCCACACTGTGCGTGTCTTCAAGACCAAAGCCCGCGAGCCGCACCTCCGGGTCCGCATCGGGCACATCATCGCCATTCGCATCCGGATAAAACAACAAATAGGGAGTGTGCATGACCCAGATGCCACCATGTCCCCGCACGACCGCATTGGCCATGTTCAAGCCGGTCAGGACATTTTTGTGCAGATCATAGATCCCGTCGCCATCGGTATCCTCATGCACGCTGATGATGTCCGCTCCGCAGTCATGATGCGGCGGAGCGGGAGGGACGCGATCGTATTTGGATCGATAATACTGATCCCTCCCCAGCATTTTCAGGCCGGCCGGATAGGGATACTGCCGGTATTGCGCCACCCATAATCTCCCGCGTTCGTCAAAGCTGAAATGGGTCGGCTGCGCCACCTGTGGTTCATGAAGCATTTCCTCGACTATCAAATCATCCTGTGTTTTCAGGAACGCCAACGCCTCCGCAGGCCCCACCTGCTTGCCCCGGATAAACTCTCCAGCGACTTGCATGGGAGTGGTGGAGAGGTGGAAATCCGTTTCGGTATAAAATGCCAGCGCTGGTTGTTCAGAAAAGGGTTTCATTTCCTCCGCCGACGGCTCCGTCCCGGTCACCTGCCACGCCGGACCGATGGAGATTTCATCGAAATACCCGGCCATCATCGGAGCCATACCCATTCCCTGCCTGGCCCCCTCTCCATCCAAACGGATGACAAAGGCATTGTAGGCCTTTTCCAGAATGCCTTTTGGCACTTTGAATCGCGCCGCTTTGTCGGCGGGGATTTTTCCGCTCTCGATGATTTTCTGCCCATTCAACCAAACGGTCAGAGGGCCGGCAGTCGCCCGAAACGTCAGCGTCATCGAATCCCTCCAAAGATCCTTTTCCTGAGGAACCACCATGTTGTCGGGCGTCTTTATATAACACCGCAACCACCTCGATCCCTCCCCGGCTGGGACTGCCCCCCCGACCTCATAAGAGGTCCATTCCGCCCCTGGGGTTGATCCCAGAAACGCCCCCAGCAGCCACACCGAGCACACCAGCAAATTCCGCGAAGGATGAACATAACGAGAGCGAATGACCATGCTGGCCACCCTAGTCGACTCGCATATGCGGTCGAGCTTAAATCATCGATTCCAACCACGCCTTTGCGCGTTGGCGATTAATGCCTCCCGGCAAGCGCCGACCATCCTGAGAACATCATGAATCCAGCTAGAACCACAAGCAATACGCAGGAGATGTAAGGGGCGCGGCGCATGAATTCACCAAAGCCTGTAAAGCGTCGCTGAGCATGCCCTACACTCCACGCTGCAATGGCGCCCACCGTCACCATTGTGAGAGCCAGGCCGAAGCTAAAGGCCCCCACCATCGCAAAGCCCAGTGTAACGCGTTTGAGTTGTAGGCAGAGCAAAAGAATCGTAAAAGCGGCGGGGCAGGGCATCAGACCGCCGGTGATGCCAAAGAGAATGATTTGAGGCGTGGTGACGGTACGGTTGCCAAAGCGTTTAGCGATATCCTCGGCATGCGCCCGCTCGTGAGCGTCCTGATAGACATCATCAGGATCGATCACTTCCTGGGCGCATGGGCCGTGATGGTCGTGATCCTCCGTGAAACGAAGTTTATAGGTATGGGAATGATCCCCATGGCTCATGATGATGGTTGCAAGGAACGCGTGCGGTTCGGGAAGCGGCGCGGTGGCTTCCCAGCATCCCAATGCCTCCACAAACAGAAATCGCTGTGCAGTGCCATCCAGACGGGCGGTTTCAATGGCCACCTTCGTATGCTTCGGCATTGCCACTGAAACTCCGGATGCCCTGCAGGGGTAGACTCGAAAGCGCGGGGAATCATCGGCTTCATGCACGGAAATTTCCAACCATCCATGACCCGTATCCAACAACATCCCTCCGTGAGGGCCCCGTGCCGCAGGCTTTGTATCGGCTTCCATGCCGGGGGGAAGAATCAACCCGCCGGGAATCGGATCCGAATGGGAATGACTATGTGCGTGGGCCTGCTCCGGAAACGCGCTTTCTTCATGATCCGTCATCTGTGCAGGCTCCATGGCGGCTTTCGACTCATGCTCATGCTCATGCTCATGTTCATGCTCGTGGTGATGGTGATGATCTGCCGCCTCCCTCACCTCGCGTCGTGTCCTCAGAAACATCCACAGGGCCAAAAGCAAGATGAGCACGGCCGATCCAATTTGCAGATAAGGCTCGATATTCTCGGCATTCCATTGACTGCCATAATGCAGGGCCACGGCGGCAAGAATCCAAATCAACAACGAATGGGAAATGGCTGCCGACAATCCCAATAGCATGGCCTGCCAGACCGTCCCGCGAATCGCAATGATGAAGGCAGCCATCATTGTCTTCGAATGTCCCGGTTCCAATCCATGCAGGGCTCCCAGCAGAATGGCCGAAGGGATGAACAGCCAGAGATTGGCGGTTCCGTTTTGCAGGGCATGGACGAGATCGGGCATTGTGGGAGGGATGAGCTTGGAAATGAATCTGAGGGAGCCTAAAATGAAACTTCGTAATAGCGAGGAAACAAACGCGGTCAAAGCCCACCAAGCGCAGTAGATTTTCGGCACTGCGACAGATAATTTGCTTGTCATCCGAGCGCATTCCCATTTACAAGATGTGCACTCACCTTAATCCCATCTCAAAATGAAAAAACTCCTCAGCATCTCGCTCCTCAGTATCTCCATGGCCTGTTCCACTCTCGCCGCCGAATCCCTCGGAGACCTCGCGCGGAGCGCCGGTCAGGATTGGATGGCTGGCAAATGGGTCAGCACGGATGGGGGGGCCAGCCTCTCCTATGAATGGATTCTCGATCGTCATGCCGTGAGCATGACGTTTAAAATGGGTTCGCGCGAGTCCTCCGGACTGCTCACCCACACCCCGGGCACCGAAACCGTCAATTTCACCGCCGCTGACAATGCCGGCGGCATCACCACCGGCGTCTGGTCTGAAGAAGGTGGAAATTTGGTGCTCAAGCTCAAGCATACCGAAGCCGAGGGCAAGGTCATTAACATGGCCCTGGTCCACGCCAAAACCGATGCCGACACCATGACCGTGAAGGTCTATGAAGTCACCGCGAGCGGCGCCCTGGAGTCCTCTGCCAAACTGGAGATGACCTACAAACGCCAGAAGTAATCTGCGCCGCACCCCGCCATAGAGGGCGAGGTAACGAGACCCACACCGGTTTAGCCGCCCTGCCCCTGCACCACAGTGCGGGGAATCCCGCGCAGTTCAAAAACCCGCAGCACGGTTTCCTCAATCAGGTTGTTCGGACACGAGGCGCCCGCCGTAATGCCGATGACGATGGGTTCGGGGCTGGCGAGGCTTTTAACGTTGCTCGTGGTCTCGGATTTATGGTGGAGGTCGTAGTGCACGATCTGCTCCAGCGAAGTCAGGCAGGCGGCATCGCGGATGAAATATGTGGGCAGTTGCTCCTGGCCGATTTCCACCAGGTGGGCGGTATTTGAACTGTTGTAGCCTCCGACGACCAGCAGCGCATCCAGCGGATCGCGCAGCATTTCATAAAGGGCATCCTGCCGTTCCTGGGTGGCCCCGCAAATGGTGTCAAAGTAGGTGAAATTTTCCTTCGCCAACTCTTCGCCATCCCGGTCCCGGACCGCCTGGGCAATCCGCCGTTCCAGTTCCTGGGTTTCGGATTTCAGCATCGTTGTCTGGTTGGCCACGCCGACCCGCTGCAGGTGCACATCCGGATTGAAATCCGGGGAAACCGCCCCCTTGAATTTCTCCAGGAATTCCTCCCTGTTTCCACCCTCGCGAATGTAGTTACAAACATACTCACCATCCGCAATCGTCAGAATCACGAGGTAATGTCCGGTTCCGGCATCGCCCAGCGCACGTGAGGAGGTGGCCCGCGTTTCCTCATGCTGGGCCTTGCCGTGAATGATCGACGTGTAGCCGCGTTTGGCATAATCGCGAACGCGCCGCCACACGCTCATGACATCTCCACATGTCGTATCCACCACCATGCAGCCCTGCTCCTGAATGTGACGCATCGTCGAAGTCTCCGCACCGAATGCAGGAACAATTACCACGTCGTCCGATGATAATTTCCGAATCAGCGCCTCGGGGACCGGATTGGGCATGAACTCGATGTCCATTTCCTTCAACTGCCGGTTCACTTCCGGATTGTGGATGATCTCCCCAATCAGGAAAAGTTTCTTGTCGGAGAAAACTTTGCGAGCCGCATAGGCCAGATCAATCGCCCGCTCCACACCATAACAAAATCCAAACTGCTTGGCCAGGCGGATGGTGGTATTGCCAATGCTCAGAATCCCTCCCGCGGCCCGGATCCGCTCCACCACACTGCTGCGGTAATGCGTTTCCACTTCAGCCTGCACCCGGGCCATGACTTCCGGAGTGCGGACGTTGACTTTGCGCTGGGCGGGAGTGTTCTGATGAGTGGTTGCCATGAGGGATCGGATCTTGGGGCGGAAAACCCACGCTAGCACAGGGGCCGGCCAATGTGCACCTGATTTTCCTGTTGAGACCCGGGTCGCACGCCGTTAGGGCGTGACCCATGTTGATCGATACCCACTGCCACCTCCATTCCTCGCGGTTTAAAAAAGACCTGCGCGACGTCGTGGCCCGGGCCGTGGATGCCGGCGTCACGCAGATGATTGCCGTGGGATGTGATGTGGAAAGCTCCCGTCAAGCCGTGGCTATCGCGGAGGCGCACCCCGAGGTTTATGCCACTGTCGGAGTGCACCCCTGCTACGTCATGGAAGTGACGCAGCCCGATTGGCTGGAGCAAATTCAAACCCTCGCGCAGCACCCCCTTGTCGTCGCCCTGGGCGAAATGGGACTCGACTACCACCACGCACCCCCGGAGGGCACGTCCTGGGAAACTTACAAAAGCGTCCAGGCCGATTTCTTCAGACGGCAAATGGACCTCGCCTTCAGCCTCCACAAAAACATCGTCGTCCACCAACGCAACAGCCTGGCCGATGCCGTGACCATGGTCTCAGAATTCAATGGAAGACTCAGCGCCCAGTTTCACTGCTTCATCGATTCCTGGGCGCAAGCCCAACCCCTGCTGGAGCAAGGCCATGTCATCTCCTTCACCGGCATCACCACCTACCCCCAGGCCCCCGAAGTCCTCCAGTGCGCCGTGGATGCCACCGCCGGAAGTTTCATGCTGGAAACCGACTCGCCCTACCTCAGCCCGCAGGCCAAACGCGGCCAGCGCTGCGAGCCAGCCTTCGTTAGAAATACCGCCGAAGCCATCGCCGCTGCGCGGGGCGTGACCTTGGAAATGCTCGCCCACGAAACGTCGCAAAGAGCCCGCGACTTCTTTGGCCTGTGAGTCACTCCATCGGGCATGCGGAATTTTCCTCCCTGGGCAGCGAAAAGCGGGGATTCCAAAAATCGCCCATTTTTCTCATAAAGTGCTATTGTGAAAGGGCCCACGCCACCGCAGCGTATTCCCTGCAAGATGAAAAACTTTTTCGCACAAAAATCATTTCTGGAATGGCTCAGAAATGGGCTTCTTCTGGCTGCCATTCTAACGGGCAGCGGCCTGGCGATCGGGCGGTTATGGTCGCCGCATATGCTTCCCGCAAGGGCCATGACGCCTTCCGCAAATGAATCGGTGGAGGGTATCAGCCGGGTGGTGACGCAGCTGAACGAGGCCTTTGCGGAGGAGTGGCGGAAGCAGGGTCTGCAACCTGCCGCTCCGGCCCCCATGCTCGCGGTGGCGCGGCGTCTGTCGCTGGCGCTGACCGGAACCGTTCCTTCAGTGCAGGAAATTCGCAGTCTGGAAGCCCAGCCGGAGGGGGAGCAACTCCAATGGTGGATCTCACGACTGCTGCCGGACCGCCGTTACAGCGATTACTTTGCGGAACGCTTCGCGCGGGCCTTTGTGGGTGTTGAGGACGGTCCGTTTATCGTCTACCGCCGCCGCCGCCTGGTGGACTGGATGAGCGATGCCCTTTCGGCAAACCGTCCCTATGACCAGATGGTGCGGGACCTCATCGATGCGAAGGGAGTGTGGACAACGCATCCGGAGGTGAATTTCGTCACCGCGACCGTCGTGCCCGAAAAAGGCCCGGACAAGGCCAAGCTGGCGGCACGCGTCAGCCGTGCCTTTCTGGGGGTCCGCATCGACTGCGTGGAGTGCCACGACGGCAAGCTCGGCAGCACCTGGAAGCAGCGGGATTTCCATCAACTGGCCTCGTTTTTCGGCCAGACCGAAAACTCCCTTGGTGGCGTTCAGGACAACCCCAAGCTTCAGTATGAATATCGTTTCCTGAAGAAAAAGGAAACCGAGACGGTGCCTGCCGTCGTGCCCTGGGATCCGGAACTCATGCCGCAGGATGGGGCCGCGCGCGAACGTCTCGCGAAGTGGGTGACCGCGCCGGGCAACCGGCCGTTTGCGCGGGCCATCGTGAATCGTGTGTGGGCACTGATGTTCAATAAACCTCTGGTCACCCCTGTGGACAGCATTCCCCTCGAGGGGCCGTTTCCACCGGCACTGGAAATTTTGGCCAATGACTTCACGGCACATGGCAGCGATCTGCGACGGCTCATCCGGGTCATTGCAACGACCCAAGTCTTCCAACTCGACAGCCGGCCTGCCAATCCCGATCCGGCCGCCACGGCCGAAACTGACGCACACTGGGCCTCCTTTCCAATGACGCGGCTGCGCTCTGACCAGGTGGCCGGCAGTGTGGTCCAGGCCTCATCACTCACCACGCTGGACGCGGAGACTCACATCATTTACCGCCTCAAGCGTCTCATCGACACGGGAGGATTTCTCAAACGCTACGGTGATTCCGGCGAGGATGAATTTGGCAGTCAGAGCGGCACCATTCCCCAGCGCCTGCTCATGATGAATGGGGAGGTCGTGCAGGGCCATGTGCAGCCGAACCCGGTCTTCAATGCCTCCGCGCGCATTGCCACGCTGGCACCGGACGATGCCTCCGCCGTGGAAACCGCCTACCTGGCCGTCTTCAGCCGCAGGCCCACCCCGGAGGAGACAGCTTATTTCACCGGTAAACTCCAGGGCACCGCCGACCAGCGCGGGGAAGCCATGGCCGATCTTTACTGGACGCTGATGAACTCGACCGAATTTTCCTGGAACCATTAACTCCGCATTGCCCCATGAAACCAAACCATGATCCCTTCAATCCGTGTGGCAGTTCCGACCACTTCTCACGCCGCACTTTGCTCAAAAGCCTGGGCGTAGCGGGCATGTCGTGGCTGACGCCGCTGGCTGACCTGCTCGCGGTGGAAGCCGAGCAAACCAAGAAAGGTCTGCCTGCACGCTCGGTCATCCTCCTGTGGATGGCGGGCGCACCAAGCCAGTTGGACACCTTCGACCCGCATCCCGGATCAAAAATTTCCGGTGGGCTGGGATCCATTCCCACGGCCATCAAGGGCGTGAACTTCGCTCCCGCCATGGAGCAGACGGCCAGCGTAATGCAGGATGTCTCGTTGATCCGATCCATGGTCAGTCTGGAGGGCGATCACGAACGGGCCTTTTACAATATTAAAACGGGCTACCGCCCCAATCCCACGCTGGTCCATCCTTCCATCGGCGCGATCATTTGCCATGAGCTTCCCGATGCCAAAATTGAAATCCCGACCCACGTGTCCATTTTGCCAAATCAATGGCCGGGACGCGGGGGATTCTTTGGGGCGGAATACGATGCCTTTCAAATAGGGGATCCGGATCAGCCGGTGCCGGATGTTCGCGCTCCCGTGGCGGGAAGTCGACTTGAGAACAGACTCGAAGGACTGTCCGTGGTCGAGAACGCCTTCGCCCGCGGTCGGCGATCCGACTTGGATTTGAAAACGCTGCACCAAGCCACCATGAGCAAGGCGCGCCGACTGATGACTTCGGATCAGCTCAAGGCCTTCGATGTCAGCCAGGTGCCTACTGCGGAACGCAAGGCTTACGGCGATACCCCGTTTGGACGCGGTTGTCTGGCGGCGGTGCGTTTGATCGAGGCAGGCGTGCGGTGTGTCGAGGTCACGCTGGATGGCTGGGACACCCATGCGAATAATCTCGAAGGCCAGGCCAAGCAGGCCGCGATCCTCGATCCCGCCTTTGCCACGCTCATTCGAGAACTCAAACAACGCGGGCTGCTGGAACATACCATCGTCGTCTGCGGAGGGGAGTTTGGCCGCACCCCGACGATCAATGTCGTGGGTGGGCGCGACCACTGGCCGACGGGGTTCAGCATGTTGGTGGCGGGCGGTGGTTTCGCCGGCGGACGGATCGTGGGGGAGACGGATCCCACCGGCGAAAAGAAAGACCCCGCCAATCCCGTGCGCGTCGAGGACTTGCACACCACCGTGCCGCATCTCCTGGGTCTGGATCACACCAAGGAAATCATGACCCCCGTCGGGCGCCCCATCGCCCTGAGTGAAGGCAAGGTCATCAGTGAATTGGAATCGTAAAATTCAACTTCGCCCACTCCATGAATCAGGAACTAGCCACACTTCCCAGCACCATGCCCGCAGTCCCGGCGGTCCGAGAGATCGTGCCGGTGATGCCGGTAACCACCCGCGTTTCGGTTGGCTTCCTGCGGCGGACGATGCAAAGATTTTTCTCCGCGGTGGACTGGGTGTTTGGATTTGGATCGCTCGTTTTTGGACTGGCGATACTCTCGGTGATTCCCCTGCTAAATTTTCTCAGCCTCGGCTATCTCCTCCATGTCAGCGGCAGGGTGGCGGCCACCGGAAGATTGCGCGATGGTTTCGTCGGTGTTCGCAAGGCCTCGATGCTGGGCAGTTTCATTGCCGGAACCTGGCTTGTGCTCTGGCCGGTGCGCTATGTTTCCGAAATGTGGAAGGACGCAAATCTCATCGCGCCTGACAGCGCTGTGACGCACGGGTGGCGCGTGGGATTGATCGTGCTCACGCTGGTGACCGTGTGGCATATCGCCTGGGCCTGCCTGCGCGGAGGTCGGTTGCGCCACTTCCTTTGGCCCGCACCTCTGCGATTCTGGCGCTGGCTGCGCACCCCCGGCAAACTTCGCCGTGCCAACCATGCGGTGAACCGACAAATCCTCGGCCTGCGACTGCCCTACTATTTCTGGCTTGGACTGCGCGGTTTTGCGGGCGCGCTTGTCTGGCTGATTTTGCCCGTGGGGATTTTGCTTCTGGCCACGAAATTGGAACTGGCCCCCGGCGCGCTGCTGGCGCTGCCCGGAGTGCTCCTGCTCCTGCTCGTCTCCATGCATCTGCCTTTTCTGCAAACGCACTTCGCAAGGACAGGCAGGTTTGCCGCCATGTTCGAACTTCGGGAGGTGCGAAATCTATTCTGCCGCGCCCCGCTCGCCTACTGGGTGGCACTTTTCGCCAGCCTGCTCTTTGCCCTGCCCCTCTACCTGCTCAAAATTGAACTCACTCCCAAGGAACTCGCCTTCCTGCCAAGCCTCGTCTTCGTCGCCTTTATTTTTCCGGCGCGCCTCCTCACCGGTTGGGCGATGAGCCGCGCGCTGCGCCACGAGCAGCCACGGAATTTCTTCAGCCGATGGCTCGGCCGTCTCGCCATCCTGCCCGTCGCGGCAGTCTATGCCCTCTTTGTCTATCTCATGCCGTTCGTGACGTGGAATGGCGCGACCAGCCTGCTCGAACAACATGCCTTCCTCGTTCCGGCTCCATTGATGGCGAAGTAGTGGGGACGGTGGTCGCAGCGTTTTGCGAGCCATGGGACGGCTTCGAAATCTTCATGCAAGCCCGTGCTACGCATCAACGTGGATATTTGGCTTTTATATTCTTGTCAGCAAGCAGCGGTTTTGTTTTATTCAGTTCAGTTCGTTCAACGAACTTTTGGGGGTTAAATAATGCGACCCAGTCAGCGCTGACTTTTGAGAATACCTGGGGGGGAATTCCAAGAGAATGTTGACTGGGTCGTTCCCTTTCCGGACATCCGGATTGGTGCGAAACCCTTCCCACAAGCCACTTAAGCGGCCTGGAAATCGGAAAACATTTCCGCCATCACGGCACCGGGCATCCTTGACGGAAACTGATGCATACGATTGAATCACCGTCCCGGGTCGCACTTGGCCCGGACCATTCATAACCATTGCGAATCATTTTATCGAACCATGAGGAAATCATCCACAGTCAAACTCCTGGCGATCCTGGCGGCGGGTCTCAGTCTCAGTCCATCATCGCAGGCCCAGGAGGCGGCAGCCGGCGGCACGGCCATTTTTGATCCCAATCAGAAGCTTATGGACCATTGGGATGGCGATCCCCGCTTTTGGAAAATCGAGGACGGCTGCATCACCGGCCAGACCACCGCGGAGAACCCCACGCCAGGGAACACGTTCCTGATTTGGAAGGACGGGGAACTGGATGATTTTGAATTCACCTGCGATTACAAAATCGTGGGGGGCAACAGCGGCTTTCAGGTCCGCAGTTTCCGCGTCGAGGGTTCCCCATGGGTCGTGGGGGGATATCAGGCGGATTTCGAAGCCGGAGACACCTACAGCGGGATCGTCTATGGGGAGCGTTTTCGCGGCATCCTCGCCGAGCGCGGGCAGAGCACCGTCATCGGGGACGACTCAAAACCGGTCGTGAAGGAACAATTCGCCAAGAGCGAGGACCTCCAGAAAGTGATCAAAAAGGAGGAATGGAACACCTTCCGCGTCGTCTGCAAAGGATGGAAACAGACCAACTACATCAACGGATCCAAGACCGCGGAGGTTCTGGACAACGATGTGAAAAACCGCCGCCGCAGCGGCATCCTCGCCCTGCAGGTCCATGCCGGGCCTCCGATGAAGGTACAGTTTAAAAACATGAAACTGAAGCGCCTTCCCCTCACCGACGTAAAAAAAATCGTCTTCTTTGCCGGCAACCCCAGCCACGGTCCCCGCGAGCACGAACACCGCGCGGGATGCATGCTGCTTTCCAAGGGGCTGAATGAAAATTTCGGCGATAAAGTGCTGGCAACCGTTTATACGGGAGGGTGGCCGCAGGACCCCACGGCTCTGGACAACGCCGATGCCATGATCAGCTACACCGATGGCGGTGGCGGGCATCCGGTGAACGCCCACCTCAAGGAAGTAAACGCTGCGGTGGCTCGCGGAATGGGTGTCGGCTTCATCCACTATGGAGTGGAAACGGTTGCGGGTCCTCCGGGAGACGCCTTTCTGGCATGGACCGGTGGCTATTTTGAAATGAACTGGAGCGTCAACCCTCATTGGGATGCCGAATATGCAACGCTGCCAAAACACGCTGTTACCAGCGGCGTCAAACCCTTCAAGGCCAATGACGAATGGTACTACCACATGCGCTTCCGCCCGGACATGAAGGGCGTGACTCCGATCCTCACCGCACTGCCACCGAAAGACACCCTGAGCCGTCCAGATGGCACGCACAGTGGAAATCCGGCCGTGCGCGAAGCCATTGCCAAGGGAGAACCCCAGCATATGATGTGGGTCAGTGATAATGCCGATGGCAGCCGCGGGTTCGGATTCACCGGAGCCCACTTCCACAAAAACTGGCAGAACAACGATTTCCGAAAACTGGTCCTCAATGCCATCACCTGGGTTTCCAAAGCGGAGATTCCCGCCGACGGAGTGCCTGTCAAGGACCTCAGCCAGGCTGACCTGGACGCCAATCTCGATAAAAAATAATCACCTACAAAGCACCCTTACCATGACACCAG
This sequence comes from Akkermansia muciniphila, assembly GCA_943333275.1. Lineage (GTDB taxonomy): Bacteria > Verrucomicrobiota > Verrucomicrobiia > Verrucomicrobiales > V1-33 > JAGNEJ01. The sequence continues at coordinate 22,779 of CALQSQ010000020.1, forward strand.
AACCCACAAACCCATCAACCTCCGTCGATCCAACTCGCCGGGGATTCCTCAAGACGAGCGCCGCCGCCACCGCCACGGTTGCCGCCGCCAGTCTACCCATAGAACTCTGCGCGCAGGTCGCAGGGAGTGATCAACTCAAACTGGCCCTCATCGGCTGCGGTGGTCGTGGAAGCGGCGCCGCCAATCAGAACCTTTCCTCCAAGGAGGGAAATGTTAAACTTGTCGCCATGGCCGATGCTTTCCAGGACCGTTTGGAAGGATCCCTGAACAACCTCAAGAGCCAGCACCCTGACAAGGTCGATGTGAAGGACAACAAGAAATTCGTGGGCCTGGACGCCTATGAAGCCGCCATCCACGAGGCAGACCTCGTCATCCTCGCCACGCCTCCCGGATTCCGTCCGCGCCATTTCAAAGCAGCCGTTGATGCCGGAAAGCACATCTTTTCCGAGAAACCAACCAACACCGACGCCGTGGGTGCCCGCATTTATCATGAAGCCGCCAAGCTCGCCGACGCCAAGAACCTCAAGGTTGTCGTGGGTCTGCAACGCCACTACCAGCGCGTTTACCAGCAGACTCTGGCAAAACTCAAGGAAGGAATGATTGGCGATATCGTTTCCGGCCAGGTCTATTGGGATGGAAACACTCCCTGGGTGCGTCCACGAACCCCGAACCAGACGGAAATGGAGTATCAGGTCACCAACTGGTATTTCTTCGTCTGGCTGTGCGGAGATCATATCGTGGAGCAGCACGTCCACAACATCGACGTCTTCAACTGGTTCATGAGCGAACTGCTCGGTGCGCCCAACGACAAACCGATTCATCCCATTTCCGCGCAGGGAATGGGTGGACGCCAGGTTCGCACCGGCGTTGAGTTCGGCCAGATCTACGACCACCATTACGTGGAATACACCTACCCCAACGGGGTGGTGCTCAACAGCCAGTGCCGCCATCAGGAAGGCACCTGGAATCAGGTCTCCGAAACCATCATGGGCACCAAGGGCATCTGTTACCCAGCCCGCGGCGTCATCCAGGACCGCACCGGCAAGACGCTCTGGTCCTACAAGGGAGAGGATGATCCTGATCCCTATCAAGTGGAGCACGATGAGCTGCACAAGGCCATCAAAACGAACACGCCGCTCAACAACGCCTACTACGGAAACGTCAGTTCATTCACGGCAGTTCTCGGTCGTCTGGCCACCTACGGTGGTGTCCAGCTCAAATGGGATGACGCCTGGAATTCCAACCTCACCGACTTCCCGGACAAACTCGCCTGGGATGCTGAGACGAAGATCAAGCCCGACGACAAAGGATTCTATCCCATCGCCGTCCCGGGCAAGACCAAGGTGATCTAATCATAAATCACCTACCGCCTCCAAGCTTCAACCCCAGCCGGATATCCGGCTGGGGTTGCTGCTTTTTAAGACTTGCGCTGAGGCCATTCCAATCAACTACGACTGGCATCGGCCAAAAAACGCGGGCCTCCACTTGCATGGAAGCCCGCGCCGTAAATGGCTGACTGTGCTTAGGAAATGAAATCGTTGAGCAGGTTCTCCAGCATTTCCTGGCGACCGCTGGCGAGTTTCGGCTCTCCTTTTTGCTTGAGGGTGTAGGCTTCCAGTTCCTTGAAACCCACCTTGCCCTTCTCAATGTCGGCACCGATTCCTGAATCGAAGCTGCTGTAGCGTTTTTTGATGAACTTCGTCCAGCGTCCATCCTTAAGCAGTGCATGCGCACTCTTCAGGCCACGGGCAAAGGCATCCATGCCACCGATGTGCGCGTGGAACAGATCCTCGGGGTCGAAGCTTTCGCGACGCGGTTTGGCATCGAAGTTCAGGCCACCAGTGGTGAATCCACCCATGAGCAGCAATTGAATCATGATCTGGGTCGTCATGTAGACATCCGTGGGGAATTGGTCCGTGTCCCAGCCGATCAGCGTATCGCCGGTGTTGGCATCAATGGATCCCAGCGCCCCGGCCGCACGGGCTACCGCCAGGTCATGCTGAACGGTGTGACCGGCCAGCGTGGCGTGGTTGGTCTCAATGTTGAGCTTGAAATGGTCCAGCAGACCGTACTCACGCAGGAAGTTCAGGCACGCGGCGCTGTCGCTGTCGTATTGGTGCGTGGAGGGCTCCCGTGGTTTGGGTTCAATGTAAAACTGTCCTTTGAAGCCGATGGTCTTTTTGTAAGCCACTGCCATGTGCAGGAGGCGGGCCAGATGATCCAGTTCACGCTTCATGTCGGTGTTAAAGAGCGTGGAGTAACCCTCGCGCCCTCCCCAGAAGGTGTATCCTTCGCCACCCAGCTTGTGGGTGACTTCCATGGCTTTCTTCACCTGCGCTGCGGCATAGGCAAAGACATCGGCATTCGGGCTCGTTCCCGCACCCTGGCAATAGCGCGGATGGGAAAAGAGGCAGGCGGTTCCCCAGAGCAATTTTTTGCCCGTGGATTTCTGCAGTTTCAACAATTCATCGGACACCTCATCCAGTGCCTTGTTGCTCGCAGCCAGCGTTTCCAATTCAGGCGACACATCGCGGTCATGGAAGCAGTAATAATCGAGACCGAGTTTGTCCATGAACTCAAAGGCGGCATGCGCCACATTCTTGGCATTGGCCACGGAATTGGAACGGTCATCCCAGGGGCGCAGTGCCGTGCCGGGACCAAAGGGATCGCCCAACGGATTCTTCATCGCATGCCAGTAGGCCATGCTGAAACGGAAATGCTCGCGCATCGTTTTTCCTCCCACCTTTTCCTTGGCGTTGTAGTGCCGGAATGAAAGTGGATTACGGCTGTTGGGGCCTTCGTATTTGATATGGGGGATGCCCGGGAAGTATTCTTTGCTCATAGGAACCGGGATTCTGGCAAGGAGGCCCCGTGTGGTCAAGGGGAAGGTCACAGGACATTTTGCGACCACTCCACAGAGACAAAGTCCGCGCTCTTGGCTACGGCCCACGCATCAACTGATAATTTTTCAACTTTAGGAACTGAATCTGCTACGTTGATCCCCATCTCCTTATGCCACGCCATCTCCGATCCTCTCCCGTCACCTCCGATCTCGACTTCCACCAGCTGCCGCTCGATGAGCGGATCTGGCTCTCCTACCGCACTCTGGAACGTCTGCGGCGCCCGAATGGAGGCTACATCGCCAGTCCCTACAATGCCGAGGATGGATCAGGCGACGCCTACAATGTTTTCTGGATCCGGGACATCATGTTCGCCACCTATGCGAATGAATATCTCGGATGCTTTGACAAAATGATCGAAAGTTTCCGCCTCGTGCTGGACATTTTCAAACGCTACCACCTGCGGATCATCAAGGCTTCCATCGTCAAACCCAACCTTGTGCACCAGCGGGGCCTCTTCATGCCCGCACGCGTCCACCCCACCACGCTGGAGACAATTACCGATGACTGGGGGCATCATCAGATGGATGTGTTCGGACTGTTCATGTACAAGACCGGCGATCTCATCCGCAAGGGCTACGGCTTCCGCTTCACCACGGAGGATTTCACCCTCATCAGTCACATTCGAAATTACATCTTCAACATGGGTTTCGAGGATGATTTCGGAATGTGGGAGGAGGGGCCGGAATCGCATTCGAGCAGTTTTGGCGCGGTTCTCGGCGGATTGACGATGTGGTTCGACCAGGGATTTTACGACTACAAATACAATCAAAAGACGGACATAGGCACGCTCGTTCCAGTGAGTGAGCGCATGATCGCAGATGGCAACCGGGCGCTGGCCGCTCTGCTCCCGCGGGAGTCAGCCAGTCGCCCCTACGACTTGGCCCAGCTGAGTCTGATCTGGCCCTATGCCATCGTCGATTATGAGACCAAACTGATGATCCTCAAAAGTGTCGAGTCGGGGCTGTTGGGAGACCGGGGCGTGCGCCGCTATCCCAACGACATTTACTCCGGCCATGGCACGGTTCCGCATGATGGTGAAACCGCCGAGTGGCCGTTGGGGCTTGCCTGGCTCTCGATCTGCTATTCCAAACTTGCGGAATACAACCACGATTTTGACGCCGCACACCAGCCCATCTATCTTGGCTGGGATCAGCGCGTCGCGTATTTCGAACTTTCCGTGAAATATTTCATGCAATTGGAAAGTGTCATGACACCTGAAGGTTGGGTGCCCGAACTCTACCTGGGAAAAGAAATGGGGCACAACACGCCGCTGGCGTGGGCGCAGAGTTTCCATATCATTTCCGGGCAGATGCTGCTGAATCTTTCCTACAAGAACCCAACCCATTTCAAACTCCCGCCCAGTCTGCTCCGGCGGTCTGTTTCGTGAATACTGATCACCAGAAAACCAGACATGTTGAATAGCATTCCTCGCATCTGTGTGGTTGGGAGTTCCATGTTCGATCAGATCACCCGGGCATCTAAAATCCCTGCTCCCGGCCAGACGTTGCCAGCCACAAGTTATCAGACCGGCTTCGGAGGCAAGGGATCCAATCAGGCGGTCATGGCTGCACGGCTTGGCGCGCAGGTAACGATGGTGGTCAAATTGGGCCAAGATGTCATAGGACAGCAAACCCGGCAGCACTATGCCGAGGAAGGCATTCAGACCAATTTCGTTTATAGTGATGAGCACCTTCCTTCAGGAGTCGCACCCATCTGGGTGAATGAGCAAACGGGGCAGAACTCCATTCTCATTGTGCCCGGAGCCAACCTGGCACTCACTCCAACTGAAGTGCGGGAGGCGGCGACCGCAATTGCATCGGCCCGCGTCCTGCTTTGTCAGATGGAAATCCCCATGGAGTGCAATTTGGAGGCCATGAGAATCGCAAAACAATCAGCGGGCGTGTTAACCATTCTCAACCCGGCACCCAGCGGACCGGTCCCGGATGAAATCATCCACCTCACGGATCTGCTGGTGCCCAATGAGAGTGAAGCCACGGCCCTGACCGGCCTGCCCGTCACCAATGCGGAGGAGGCTGAGCGGGCGGCGCGCGCGCTGCAGGCACGCGGGGCGCAGACCGTGCTGATCACCCTCGGTTCGGAAGGAGTGCTCGCCCTGACTCAGGGAAATGAAATCATTCGCATCCCCAGTCCTTCCGTCAAAGCAGTGGACACCACGGGAGCTGGCGACTGTTTCATTGGCAGCCTGGCATTTTTCCTCGGGGCAGGCGTGGACCTGCGAACAGCCATGAAAAGGGCCTGCGTGATCGCCAGCCGGAGCGTTACCGCGTTGGGAACGCAAACATCCTACCTGTGTCGGGAGGATTTGCCTGCGGAGCTTTTCGTGTGATGCGAATCCTCCCGTTAGCAACTCATCGCGGCGGCCAGCGCCGCGCGCATCACCGCGGCATCCGGCAGCAGTCCCGTCCAGTACTGAATTCCCAGCACGCCTTGGTTCACCAGCATGGACAGCCCATCGATCGTCCTGCATCCGCAGGCCGCGGCATCACGTAGCAACCGGGTGACCGGCGGATTGAAGACCACATCCGCCACGATCTGCCCGGGCATCAGAGTGCTGGTGTCGAGCGCCAGCCGGGCCTCAGCATCATAGAGACCGATCGATGTCCCGTTGATCACGATATCCGTTCCCTCAGGCAGCGAAAAATCCTCCTCCCATGGCCGCAGCTCCGCATCGCACTTCAGTTTGCCAACCAGCGTGTCCAACAATTGCTGACCGCGGGCCGGCGTGCGATTCACCAGAATGAACCTCCCCACACCCGCCAGTGCCAGTTCCACCGCCACCGCCCGGGCCGCGCCGCCCGCTCCAAACAGAACCACGGTTTTCCCGCGCGGATCCGTGACATCCGTCAGCGAGCGCAGAAATCCTTTTCCATCCGTGTTCTCGCCGATCAACTGATCACCGCGCCTCACCACACAATTGACCGCCCCAATCACCGAGGCCGATTCACCCAGTCCATCGAGCAGCGGAATGACAGTGACTTTATGGGGCATGCTGAGATTGAACCCACGGTATCCCGTGGCCCGCAGACCCTTTACGGCATCCGCCAGATTTTCCGGCGGAACCTCCATGTTGATATAACGTCCGTTGATGCCGTGATGCTGAAACGCCGCCTCCACCATGGCCACGGTTGGATTTCCAGCCGCCCCCTGTGAAAGACAACCCACCAGATCAGGACAAAAGGAAGCGGGAAGTGACATGATGGTATTGAGAGTTGAAGGGTTGGCTCCGGACTAAAGGTTGATCGCTCCCATTGGGCGATTTCGGTGAGGTTGCCAAACCGTGCTGGTTTGTCAACGTTCCAGAGAAACTCTCTCCCACCTTCAAGCTCTGGCCTTCTCCATCGCCTCAAGTTTCTTCTCCAACTCCCGCACCCGATCCACTAACTCGGGAACCTTCGCGGGTGCCGCGAGCATGCGCCGGCCCTCCATCAGCGGCCTCGCCGGGTAACCTGTGTAGGCACCAGCTTCGAGGTAGTCCTTGGTCACGCCGCTCTTGGCGAGGAAGGTCACTCGATCACCAATGCGGAGATGTCCGGCCACACCGACCTGACCTGCCATAACGACGTAATCGCCAAGTTTGGTGCTGCCGGAGATGCCGGTTTGCCCACAGAGGATGCAGTGTTTGCCAATGGTCACATTGTGGCCAATCTGCACGAGATTGTCGATCTTCGTGCCCTCACCGATCCACGTCTTTCCGAAACGCGCGCGATCAATGGTCGTGCAGGATCCGATCTCCACATCGTCATCAATCTGCACGATCCCCACCTGATCGATTTTCCGATGCCGGCCATCGATGAGTTCGTAGCCAAATCCATCCGTGCCGATCACCGCACCGCTGTGGATGACAACCCGATTCCCAAGCACACAATAGTCCTTAACCACGCTGTCGGCATGCAGCAAGCAGTCTTCGCCAAGCCTGACACCGATGCCAACGTAGGCCCCCGCATGAATCACCGTTCCATCGCCAATCACCGCGCCATCCTCGATCACCGCGCACGGGCCCACGGATACCCTGCTGCGATCAAACTCCGCCGTTTCTGAAACTACCGCGGACGCATGCACTCCCATGCGAACAGCACGGGATTCCGGACCAAACACCTTGATCACCGAGGAAAAAGCCAGCGTGGGATTTGCCACGGCCACCACCGCAACGCCCTCCGGCGCGGATTCGGAGAATCCCGACGGAACCAATACCGCGCTCGCCCTCGTTTCCTGCAGCGCCTTTAAATAACGGGAATTACCCAGAAACGTAGCCTCACCCGGCCCTGCATCCTGCAGCGAATTGATCCCGGTAACCACAGCGGCGGCATCGCCTTGCAGAATTTCGCCTGCGACCAGTTTCGATAACTCCTGAACGGTGATGGCGGAACTCATGATTGTGGGCGTTGGATAAGGGGTTGCTTCAACTGGCATGGATTTGTCCCCGGATGACCCGTGCTCCCGGGGGATCCGGTCCTGCAGACGCTTCCCGAAGCAGGAGTAAATGATTGGGGTCCATCCACTAGGGCGGAGAGGTCAGGGCGGCGAATAAGCGTTTTGAGGTCTTTCATGCGAAATAGGAACGCCTCGAAGCTAATTCCGGGCCATCCTGCTGCCAAGTGGACATTTGCCGGAAATCAGTTCTCCCGCCTCATTACCAGACATTTCCTCAGATCATTTCCATTCCAAGAGCGTTACTTCCCTTGTTGCCAAGGGAGGTTCTCTCCCAGCCCGGAGGGGCGACATTCCTGTCGCCCATTAAAACCCACCGCCGCAGGCGCACTTCAATCCATGGAAGTGCTGCTTCGCAGGAGTGCTCAAACGGCGACAGGAATGTCGCCGCTCCCTGTCATTGCGCCCTCCTCCCTCCCCAATTTTCAACCCTCGTCCCCAGCGGGGACACATCCATTAGCGCGGGGTCGAGCGAGGCACGAGCGACACCCCGGGACCCATCCCCCATTCATAGGCATCCCGGCAGGGATGCCAGCCCTCCCCGCCTCCCCATTTCCCACTCAGCAATTTTCAATTTTCAATCTCCAATTTTCAATCCCCCACCTTCAGCCTCCAGTCTTTGGCCTTTAGTGTTTAGTCTTTTCCCCCTACCCCCCACTCCTCCGCGCCACCAGATGCGACCCCGCCTTGACCGTCACGGTGCCGCTACCGCTGCTGTTGCTGGCCTGGAGTTGCACCGTGCCCCCTGCGCTGGCGGCGGTCACGGCCACGTGCAGGCGGACCACGCCGGTGAGCGTCGTGCCCACCACAAACGTCTTCGCCGGGCTGGCGACGGAGAATGCCGTCTGCACCTCGCACTCCGTCGACGTGGAGGTGCCCGATCCCGTGCCCACAATGGCAATCATCACCCCTGCCGCGCCCGGTCCGGTGACGCGGAATTTCAGCCCCTGGCCGGTCGTGCCGCTGATGGCGTGCAGCACCAGTTCCGCCTGCCAGCTCTCCCCCGCCGCCACCGCGAAGGCCAGCCCCGGCACATCGGTGAAGCTGCCCGATCCGCTCGTCCAATCCGCCGCCGCGCGACCGAAGAGCACTCCCGCCGCCTGCGCATCGATCAGCGCCTTGAGCGCGTTGAGCTGGTCGCGCATTTCTGCGGAGCTGAGGGGCGCATTCGCCGCTGGTTTCGTGGGGTCGAAGGGCATGGCGCGCTTACGGGCTGACGGTTACTTTCTGCACGGGCGTCCAGTCGCCATTCGGCGTGCCTTTGTCCCAGAAGCGCATCCGGTATTCCCGCACCTCCGGCGTCCCCGCCACCAGCAGCGGGCGGTCGTCGTCGTAGGGACTTTCGGTATCGATGGCCAGGAACTCCCACGGACCCACCCCCCGGCGGCTTTCGATATAGACGCCCATATGCAGGTATTTATAAAATTTCAGCCGCACACACTGGCAGGCGCCACCCTGAAGCATTTCCATGCTAAATTTCGGAACCGGGTGCGTGGAAGGATCATCCTCCGATCCCACAATGCCCAGGTCCGTGCCAATCGCCTCTGTATAAGCCGCATTGAGTTTCATTTTCGCAATGAGCGCAAACAGGCGCGTCAGCGTTCCCGGCAGCGTCGCGGTGACTCCCGCAGGCAGCGCGGGCGCGGCGAAGGTGGGCAGCACCATCACGCTGGTGCCGGTCCCCGTCAGCACATCGTCCACGGCATCCGTCGTGCTCGGGGAGAAATTCCGCACCGCCGTCAGCCAGGTGCCGAGCACATATCTCGCATATTTGGCATCGTTCACGGCGGCGGTCACATCCCCGGCGATTACGCCGAGCGTGGGTCCGTAGGTGGGGAGTTTCGCGGCGAGGTTATCGAGCCAGTTTACTTGGTCTCCGATGCGGCTGGGGTAGTAGTCTTGGCGTTTCATGGTTTGTTGTTTTGGTTTAGGTTTGGTTTGTGGGTGAAAGTAGTCGGAGGGTTGGTCCCAAAAGCCCGTGTCCCAGGTGCCGGCGTCCCAGTTCATGCGGGGGACCTCCAAGGTTCGCTGTTGGGCGCGGCAGGCCTGCCCCCGTGTGAAAGGGTGGCACACCCGCGACGCGCGGGGGGACCGCTGGACGAAAGGGGGGCGCCCCCGCGCCCGCCGGGGGCGTCGCTGGACGAAATGGGGGCCGCCCCCATTTGCCGGAACTCCGCCCCCATGGCGCGCAGCGCCGCCCCCGCCGCGTGGAACTCCGCCCCCGCGCCGCAGGGGGGCACCCCCATTCCGTGGAAGTCCGCCCCCGCGCCCAATGGGGGCGCCCCCATGGCGCGGAGCGCTCCCCCCGCCGCCGGGAACTCCGCCCCCGCGCCCAATGGAGGCGGCCCCTGAACCGGGAACGCCCCCGCTCCGAACCGGGAAACGGCCCCCGGAGGGAGAAAAGCTGGCGTGGAATGGGAAAGGAGAGGCATCGCAGTCATCGGGTGGAATGGCCGCAATGAAAGCACAGCCCCCGCCCCCACCGTTAGTCCGATATTCCGGACGCTTTTGGCCCCTCCTCCATTCCGCTGAAAAGTCCCTCCAACGTCACCCCCACCCCCGATGCCAGCCGCGCCAGCACATGCACACCGGGAATCGTCTCCCCCGCCTCCACCCGGCTGATCGTATCCCGCGTCACCCCGCATTTCCGCCACAGCGCATACTGGCTCAACCCCTTCGCCTCTCGCAACTCCTGCATCCGCCGTGGCAGCCGCTCCCGGATGCGCTCGGCATAGGCATAGGCATTATGTTTCGAAGACGGGCCAGGCATTCGTTGCAGCCGGGCGACGCGGTAGTTTGAGAAAACGCCCCCGGTCCTTTCCATACGGCGCTATTCAGCGCGTTTTTTCACCCAATATAAACAAAAGCTGGCGACAGCCGCGTGAACCTGCTTTAAGAGCCGCCATGCCTACACCCAGCCGGACCGGCAAGCCCGCCCTCATAAACCCCGCCCTACGCGGGAGCGAGACCGACTCCGGCCAGCTCTTCTACAGCACGCAGCTTTTCATCTGCCTCTGGTTCCCCGCGAAAAATAAAGCCGCTGGCAAACATTGCACCGTGTCAGAACTCGAACTCGCTCTTGCCGCATGAACAAAAAATCCCTCAGCGAACGCGACATCTGCACAAAGTTAATCACGCCCAGCCTCGTAGCGGCTGGCTGGGACCTCGACACCCAGATTCGCGAAGAAGTCGGCTTCACCGATGGCCGAATCTATGTGCGGGGAAAAATCCACGCTCGCGGTGCGAAGAAGCGGGTGGACCATATCCTTTACTACAAGCCCAATATTCCCCTCGCGATCATCGAGGCCAAGGACAATAACCACACCGTCGGCGCGGGCATGCAGCAAGCCCTTGGCTACGCCAAGCCTCTTGACGTTCCCTTCGTCTTTAGCAGTAACGGCGACGGCTTTCTCTTCCACGACAAGACGGTGAAAGCAGGTCCTATTGAGATGGAAATCCCGCTCAATGCTTTCCCATCTCCAGAACAGCTCTGGCAAAAATACAAAGCCTTCAAAGGCATCACCGACGAAGCCGCGTCTGTTGTTGCGCAGGATTATTTCTCCGACGGTTCGACACGGTCGCCGCGCTACTACCAGCAAATCGCCATCAACCGCACGGTCGAAGCCATCGCCCGCAACGAAGGCAACAATCGCCACCTGCTCGTTATGGCGACGGGCACCGGCAAGACCTACACCGCCTTCCAGATCATCTACCGCCTGTGGAAGAGCGGCCTGAAGAAGCGCATCCTCTTTCTCGCCGACCGCACCGCGCTCATCGACCAGACCGTTCGCGGCGACTTCCGCCACTTCAAGGAGGCGATGACTGTCATCAAGCACAAGCAGATCGACACTGCCTACAACATATATCTCGCCCTTTACCAGGGCCTCTCCGATAACAACGACGCCGACGCCTACAAGCAGTTCAGCCCCGAGTTCTTCGACCTCATCATCGTGGACGAGTGCCATCGCGGCAGCGCCCGCGAGGACAGCAAGTGGCGCGAGATTCTCGAATACTTCAAAGGCGCGACCCACATCGGCCTCACCGCCACGCCGAAGGAGACGAAGGAAATTTCCAGCTCCGAGTATTTCGGCGACCCGCTCTACACCTACTCGCTCAAGCAGGGTATCGACGACGGGTTCCTCGCGCCCTACAAGGTCATCAAGGTCACGCTCGACATCGACGCCGAAGGCTGGCGTCCGCCAAAAGGCTTTAAGGACAAAGACGGCAAGATTGTCGAAGACCGTCTCTACAACCGTTCCGACTTCGACCGCCACATCATCGTCGAGGAGCGCCGCCAGATCGTCGCGCAGAAGATCACCGAGTTTCTGAAAGGCAGCGACCGCTTTTCCAAGACCATCGTCTTCTGCGTGGACATCGAGCACGCCGAGGGGATGCGCAAGGAACTGGCGAACGCCAACCCCGACCTCGTCGCCGCCAACAGCAAATACGTGATGCAGATCACCGGGGATAACGCCATCGGTAAACAACACCTCGATGCCTTCATCAGCCCCAGCGAACTTTACCCTGTCATCGCCACCACCTCGAAGCTCATGACCACCGGCGTGGACGCGCAGACCTGCAAACTCATCGTCCTCGACTCAAACATCGGCTCCATGACCGAGTTCAAGCAGATCATCGGGCGCGGCACCCGCATCAACGAAGACTTCGGGAAGCACTACTTCACCATCATGGATTTCCGGAACGTCACCGCGCTCTTTGCGGACAAAGACTTCGACGGCGATCCCGTCCGCGTGAAGGAAGCCACCGAGGACGACGACATCTCCGAAACCGACAACGAAACCGACGACACGCCCGTCATTGACGACCTCACCGGTGACGAGATCGACTTCCCCGATCCGGAAAAGCCCGACATTTCCATCCTCAATGAAGACCCGCCGGAGCGCCGCCGCAAAGTCACTGTCAAGGGCGTGGAGGTCACCGTTATCAAAGAGCGCGTCCAATACATGGGCGACGACGGCAAGATCATCACCGAGAGCCTGCGCGACTACACCCGCAAGAACGTCCGCACTGCCTACGCCTCGCTCGATGACTTCCTTGCATCGTGGAACCACTCCGAAAAGAAGCGCGCCATCGTCGAGGAGCTGGAACAGCAGGGCGTCATCTTCGCCGCGTTGAATGAAGAAATTGGCTCCGCCTTCGATCCCTTCGATTTGATCTGCCACGTCGCCTACGAGCAGAAGCCGCTCACCCGAAAGGAGCGCGCCGAGCAGGTGAAGAAGCGCGATTACTTCACCAAATACGGCGACCTCGCCCGCAAAGTCATCGCCGCCCTGCTCGACAAATATGCCGACGACGGCGGACTCGATTTCGAGAACCCCGAGATTATCCGGCAAGATCCTCTCAGCAAGATTGGCACCCCGGTGGAAATCATTCGCGCCTTTGGTGGAAGGCCCGCCTACGACACCGCGATCCACGCGCTCACCGACGAACTCTACAAAACTGCCTGACGCACCACCATGTCATCCGTCCCGCATACACCGTTTGAACCGCCGCCGCCCGGGTTTGGAGATTATCTGGTCTTCGTGGACGAGAGCGGAGACCATGAGCTATCCAAGATTGACCCGCAATACCCGGTCTTCGTCCTGCTATTCTGCGTCATTCGCAAAGAAGATTATGTCACACAGGTGTGCCCCTCGCTGCAACGCTTCAAGTTTGAATTCTGGGGCCACGATGAGATTGTGCTCCACGAGCATGAGATTCGGAAGCCTCACGGGCACTTTCTGCTTCTGTTGCAGAAGACGCTTCGCGATCGATTCCTCGCGGGCTTGAGCGAGCAGATGAAAAAACTTCCCGCGACCGTTGTCGCGGTGGTTATAGACAAGCCTGCCTACGTTTCCCGGTATCACAAGCCGGTCAGCCCCTATGATTACGCGATGGAGACCGGCCTTGAGCGTGTCTTCCGCCATTTGGAGGGGTTGGGCCAGGACGGAAAGGTGACTCCGGTCATTGTTGAACGCAGAGGTCGCCGCGAGGACGACGAGCTTGAACTGGCCTTTCGGCGTGTGTGCGACGGCACCAATGCCCTCCGCAAGGCATTGCCATTCGAGCTGGTCATGATTCCCAAGGCATCCAACTCCACGGGGCTGCAACTTACTGATTTGATGGCCCGTCCCGTCGGCATTCATCACCTCCGGCCGAACCAGCCAAACCACGCGTATGAAATCATCCAAACCAAAATCCGCCGTAGCCCGGAGGGCAAAATTGAAGGATGGGGGTTGAAGTGCCTCCCCTGAAAATGCGAAGGGCCTCCGGGAAATCCCAGAAGCCCAGCGCCGACCAGAAATTTCCAGTCCGACTTGCGCCAACAATCCTCCACCCTCCATTTTCGTCAATACATTAATTTCATGCCCAACATCGCCTCCATCATCAAAAACATCCGCAACATCATGCGGAACGAAGACCAGGGTATCTCCGGCGACGCCCAGCGGCTGGAGCAGCTCGGCTGGATGCTGTTCCTGAAGATCATCGATGACAAAGACCAGGAACTCGAACTCATCCGGGACCGCTACAAGTCCGTCATCCCGGAAAAATTCCAATGGCGCAACTGGGCGGCGGATCCGGAGGGCATTACCGGCGTCGAACTCCTCCTCTTCATCGACCACCCCACCGACGGCCTCTTCGCCAATTTAAAGGCACTCAAGTCCACTGTCGCTCCAAAACGCGCCGGCATCGTCCGCGAGGTGTTTGAAGGCCTGAACAACTACATGAAGTCGGGCTACGCCATGCGCAAGGTCATCAACCAGCTCAACGGCTTCGACTTCAACAACAGCGAAGACCGCCACATCTTCGGCACCATCTATGAGTCCATCCTCATCGAGCTGCGCGATGCGGGGAACAAGGGCGAATACTACACGCCCCGCGCCATCACTCAGCTCATGACTCAGATGACCGCCCCCCGGCTTGGTGAAAAGGTGCTCGACCCCGCCGCTGGCACCGGCGGCTTCCTCAGCGCCGCCATCGATTATGTCCGGGAAAAGGAAGTCCACACTCTGGATGACGAGGCGATTTTGCAGCAATCCGTCACCGGCTGGGAATACAAGCCAGTCGCCTACGTCCTCGGCCTCACCAACCTCATCCTCCACGGCATCGATGTGCCGGACTACCACTACAGGGACAGCCTCAAGACCGAATACAACTCGATCGGCCCCAAGCAGCAGGTAGGGGTGATCCTGGCCAACCCACCCTTCGGTGCCGGCATCGCCGACGGAGTCGAAACGAACTTTCCCTCCTCCTTCCGCTGCCGGGAATCCGCCGACCTCTTCGTGATCCTCATGATCCAGTTGCTAAAGCCCGGTGGCCGCTGCGCCATCGTACTGCCGGATGGCTGCATCACCGGCGACGGCTACAAGGAGCGCATCCGCGAAAAACTCCTCACCGACTGCAATCTCCACACCATCATCCGCCTCCCGCAGTCCACCTTCTTCCCCGCCACCGTCTCCACGAACCTGCTCTTTTTCCAAAAAGGCACGCCCACCAAGGAAATCTGGTATTGGGAGCACCGCCTGCCCGAGGGGCAAAAGAGCTACTCCAAAACAAAAGCCATCAAGTTCGACGAGTTCGCGCCACTCATCGAGTGGTGGGACAAACGCGAGGAAAGCGACGTTGCGTGGAAGGTGAAGGTCGGGGACTTGAAGCGGGGCTTTGATCTCGATGTGAAGAATCCGAACACCACCGTCGAAGAGCACGACCACACCGTCGAAGGCCTCCTGCAAAAGATGAACCAGCGCCAAGGTAAGATCGCCAAGCTGCTCATCGACCTCGAACGCAACCTCCTCCACTCCTGATCGTGGCAAAACTCGGCGACTACATCCGCGAAGAATGCCATCCACTCGGTTCCTTGGGCGCGCAGGAGCTTCGACTAATCGGCGTCAGCAATGAGCATGGTCTTCACGCCAGCTCACGCGACACCTCCGCCGATCTCGCCCGCTATCAACGCATCGAGAAGAACTGGTTCGCCTACAACCCGATGAGGGTGAACGTCGGCTCCATCGGCCTTGCCGATGATGAGTCCAAGACCGGCTTCACCAGCCCGGACTACACCGTCTTCTCCTGCCGCGAGGGGCTCGATCCACACTACTTGCTCCACTTCCTCAAGAGCGACTACGGCCTCGAAGCCATCGCCCGCAACTGCTCCGGTGCGGTGCGGAAGCGGCTCTACTACTCCGGCCTCGCCGAGATCGATCTGCCTGTCCCCGGCATGGAGGACCAGCTCGCCTTTGTCTCAAGGATCAACCACATCAGCGATACCATCCGCTTCATCCGCGAAGAGAACAGTGACCGCCATGAACTTCCCCTGCTCAAGCAAGCCATCCTGCAGGAGGCGATCCAGGGCAAGCTGACCGCCGACTGGCGCGCCGCCCACCCGGACGTGGAACCCGCGAGCCAGCTCCTCCACCGCATCCAAGCCGAAAAAGCCCGCCTCATCGCCGCCAAGAAGATCAAAGCTGGCGGGAAGCAGCAAGCTGTCGATGACGATGAAAACGAGTTAATACTGCCTCCGGAATGGGAATTTCCCCATCTGGATGAAGTCAGCATGTTCGTAACAGATGGCACCCACCAAACGCCGACATATACGACAACCGGCAAACCCTTCCTTTCGGCCCAAAATGTGAAGCCGTTTAGGTTTATACCAGTTCCCCACAAGCTCGTCAGCCAATACGCTTTCAATGATTACACCAAGAATCG
Source organism: Akkermansia muciniphila (assembly GCA_943333275.1). Taxonomy (GTDB): domain Bacteria; phylum Verrucomicrobiota; class Verrucomicrobiia; order Verrucomicrobiales; family V1-33; genus JAGNEJ01. The sequence continues at coordinate 38,837 of CALQSQ010000020.1, forward strand.
GTTTCCAGAGAAGGGGGATTTGCTTGTCGGTCGTGTTGGAAGCGTTGGTGAAGCGGCGGTTATAGATAGTGACTTGGAATTCGCCTTTTACGTCAGTGTTGGCCTAGTGAAGACATTCAAAACGCATACTGTTCCACAGTATCTGGCCATTGTTTTTAATTCTCCCTACGGTGTGCGCTACGCAAGAGGGAACACATCCAGCAAAGGCGCATCCGCAGGCAACTTCAATCTAGGCCGCATTCGTTCATTCCCAATCCCCCTCCCACCCTTCGCCGAGCAAGCCGCGATCGTGGAGCGGGTGGAGGCGCTGATGACGACCTGCCGTGCGCTGGAAGCGGAGATCGAGCACGCCCGCACCCACGCCGCCCACCTCCTCCAAGCCGTCCTCAAAGAAGCTTTCGCCCCCGCCGCCGCATGAATCCATTCGCCGGAATGTCTCCACGCCAATTGGGGTTGCTCAGCCGCTTAATTGAAAAAGCCAACCCACCCCCTATTCTTTACCGCTACCGCCGTGCGTCCGAATGGAGCATCAAGGAACTCACGATACCAGAGGTTCATATCGCGGGAGTGGAGGACATGAACGACCCCTTTGAATATCGCGCACCGCTCGCAATCGACCTCCATAAGTTAAGGGACTCAATGGTTGCTTACGCACAGGAGCACTTGGGAATGGATCGCGTCGAGGCGCAAAAGGAAGCGGCGTCCGTGGATCAGAATTACTTAATGCTTACGCAGGAACGCATTGAGGCACTGAGATCAGCGTCGGGGCTGGTTTGTTGTTCCAGTAATTCCCTTTCGAATCGCATGTGGGCCTATTACGCCGATGCCCACAAGGGAATTTGCGTCGGCTACAACACAGAATTCTCTCCGTTCTGCTTTGGCCTGGAAGTAACCTACCGTGACCCTGATGGGCCGATAGATCTTCTCGACACGCTCAAACGGGACCCAACCCTTCTCTCTGATCTAGTATCGTGCAGAAAGGGCGCGGAGTGGGACTTTGAGCAGGAGTTCCGAATACCTGTGGGGCCCTTCTCCAAGGACCACACCCGCCTTCTCCCCATTCAGCCCGAAGCCATTGCTGAGATCAGACTGGGAGCCAAGATACGTCCTGATTTCAAAGAAAAGATCGTCAGCATAGGAAGAGGGCTGCCTCATAAACCTCGGATCATTCAGATGGGCTGCGACGATCAATCTTTCAGCCTGACGGAGACGATCCTATGAAAGCCCGCTCCAAAGAACTGCTGGATCGCTCCGTGGCCACGAGGCGGGGCATCGGGGGGTGGTTCGGACGCGTCAGGGGCTCGAGCTGATGGCGGAGGACTCTTACCGGGTGCCTTTCCCTTGGCGGCGGCTACCAGCTTCTTGGGTTGGGCGGTGAGGCAGGTGCCGCAGGGGGGGGGCTGTGCCGTTCTTGTTTTGCTCCGGGGAGGTTCGCGCGCTATTTCCCTTCCGGCTCCACTTCCACAAGCGTCACGTTACCGAGGCGGAGATTGGAATTCACGCCGTTGAAGAGGTGTACGGAGATGGCGAGGGTATGTTCGCCTGCGGCGAGTTCACCGGGGATGGGCCAGGCCATGGTGACTTCCAGTTCCTTTTCACCCAGACCCTGAATGGCATTGAGCGACCAGGTGTCGGGCATGTCAGGCACGTTGTCGCGAAGGATGCGGCGGCCGTCGAGATAAACGATGAGGCCGTCGTCGCGGCGGGCGCGGAGTTCCAGATGGGTGAGGGGTTTCGTGGTTTGGAAGCGGTGGCGGAAGTAGGCGTTATGGCGCGCCTCTGGAGGCGGGGTGCCGATGTCGACACCCTTGAAATTGCCGCCGTAGCCAAAGCCGTCGCCCTGCTGGGTGGATTCGGTCCAGGCGCGGTCGTCGAAATCAGGCTTGGGGAAATTTACATGGAAACCCGGCGTGGCGATTTCCGGGTCCTGACCGTCGAGCGGGTGGAACCATTTCCATGCGGCGTTGTCCGGAATGATGACGCTGCGCACCGGGGAGAGTTTGGGATTCATTTTGACCCGTTCCTCATTCAGAAGGGACGCCTGATCCTGAAGCCCCGACTGGTCCGCGTGCCAGGCGGTGCAGAACAGGCAATAGCGCAGTAAAATGGCGTTGTCAGGAGAAGCCGGAAGGTTACGGGCGAGATCAAGCGTCTGCTTTGAATAAGCCAGCCCCTCCTCCGGCTGGCCGGAGACGCGGATCTCATACGCCAGCGTGTGCCGCAAATGCATGGTCTCTATGGCATCCGCGCCGTTCTTTTCAGCACTGGCCGCAACCATGCCACGGCGCAGGCGCACAGCGGCTTCGGGGTTCTTGCTCTTTTCGTAGTTCTTGAGAAGGGAGTGCCGCACCCAGGAGGTGTCGGCATGGGAAAGACCCCGGACCTCCTCAAGGACGGGCAGGATTTTTTCCCGCAGGCCCATGGCCTCCGGGAGACGATTCGCCTTCTCATAGGATTCGCCGAGCCGCATCTGCGCGCCAAGCGTGTTGTAATGGCGTTCGCCAAAAACTTCGCGGCTGAGGTTCACTATCTGCTCCCGCATCTCCAGCGCCCGCGCCTCCGCGCCGTTTTGGTGGAGCAGGGAGGCGAGGTTGCTCATGACCCAGATGGTGTCCGCATGGCGCGCGGAATTTTTCATCACCATCAGCTTATAATCCTCCTCGAACATGCTCAGCGCCAGCGCTATATCCCCGGATTTTTCAACTGAACTGGCCAGCTGGGCGCGCATTGCCAGGGTGTAGGGATGGTCGCCTCCAAAAATCTCCGTACTGTCGGCAATAATCCCCTCCTGGGCCGCGCGGCGCCGTAACGGATCGGTAATGTGCTGGGCCACCGCCGAGCGTGCGTGGAGGGTGAGCGGATGCTTGGGACCAAGCAGCTTGGTGCTGAGTTCGAGGTGTTCCTCGTCCATCCGGCGCGCCTCGTCCACCCGTCCGGCATCCTCATACGCCACGGCAACCCAGTGCAGCAGGGACTGCGTGCGAGGATCGTTCAGGCCGGGATCCATCCGACAGCGTCGCAGCGCTTCCTCCTGTATCTGCAATCCCCCCTTTTTGTCTCCATTGAACCAAAGAATGCGACCCAGTTCCGCCTTGATCAGGACCGTATCCAGATGATCCGGTCCATACTGGCGTTCGTGCCAGGCGAGAATCTTGCGGTAGAGCTCGATGGCCTCGGATCGTTGCGAAACAAAATCCAGCGAGGCCGCCAGCGCCTTCATGGCCTTCATGGTATCGGGATGCTCGTCCCCCTCCTTTTCGCGAAACCAAGCCAGCACCCACTTCTGCAGGGGAATGGCTTGCTCGGCGCGCCCCAGTGCCGAATAGGCCCGGCCCAGGGCCGCCTTCACGCCGGCCTGACGCTCCGGGAATGCATCAAGCGACGTATCCACCAGCAGGGCCGCACGGTCCAGCGACTGGGCCACGGTGATCTGCCGGTCACTGCGCTCGGGGTCCGGGCTTTCGAGAATGCCCGTGAGGAAATGCACGATCTGCTCAGCGTCGGCGCGCGCGGCGGCAGTGGACTCCAGTTGCTTCGTCACCTCGTGCTCGGCTTTGATGGCGCGGATGGCCAGCAGCGTGCTGGTGACGGTCCCGGCCACCAGCAGCAGCACGATGGCCGCCGCCACACGCAGCGCCACGCGATGCCGCCGCGCAAACTTCCTCATCCGGTAGCCCGCCCCCGGCGGCGTGGCGCTCACCGGTTCCTCGGCCAGGAAATGCTGGATATCGAGCGCCAGGGCATTGGCCGTCTCATAGCGGCGTTTGCGATCCTTATCGATCGCCTTCATCACGATCCAGTCGAGGTCGGGTTCGATGAGGCTCTTTAATTTCTCCGGCGCAATATGCCGCAGCTTTGCCAACTGCGTCCGCTCGTCCCCCGCAATCGTGCTCAGGCGCGACGACGGCCTGGGCGGCTCGACTTCGCGGATGATCCGCCGCATTTCTTCATAGCCCGCAGCCGCCAGCGACTTCGCGTCAAAAGGAGGCTTCCCAGTGAGCAGTTCATAGAGCAGGATGCCCAGGGCATAAATGTCACTGCGCGTGTCCACGTCCAGCCCGCTCATCGACGCCTGTTCCGGACTCATGTAAACAGGCGTGCCGATGAACTGCTCGACGCGGGTGAAAATCGTCTTGTCCGTCAGTGCACCCTGCGTGGCCTTGGCGATGCCGAAATCGATCACCTTCACCACCGGCTTGTCCCCATGCAGCGTCACCATGACATTCGATGGCTTGATGTCGCGGTGAATGACGCCCTTCTGGTGCGCGTGATTGATCGCCGAACATACATCCCCAAAGAGCGCCAGCCGCTCGCCCATGCCCAGTCCCTCCTCATCGCAGAACTGGGTGATGGGCAGGCCCTTCACCAACTCCATGACGAAGAACGGCCGCCCCTGGTCCGTCGCCCCCGCATCGAAAATCTTGGCAATGTTCGGGTGGTCCATCATCGCCAGTGCCTGGCGTTCCGCCTCGAACCTCGCGATCACCTCCCGCGTATCCATCCCCAGCTTGATGATCTTCAGCGCCACCCGCCGCGACACCGGCTCCACCTGCTCAGCCATCCATACCGTGCCGAAACCACCCTCCCCCAATTCCTGCAGCAGCTTGTAACGCCCGATCGATTCCCCCGGCCGCTCCGCAGGCCTGGAAACGACCGTCGGTTGAGAGGACACGGTGTCTTGAAGCGACGAACCCGCAGGGTGCTTTGCCAGAAGTTCCTCCACCGCCGCACGAAGCGCCGCATCCCCCCGGCACGCCCCGTCCAAAAAGGCAGTGCGCTCTCCGGGCGCCGATTTTTCAAGAGCCTGAAGAAAGAGATCGTGCGGGCTGGGTTCAGGTGAACTTGGTAAAGAATTCATGGTCAGCAATCTAAGGAGGCATACTTACAACATAGCCGCCAAAATTCGCCAAAAATCTTCAACACACCTGCGCTTTTACCCGGCGAACCTAGTGTCAGACCGCAAATTGACAAAATTCATCCAAACTTCTGAAGAAACAATGTTTCGCAACCGCTTTGGAATTCACTGGTAGGCGGAATTCTGCTCACCTCGGCTGTTCCTGATAGTTGTTTTTATTCTCTTCCCACCACTGTTTCCACTTTGCCAAACCTTCCGGACCAACGGAACCTTCGGGATACCGATCTGGTTCGGAATTCTTGGGATAGGGCGGTGAAGGAATATCCATTTTTAGGAGAGCTTCGAAAATGAGTGCAGTCTGCTCGCCTATGTCCGGCTCGGAGAGCGCTTCACAGAGCACACGCACTGCAAACTTGTTATTCATCACAGCGAGCAGGTTGAAAGCTGCCTCGCGCCTGACTGGCAATGCACCTGTTTTGGGGAGTGTGGGCTTCTGCCAAAGTTGTTTGAAGTAGGCCTCCGCATCGGATATTTGCGGCACTAATTCAGCGCACTTCAAGACGAAGGCTGACTGAACTGGCGTAGGCTTGTGGCCCCTGGGTTCATAAATTCGCGCCTTGAATAAGAGAACCAATTCGGACATGGCATACGCTCCAGAAAGATTTTTAATTTCATCAAAGGCAGTGAAATCACCCGAATTAATGCCGTCGTGGATTCGTCCCAGGATTTGCACGGCGGGATCCTGCTGGAGCTGTTTTTTCTTGAAGTATCCAGTCGCCTCCCACAACGGAGTATTCACCGCCGTCGATGCATTATGTTTTTCGATACGGATCAGCATTGCAGAATCGGCTGAAAACTTTGGGTCTTCGAGATAGAAATAAATCTCCGTGTCCTTTTCTGCACAGCGACACTTCATAACCGTTTGACCCAATCCTCCCTTTACAAGGAACACCTCCTTTCTGTCCAATTTCAATACCTTCAACATTTGGTCAAACGAAGGAGGCGTCTCGCCGTTAAATTGCGTCATTCTCTTGGTAAGTTGTGCAATCGACGGTGCCGCCTGGACAGGAGAAATAATCGGGATCAGCGAGAAAAGAATACACACAATCGCTTTCATTTTCGGTGAGGTTCAAGCATAACAATTATCGGAGGAACTTGAGAATTTAAAATCGAAACTGGCTCGCGCCTCGCGGACTGGCAATGCTCCCGATCTAGTGGCAACGGGGTGACCAGGCAACGGAATTGTCCACTTTTTAGGGCCGGCACATCGACGCGCGCGAGCCGCAAATAGTTGGGGTGGCTGGCTGACTTCTACGCAAGAAAGGCTTGGCACTGTTTGGAGGAAATGAGGATTTTAGGGCGATGAAGCATTGGATGAAACGAATGGGGTGGGTGGCATTTCTCAATGCCTTGTCGCTGACGTGGGGCAGCGGGGCGGAGGCCGGGGCTGCGGCGATGGAGGGCTTCACGGCGGATGCCGGCTTGCAGGTGGAGTTGGTGGTGGCGGAACCGGAGGTCTCGCAGCCGGTTTCCCTGACGTTCGATGAACGGGGCCGGATGTGGGTCGTGCAGTATTTGCAGTATCCGTTTCCGGCGGGCCTCACGGTGGTGGGGCACGATGAATACTGGCGGGTGCAGTATGATCATTCCCCCCCTCCCCCACCGCCGAACCACACGCCGGGCAGGGACAAGGTGACGATCTTCGAGGATCAGGATGGCGATGGGAAATTTGAATCGCACAAGGATTTCGTCACCGGGCTGAACATCACTACTTCGGTGCTCCCGGGCAGGGATGGGGTGTGGGTGATGAATCCCCCCTACCTGCTTTTCTATCCGGATGCGAATCATGATGATGTGCCGGACGGCGACCCTGTGGTGCATCTGGCGGGATTCGGTCTGGAGGACATGCACGCGGTGGCCAACAGCCTGACCAGGGGGCCGGATGGCTGGCTGTATGGTTGCCAGGGATCGACGTGCACGGCCACCGTCACGCGGCCGGGAATCGATGAACCCGCGGTGGCGTTCAAGGGGCAGTGCGTTTTCCGTTACGAGCCGGAATCGCGGCGGTTCGAAATCTTCGCGGAGGGTGGGTATAATAATTTCGGAATCGCCGTGGATGCAAAGTGGAGGTTGTTCACGGGCACGAATGGCGGGCTCATTGGCGTGCATTATGTGCAGGGGGGGTATTATCAGAAAAGTTTCCCCAAGCATGGACCGCTGACCAATCCCTACACGTTCGGATACTTCGGGGCGATGGAGGATCGCAGCAGCAAGGCCAAGCTCTCGCAGGCCATGGTGTTCTGCGATGCAGATGTGTGGCCGGCGGAATATCGAAGCCAACTGCTGGTGGCGCGGGTGATGCAGCAGCGCATCGATCTTTGCGCGCTCACGCAGGCGGGGTCGAGTTATGCCGCGCAGGAAATCCGCCCGGCGCTGTCTTCATCCGATCAACATTTCCGCCCGGTAGATTTGAAAATCGGCCCGGATGGCGCGGCTTACATCGCGGACTGGCATAAGACGAATGTGACGTGGAATGTCTCTGCGGAGGCCGGCGGGCTGAATGCCGCGAGTGGGCGGATCTATCGGCTCAGTCCGAAGGATACGCCGCACGCCGGGGTGCTCGATTTCCGAAAACTCAGCGCCACGGAACTCGTAAGGAAGCTGGACCACCCGAATCAGTGGCATCGAGAAATGGCGCGGCGGATGATGCGGGAGCGGCGGGAGGTCTCGCTGATTCCCATGCTGTCAGATCGGATGGCGCAGGCCACCGGTCAGACTGCTTTGGAGACACTGTGGGCGATCCATGCCTGTGGAGGATTTCATGCAGAGATTGCCAATCTCCAGCTGCGTCATGCCGATCCCTTCGTGCGGATGTGGACCATCCGCCTGCTGGGCGATGATCGCAAGGCAACGCCCGAGCATGGCAAACACCTCCGCGAGTTGGCGCAAAGCGAGCCAGATCCCCAGGTGCGCAGCCAACTGGCCTGCACAGCGAAGCGCCTGCCGGTAGCCATGGCCCTTCCGATTGCGGAGGGACTGGCAAGGCGAGCCGAGGATGTAAAGGACCCGCATCTGCCACTGCTCCTGTGGTGGATCGTGGAGGAAAAACTGCGCACGGATCGCGATGCAACCCTGGGCTGGCTGGCAAACAGCCCGCTCTGGGAGGCTCCCCTGTTTCAATCCTCCATCCTGCCCAGACTCGGCCAGCGCTTCACCACGGAACGCAGCGAGGAGAATCTGAAACTCTGCGCGCGTCTGCTCTCGGTGGCACCCGATCTGAAAGCAAAGCGCGAGTTCCTGCGGGGTATGGCGCTGGGACTGGCGGGTAATAAAGTGGAGAAGATTCCTAGCGAACTGGAGGCGCGTTTGCAGGAATTCTGGACCGCCGGACCACCCGACTCGGAAATCCTCCAGGTGTCCGTGCGACTGGGCAGTGACAAGGCTATTTCCCTGGCTCTGACGCAACTCGGGGACGATGCGGTTGATGAGAAGCAAAGAATCCAATGGCTGCAGTTGCTGGCGGATCGACGCGAACCAAGATTGGCAGAGACCCTGCTGGCCTTGCTGCCGAAGACTGCCTCAAATGCCCTGCGCAACGAAGCGCTGGCCGCCGCCCAACAGTTCGGCGATGAACGCATCGGCCGGACCATCCTCGGCCTCGCCCTGCAATCTGATGAAGCCTGGCGCAACAAATCGTTCACGATTCTGAGTTCCCGGAAATCCTGGGCCATCGCGCTCCTCGCCGCCGTGGAGGAGGGAAAGATCGATCCGAAACTTGTCCCGCGCGACGTCGTGCTCGCGCTCCAGGCCAACACGGACGACGACGGGAAGACGCTCATCGCCAAACATTGGGGTGCCGTTCATCAGACACCCGAGGAGAAGCTTAAACGCATGACCGAGATCAGGCAAATCCTCACCCAATCCAAGGGCGATGCTGACGCGGGGAAAGCGCATTTCACCGCAGTATGCTCGGCCTGCCACACCCTCTTCGGAGAAGGCCGTCGGGTGGGGCCGGATCTTACGGGGATCGATCGCGCCAATCTGGATACCCTGTTGCAATCCATGGTTGATCCAAGCGCGAGCGTGCTGCCGGACTTCATGGCCTTTCATGTCAAACTCAAGGCCAATGGCACGGGTGAGGAACGTCAGGTGGTCGGATTCATTCTTGAGGAAAATGCCAACGGGCTGACGATTGCCGACATCGCCGGTAACAAATCCGCCGTCGCCAAAACTGACATCGCCGAACGGACGGCCCTGCCCACTTCCATCATGCCAGAGGGGCTGCTGGATGCATTCGACGCGCAGCAACTGCGGGACTTGTTTGCCTACGTGCAGTCCACGCCTGTGAACCAGGCGGTGAAAGAGCAAAAGTCGGCATTCGACCGGGCCATCCCTTTTGATGCGCCGGAGGCGGCCGCCATTCTCAAGGACCTGCAAATTTTCCCGCCCGATAATCCCTGGAACACCCGCGTGGACAACTGGCCGCTTGCGGCAAATTCCGCAGACATGATCAAGGCCATCGGAGGGGGCAAACCCCTGCGCTACAATACCGACATGGGCTTTGTCCTCGTGCCGCCCACTCAGCCAAAAATCGATGTGCAGCTGAAGGTTTACAGCGAGGAATCAGACCCCGGACCTTTCCCGGTGCCGGACAATGCGACCATTGAAGGCTGGCCGGCTGACTTCAAGCGCGGCGACGCAGCCAGAAGGGCCCTCACGCTGGAGGATGTGCAACGTGGCAAGCCGGATCCGGAGGCCGATCGCCATGGGATCGTGGTTGATCCAGTTCACCGGAAACTTTATGAATTCTACCGCCTCACCCGCACCAACCATGGCTGGGAGGCCGAACAGGCATCGGTCTTTGATCTGGCATCCAACAAACTTCGCCCGGATGGGTGGACAAGTTCGGATGCTGCCGGACTTCCCATTTTCCCAGCCATCGTCAGGCATGACGAACTGCAGCGCGGGACCATTTCCCACGCCCTCCGGGTCACCTTCAAAAACACCCGCCGCGCCTATGTTTACCCAGCCACCCATTTCGCCAGCAACAAACAGGATCCCAATCTCCCCCGCATGGGCGAACGCTTCCGCCTGCGCAGCGGCTTCGACACTTCAAAATTCTCCCCGGAGGTGAAAACCATTCTGGAGGCCCTGAAGCAATACGGCATGCTCAACGCAGACAATGGCATCGACTGGGCCATCTCCGTGGCTCCGGACGAACGCATCCCGGTCCTGCATGAGGAACTGCGAAAGGTAAAGGGATCGGACTTCGAGGTGGTAACGCCACCACCGGGATATGTGCGGCCCAAATAAGGATCTGAGTGAATCAGCGCCGAATCAAGCAAGAGCGCGTTTCACTTCAGCACCTTTGCAAAGAACTGTTTCATCGCCTCCCATGACTTCGCATCCGCACTGGCGTTGTAAGCCGCGCCTTTGGAATTGTCATTTCCGGCGGCCTTCTGGGTAAAGGCATGTACTGCGCCGGGGTAGGCGATGAATTCATTGTTCACTCCGGCACCTTTCATCTCCGCATGGAAGGCCTCGACCTCCGCAGGTGGCACGAAAGGATCGTCCGCACCATGGCAGACCAGGACCTGACCCTTGATGTTTTTGGCATCCTCGGGCTTGGTGGTGCCAAGCCCGCCGTGGAAACTCACAACGCCTTTCACATCGGCTCCGCTGCGGGCAAGTTCCAGAACTCCCGTGCCCCCGAAACAATACCCGATGGCTCCAATCCTTTTGGAGTCTGTGCGCTCGTCCTTGGCCAGGACATCCAGCGCCGCCTGGAGGCGTGCACGATAAAGAGCCGTGTCCTTTTTATACTTCCCGGCTTCAGCCCCGGCCTCCGGAGGTTGGGGACGGATGCCCTTACCATAAATGTCCGCTGCAAGAACGTTGTAACCGAGTTCCGCCAGCATGCGCGCTCGCATCTTTTCATTCTCCCCCAGCCCGGTCCATTGATGAATGATCAGCACCGCCGGAAGTTTGCCCGTCTTGGCGGTGTCATAGGCATGCCAGCCCTCGCACACCACCTCGCCAGCCTTGTATTCCACAGCCTCCTCCTTTATTTCGGCCTGAAGGGTTGATGTGGAAATAACGCTGAGGAGCAGGAGGCTTAGGGTGGAAATCAGGGAGGTCTTCATGTGAAGACTCTCGGGGACAGCAGGCATTTTGACAAGTCGCATTCAGAGCCATGTCGGCGGTATCAGGGAGAGAAGGATTGCCAGCCTGCGGAATTTTCACATAATGCGGTCGTCCCCCGAATATTCATGCTCTGTGCCCCCCGATGGCTGTCCCTTCTTTTACTACCGTGCTTGCACGGCCCGGGAGCGGCATGGGCGCAGTCGGTGGTCATTAACGAGGTTCATTACGATGCGCCTGATAACACCAAGCCCACGGAATTTCTCGAACTGCACAACCCGGGGACGACGGCAGTAAGTCTCGCGGGGTGGCGGATGGAGGATGGGGTGGATTTTACGTTTCCTCCTGGGGCCTCGATTCCGGCGGGCGGGTATTTCGTGCTGGCTGAAAATGCCGCAGCCTTTCAAGCGCAGTTTGGTTTTGCTCCAAACGGAGTTTATCTCGGAGGACTGAGCAGTGATGGCGAGCATCTGGAATTGCGCAGCGCCGCCAACGAAGTGGTCGATGAGGTTAGCTATGGAGTGGGATTTCCCTGGCCCACCGCGGCGAAGGGAGCCGGTTCTTCCATGGAACTGATTCATCCGTCCCTCGACCACAATCTCGGTGCATCCTGGCGCAGTTCGGGCACGCCGGACAATCCTCCACCCCAGGTCACCTTCATTGCGTCGACGGACGCGGCCTGGCGATATCGCAAGGGAACCAGCGAGGCATCGAACCCGCGTTCCGCCTGGCGAAATTTGAATTTCGTGGAGGACGCGTCATGGCTGACCGGTCGCACGTCCATTGGATACGGGGATGCTGATGACAACACGGTTATTACAGACATGCAGAACGGCTACTGGTCGCTGTTTTTCCGCCATCCCTTCACCATTGCGGCCGGGCCGCTGCCCACCACCCTGCTGCTGAGGGTGCGCGTGGATGACGGATGTGTGGTGTGGATCAACGGGCAGTGGGTGGCCAGTTTTAACACCAATACCAACGACCCGCTTTTTGACACCGCAGCCGTGAATCATGAGGCTGATGCCTGGCAAGAAAAAACACTGACGGGGGCTCAAAATTTCCTGACAACAGGAACCAACATCATTGCGATTCTTGGATCGAACTCCACACTTGGCAGCAGTGATTTCACGATGGATGCGGAACTGAAGACCGGCAGCGCCACGCAAAATGGTGCCTCCCCCACCCCTGGAGCGCAAAATTCCGTTTTCGCTGTGAATGCGCCGCCCGCGATTCGCCAGGTGGAGCACCTGCCAGTCTCGCCCGTCTCCAATGAACCTGTCGTGATCACGGCGAAAGTCACGGATCCGGACGGAGTCGCTTCCGTAACGCTCAACTACCAGTTGGTTTCCGCCGGTTCCTATATTCGGAAGAACGACAGCACTTACGAAACAACCTGGACGACTGCTCCCATGGTCGATGATGGCACCAATGGTGATGAGTTCGCCAACGATTCGATCTTCACCGCCGTCCTGCCTGCCAGTCTGCAGACGCATCGAACATTGGTGCGCTACCGCGTTCTGGTGGCCGACACCCTGGGCAGCACCGCACGCGTTCCCTATCTGGATGACGAGCAGCCGAATTTCGCCTACTTCGTCTACGACGGCGCCCCGGCCTGGACCGGCCGCAATCAACCTCCCAGCAGTGCGCCCACCACCTTCCCTGCCTCCCTGCTGACGACCCTGCCGACGTATCATTTGATCGCCAACGAGACGGATGTCGCCAACAGCCAGTACAATGGGAGCTTCGACACCCTTCGGATGTGGGGCACGCTGGTGTATGACGGCAAGGTCTACGATCACATTGAATTTCACAACAAGGGCAGCGCCTCCACATATCAATCAGGCAAGAACAAATGGCGGTTCCATTTTGCGCGGGCCCGGGATTTTGAGGCGCGCGATTCGTGGGGAAAAAATTACTCGCAGACCTGGGACACGTTCACCATGCATGCCTGCGCCAGCCCGTGGAATCCCTGCTTCCGAGGATGGGCCGGCCTCGACGAGGTGGTGTCCGCCAGGATTTATGCACTGGCAGGAGTGCCGGCCCCGGCCATGCACCATCTCCAATTCCGCGTCGTGGACAATGCGGTGGAAGCCCCGGCGGATCAATACAACGGGGACTTATGGGGGCTTTATCTCGCCGTGGAGGATCCGGATGGTTCCTTCCTCGACGAACGCGGACTGCCGGATGGCAATGTTTATCACATCGTGGGAAATGGCGGCGACAAGATGCATCAGGGACTCGGGCAGCCCTCAGATACCAGCGACTGGGACGCATTCATCGGCGGTTCCCAATCCCGCACGACCAACGACGCCACCAACGACGCCTGGTGGCGTGCCAATCTTGATGTCCCCGCTTACGCCAGCTTCCATGCGGCCAACCGGATCACCGGCAACGTCGATCTGCGCGAGGGGTGGAACCATTATTTCTACCACCGCGGCACGGACAATCGCTGGCTGCCGATCCCCTGGGATCTCGACATGATGTATTTTCCCGAGACGCACTGGAGCGGAACCATTGATCAAAAGAACTCGCTGTTGATGACCGGCATCAATCTTGAATTCAAAAATCGCTGCCTCGAACTGCTCGATCTCATTTGCGAAAATGGCACTGCCACCGGGGGCCAGATTGGTCAGTTGGTGGATGAGTATAAACGCATCATCCGACCCGCAGGACAGCCCGTCGGGTGGGATCTGCTGGATCAATACATGTGGAACTACAATCCCCGCACCACCGGAGGGCATACCGGGGCCTTCTACCTGCCGAATCCCACCACGGACAGCCGCATCGGGGGCACCTGGACACGCACTTATACGACGGCTGATTTCAACGGCATCTGTTCCTTCCTGATCAATTACGCCACCGATACAGATCCTGACACCTTTTCCATCGGCGACGGCGACCAGCGGGGTTATGGCTACAATTTCCTCGAATTGGAGGCTGCTGACACGGCCATTCCCAATCGCCCCACGCTTAGCTACGTAGGAACCGCAGGTTCTCCTGCCAATGACCTGCGGTTCCAAAGCAGCGCCTTTTCCGATCCCCAGGGCTCTGGCACCTTCGGCTCCATCCAGTGGCGGGTGGGCGAAATCGCCGCTCCCGGGCTGGCTGGCTACGCCCCCGGAGATCCATTCATTTACGAAATTTCCCAAATCTGGACTTCTGCGGAAATCGCTCCCTTCAACAACCAAATTCGCATTCCGACAAGCGCCACCACCCCCGGTCACACCTATCGGGCTCGCGTTAGGATGAAGGACAACACCGGACGCTGGAGCCGTTGGTCCACGGGAGTACAGTTTGTGACCGGCACGCCCAATGTCAGCATTTACACTTCCAATCTCGTCATCACCGAGGTCATGTATCAACCCTCCCAGGCCACGCCCGCCGAGTTTGCCGCGGGATATGGCGACGAGGATTTTGAATACATCGAGCTGCGCAACGTGGGGACCGCCAGTCTGGATCTTACCGATGTAAGATTTACCAAGGGAGTGGATTTTGATTTTCTTCCAGGCACCGCGCTGGCGGCTGGTGCCTTCACACTGGTGGTAAAAAACTCGGCTGCCTTCGCCATGCGTTATGGTCCGGGAAAACCGATCGCAGGAAGTTACGGAACCGACTCACTCAACAATGTCGGGGAGCGTCTCAAACTGAGTTACGGGGCGGGCACGGCCATCCGCGATTTCACCTATGGGATCGCCGCGCCGTGGCCTGCGGGGGCCAGCGGAACCGGCTATCCCCTGGTGCTCAAACTCCCTTCCACTTTGCCCAACCATGCGATCGCTGCGAACTGGCGCGCCGGAAACAAAGCCGGGGGAAATCCGGGCGGTCCTGACAGCATGAACTTTGGAGAGTGGGCAACTGGCTACGGAGTGAGTGGTGCAAATGGAAATCCGGACGGCGACGCCCTCGCCAATGTTCTGGAATATGCCCTTGGGTCGAATCCCAATGTGTCATCCTCAAGTGCGATGCCCACTGGTGGATCGATGCCCCTCACGGTCAACGGCATTCCTGGAAATTACCTGACCATTTCCTTCCGCCGTCAGTCGGACGTGGATGACCTTACCTACCATGTCGAATTCGCGCCCGACCTCGACAACTGGGAGGAGAACGGAAGCCTCATTCAATCGACGCCGAATGCCGATGGGACCGTGACTCAACTCTGGCGGTCCGCGACGACCATTACCGAGGGCTCGCGAGGATTCGCCCGCCTGTCGGTCACCCTGCCGTAGATGTGCGGTCACCCCCGGGACTCCTCACGCATCCATGGCGCAATTCCTCAAACTGTTGGCGCAATCTTTCCATGGTGCCAAGGGTGGATGGTGCTAGATAGCCGTCCATGTTGGACACTGAACATTATTGGCCATGCCGCAAATCTCCAGACCTCCACCCAGTTCCCGGCGGAATCCCACTGAATCAATGCTCTCTCCCTTGCTAAAACATCTGCCCCTCAGCGCTCTCGGATTACTGACGGCGGTGCCCGTTTGGGGAGGCGACGCAATTGATTTCAATCGTGATGTTCGACCCGTTCTGTCAGACAAATGTTACTCCTGTCACGGCCCGGATGCCAAGTCGCTCAAGGGTGACCTTCGGTTGGATCTGCGCGACCAAGCAACGGCACCGGCCAAGAGTGGGGCGATCGCCATCATTCCTGGAAAGGCCGAGGAAAGCGAACTGGTGAAGCGTATCAACGATCCAGCTTTGGATTCCCAGATGCCGCCGCCGGAATCCCATAAATCCCTCAACGCGGAGGAAAAGGCCCTGCTGAAGCAATGGATCGCGGAGGGTGCCATTTACAAGGAGCATTGGTCGTTTCTGCATCCGGAGCATGCGCCACCGGCCGCGGTCAGCGATGCGGGATGGAACGAGCAGGCGATCGACCGTTTCATATTCAGGGCGCTGGAAACTCGCCACATGACGCCATCGCCGGAGGCGGACCGGCTGACTCTGATCCGCCGCGTGTCGCTGGATGTGCGCGGCGTGCCGCCGTCGCTGGCGGAGATCGATGCATTCACTAACGATGCCTCGGAAGGCGCGTTCGGCCGCATGGTGGACCGCATGCTGGAGAGTCCTCGCTTCGGCGAACGCATGGCCATGACATGGCTTGATCTGGCGCGCTACGGCGATACCAACGGCTATCACAATGACTCCGACCGGCCCACCTGGCTTTGGCGCGACTGGGTGGTGGATGCTTATAACAGCAACATGCCGTTCGACCAGTTCACGGAATGGCAGCTGGCCGGAGACCTGCTGCCGGACGCCAGTGTCGAGCAGAAGGTCGCCTCGGGCTTCAACCGCAACACCCGCTTCAATGAGGAGGGCGGCGCGGACCCCGCGGAATTTCTCGTTGCCTACGCTGCCGACCGCGCCATCACCATGGGCCGCGTCTGGCTGGGGCTGACCTTGAATTGCGCCCAGTGCCACACTCACAAATACGACCCCATTTCCCACCGCGAGTTCTACCAAATGACCGCCTTCTTCAATTCCATGGAAGAGGAGGGTGCCGGCGGCGTTACCGGTTTCCATGGCAAGCCGGTGCCGCCCGTAATGCGCGTTCCGACAAAACAGATGCGGGCCGAGTTGGAGGATGTCAGGCAGAAGGTAACCGCGCTCGAAAGCGAGGTGGAAAAAATTGCCGCCACCACGGGCTACACCGATCCCGGTTTCACCGGCGACCCCGCTCCTGCGAAGGGCGTATCCCAGTCCGCATGGGAGGCAACCGTCGCCAATTTCCAGGGGCCTCCCGCACCGGCACCGGCCGCACAATGGAACTTCACCAGCGCGCTGGAAGATGTAATCGGCGAGCGCGAAGCCACGCTGCAAGGCGGCGCTTCGCTCAGCCCGGAGGGACTGGTGCTGGATGGAAAAACCGGCTATGTCCTGACTGCTCCGGTGAAGTCAGAGCTGAAGGCCAAAACGCTGGAGGCGTTTGTGAAATTGAACAACCTGCAGCAGTCCGGCGGCGCGGTGATCGGCGTGCAGACCCTCGAAGCGGACACAGGAGCGCAAAAGTTTGACGCCATCGTCTTCGGCGAGCGGGAACCCGCACGCTGGATGGCCGGGAGCGATTCCTTTCTCCGCACGCAGGACCTGGGTGCGGAGCCGGAGACGACTGCAGACAAGGAATTCGTCCACATTGCCATCGCCTACGATGAAGACGGCACCATTCGGTGCTACCGGAATGGGAAACCCTACGGCAAACCTTGCAGAAAGACCGAAGCCGCCACTTTCAAATCGGGAGAATGGCGCGTGATCTTTGGGGCCCGGGCGCTTCCAGCCGGCAGTAATTTCATGCTCGCCGGAACCATCCGCGAAGCCCGAATGCATGACCGCGCTCTCACAGAACAGGAGATCGCCGCCAGTGTCGGAGCCGTTTCACCACTGGAGCCGCCGCCCGTGATTGCCATCATCAAATTGGAAGAGTCCCATCGCACCGCGGAACAGTTGGCGCTGCTTCGCGATTACTATCTCCGGAATGTCCATGCCGCCACCATCGCGGCCCTTGCAAAACCAAAGCAGGAACTAACCACTGCCCGCGAGCGGATGGCCTTCCTTTCAAATGAAGCCAATCAACCACTCCAGATGGTCAGTGTGGAGATGCCGAAGCCCAAGGATGCCTTTCTCCTCATGCGTGGTGATTTCCAGACTCCCGGAGAAAAAGTGGAGCGCGACGTCCCGGCCTTCCTGCCAAAATTCCCCGCCGACCAGCCCCGCAATCGTCTCGGCCTCGCCCGCTGGCTCATGCAGAAGGATCAGCCGCTGGTCGCCCGCGTGCAGGTGAACCGGTTCTGGCAGATGTGTTTCGGCGATGGCCTTGTGCGAAGTATGGGTGACTTTGGTCTGCAGGGCAGTTTCCCCAGTCACCCCGAGCTGCTCGACTGGCTGGCGCTGGAATTTATCGAGTCGAAATGGAACGTGAAGAAAATGCTGAAAACCATCCTGACCAGCCGCACTTACCGGCAGTCCTCCACCGACGTCCGAAGGCATTCCGAAGCGGACCCGCTGAACAAACTGCTCTGGCGTGCTCCCCGCGTCCGCCTCCAAGCTGAAACCATTCGCGACAACGCCCTGTCCGCCGCCGGATTGCTCTCGGAAAAAATGGGCGGACCACCGGTTTTCCCCTGGCAGCCGAACGACTACTACAAAGGCAAGAACAACGGCTGGCCCTGGAACCTGAGCCCCGGCGAGGACCTCTACCGCCGCGGCCTCTACACGTTCTGGCGGCGCACCACCCCGTATCCCACCTTCGTCATCTTCGACGCTCCCGACCGCGCCGAATGCACGTTCGAGCGTCCCCGCACCAACACGCCGCTTCAGGCTTTGGCCACCCTCAACGACCCGCAGTTCGTTGAAGCCGCCCGCGTCCTCGCGCAGCGTCTCCTCACCGAAGCCAGAGACACGGACAGCCGCATCACCCTGGCGTATCGCCTCACTCTCTCCCGCCCACCCGCTGCCAAGGAAATGGAAATCATGCGCCCCTTCCTCGACGAACAACTCGCCCTCTATCAAAAACAACCTGAAGCCGCCAAAGCGCTTGCCACGGCCGGCAGGGCCCCTCGCCC
This sequence comes from Akkermansia muciniphila, assembly GCA_943333275.1. Classification (GTDB taxonomy): domain Bacteria; phylum Verrucomicrobiota; class Verrucomicrobiia; order Verrucomicrobiales; family V1-33; genus JAGNEJ01. The sequence goes on from CALQSQ010000020.1 coordinate 57,389, forward strand.
CGACTCGCTGAACGAGTCCGAACACGCTGCGTGGACCGCCTTCGCCAATGTCATGCTGAACCTCGATGAAACCATCACCCGGAATTGAGCCCATGCTTGCCGACCAAAACATTTACCACACCAACCGCCGCCGGTTCCTGTCGCAAACCGCGTCAGGTTTCGGACTGATGGCGTTGTCGAATTTGCTGGGCAATAGCTCAGGGCATGCGGCGGCGATTCCTCCTTCGGGCGCGCTGGGCGGCACGCATTTTGCCCCGAAGGCGAAACGGGTGATTTATCTGTTCCAGTCCGGCGGGCCAAGCCATCTCGATCTCTTCGACTACAAGCCCACGCTGGTGGACCAGCATGGGAAGGACATGCCGGCCAGTGTGCTGGGCACGCAGCGGGTTTCGCTGATGACGCGTGAAAAAGGGCGGCGCACCTGTGCTTCGCCCTTCAAATTTGCGCAGCATGGTGCAAGCGGCGCGTGGGTGACCGAACTCATGCCGCACACGGCCGGGGTGGTGGACGATTTGTGTTTCATCAAATCCCTGCAGACCGAACCGATCAATCACGACCCCGCGGTGACATTCATTCAGACTGGCCGGGCGATTTCAGGTCGTCCGGCGTTTGGATCGTGGATGCACTATGGCCTGGGCAATGCCAGTCAAAATCTGCCGGCCTATGTCGTGATGATTTCCGGAAATGCCGATCAACCGATTCTCAGCCGCTACTATCACAATGGATTCCTGCCCAGCCGTTATCAGGGCGTGCAGTTTCAGTCGGTGGGCGACCCGGTGCTTTTCCTGTCCAATCCCACCGGCATCGACCACGGGAACCGTGGACGCATCATCAGCACCATCAATCAACTCAACTCCATCCAGCACGAGCAAAGCGGTGATCCTGAAATCGAAGCGCGCATCGACTCCTTCGAACTGGCCTACCGCATGCAGACATCGGTGCCGGATCTGATGAACCTGAAGTCCGAGCCCAAGGAGGTGCTGGACATGTACGGCCCGGAGGTCACGAAGCCGGGTTCCTTTGCCTATCAATGTCTCATGGCCCGGAAACTTGCGGAGCGGGATGTCCGGTTCGTGCAAATTTTCCACGCCGGATGGGACCACCACGGGGATCTCAAGGGCGGCATGATCCGCCAGTGCCAGGCCAGTGATCAGCCATCGGCCGCGCTCATCAAGGATCTGAAAATGCGCGGCATGCTGGACGACACCCTGGTGGTGTGGGGAGGTGAATTTGGCCGCACGGCCTATTCCCAGGGCGACGATCTCAATGGCCGCGACCACCACCCCCGCTGTTATTCAATCTGGATGGCCGGCGGCGGAATTCGTGGCGGCCTTAGCATTGGAGCCACCGATGATTTCGGCTACAACATCGCCGACAACGTCATCCATGTTCGTGACCTCCATGCGACCATGCTCCAGCTGCTCGGCATCGACCACGAACGATTCACCTTCAAGAATCAGGGACTCGATGACAAGCTCACGGGGGTGGAACATGCCCGCATCATTCAGGAAATCCTCGCGTGACCGGAAATTGAGTTAAATACCGATTCGCGACGCCCATACCTGCTTTCCTCCCTCCATTATGTTTGACGGATCTTTCACCGGACTATAAAACCACTTATCATGCACAATCTTAAGCCCATCCTCATGTCTCTTCCCCTCGCTGTCGGCGCAATTTCCACAGGCCTCGCAGAGGACGCCAAACTGCAGACGATTCATTCGCAGCCAAGTTATGTGATCGCCACCAAGCAGGTCGAACTGGCCGTCACGCAGATGGGTGGGCACATGGCACCGGTCACCTTTTTCCGGGACACGGCCAAACCCGTCGCCCCGTATCATATCAGTCCCTGGCAGGACGAACCCGCGGCGGAAATGCCGGCTCCAGTTCTGAAATCTCTGCGCGGAGATTTCTTCTGCATCCCATTTGGCGGCAACTCGGATGAAGTCGCCGGGGAAAAGCATCCGCCGCATGGAGAGGTGGCCGGATCGCCCTGGACATTCACCAGTCAGAAAAAAGCAGGCGATGTGACCACGCTCACCCTCAATTTTGAAACCAAGGTCCGTAAGGGACGGGTGACCAAGGAACTCTCCCTCGTTGATGGGCAGAACGTCGTTTATTCAAAAGATCTCATCGAAGGCTTCGCAGGAAAAGTGCCGCTTGGGCATCACGCAACCCTTGCGATGCCGGACACAGAAGGCTCCGTCAGGATTGCGACCAGCGCCATCAAATTTGGCATGACCTGCCCGGGAATCTTCAGTGATCCCACCAAGCGCGAGTACCAATCCCTGCAACCGGGCCAGAAATGGACTGATCTCACTAAGGTGCCCATGGCCTGGAAGGATGCACCCGATGCCGACCTTACCAAACTTCCCGGCAAACAAGGCTTCGCCGACCTCATTCAACTCATCAATGAGCCCTGGGAGAAAACCAAGGGCCCGGCATGGATCACGGCCACAATCGCCGAACGCGGCTACCTCTGGTTTGCCCTCAAGGATCCCGCCGTTCTGCACAGCACCGTATTCTGGCTGGAAAACCGGGGCCGTCACGGCCACCCCTGGAATGGTCGCAACAACTGCCTTGGCCTCGAGGATGTGACCGCGCATTTTGCCGACGGACTGGCCGCCTCCACAAAAGACAATGTCCTCACCAAGGAAGGCGTCGAGACTGTCCTCACGCTCAGCGCCGACAAACCCACCTCGGTGAACTACATTCAGGGCGCGGTGCAGATCCCCGCCGGATTTGAAAATGTGAAAACCCTCGAATTCGCGCCCGGTGAAGTTACCTTCGTCTCAACAACAGGTCAGCGGGTGACCGCTCCCGTGCGTCACGAATTCCTCAAGACCGGCAAGCTTTAACCAAACTCCATTTCTACCAACATCATCCTTCCATGAAACTTAAATTCATCTCCCTGCTCGCCTGCACAATTGGCCTCGTCACCAGTTGCAACAAACCCGCGGAAACCAATGCCGATGGCAAGCCCGAAACCAAAAGCCGCGGAACGATCGGCGTTTCCCTGCTCACGCTGGACAATCCGTTTTTCAAAGTCATCGGCGATAATATCACCGCCGAGGGGAAGAAGCATGGTTATGAAACCACTGTCCTAAGCGCAGACAAGGACGGAGCCAAGCAGGGAAACCAGGTGAAAGATTTCATCGTCCAAAAAGTCAGCGCCATCGTCCTCAGCCCGTGCGACTCCAAATCGATCATCCCCGTCATTCAGGAGGCCAACGCCGCGGGCATCCCGGTCTTCACCGTGGACATTCCCTGCAATGAGCCGGGGGTAAAAATCGTGACCCAGGTGGCAACGGACAACTATGGGGGTGGCAAGGAGGCCGGAAAAGCGATGATTGAAGCCCTTGGAGAAGCCGGCGGGAAAATTGCGATCCTGCATTTTAAACAGGCCGAATCCTGCATCCTGCGTGTCAAGGGGTTCACCGAGATCATCAATGAGTATAATGCGACTGGAAAGGCCAAGATTGAAATCGTCACCGAAATGGAAAGCGGCGGGGCGAAGGACGGTGGCTACAGGGCTGCGGAGGATGGTATCCAGGCCGATGCAGATTTGCGGGGCATTTTTGCCATCAATGATCCTGCCGCACTGGGAGCCCGTGCGGCCTTGGAAAAGGCCGGGAAGGCGGACCAGGTTCTCATTGTCGGATTCGATGGACAGCCAGAGGGAAAACAGGCGATCAAGGACGGAAAAATTTATGCCGACCCCATTCAATTTCCTGATCAACTGGGCATCCAGGTTGCCCAGGCGATCGTCAAACATTCCAAAGGCGAAACCCTCCCGCCGCAGACGCTGATCCCCACCAGTCTCTATCGCAAGGCCGATGGGATGAAGGATCCAGAATTGAAATAAGCCACGTGTCCAAATCTGCTCCACTGCTCAGAATGCGAGGGATCGCGAAGGCGTTCCCGGGCGTAAAGGCATTACGGGGAGTGGATCTCACACTTGATCGCGGGGAGGTGCTGGCGTTGCTGGGCGAGAACGGCGCGGGCAAGAGCACCCTGATGCGCGTGCTCGGTGGAGCCCATGTTTACGACGAAGGCATCATCGAAATCGATGGCCGGGAGGTGCGTTTAATGACACCTCAGGATTCGCGGCAGGAGGGCGTTGCCGTCATCTATCAGGAATTCAATCTCGTGCCCGGATTGAACGCTGTGGAAAATATTTTTCTGGGGAAGGAGATCACCAAAGGCGGATTTATTTCCAAGAACCAGGAGCGGTCTCAGGCCCTGCAGTTGTTTCAAAGACTGGGAATTGAGATGGACTTGGGCCTGCCTTGCCGCCTGCTCACCACCGCCCAGCAGCAGCTGGTGGAAATCGCCAAGGCTCTGGCCTTCGACGCCCGCATTATCGTCATGGATGAACCAAGCGCCGCCTTGACCACGAAGGAAGTCGAGCGACTCTTCGTCATCATTCGCGATTTGCAAAAACGGGGCATCGGCATCATCTACATCAGCCATCGGCTAAATGAAATTGCGCAGATCGCGGACCGCGTATCCATCATGCGCGATGGACACAATGTGGGTGAGCGACCTATCAGTCAGATCACCAAGCAGGAGATGATCGAAATGATGGTCGGGCGCGAACTCAAGGATGAATTTCCCGCGCGGCAACGCAATCCTGGTCCCACGAGACTGGAAGTCACAGACCTGTGCCGAGGACGGGCGGTGCAGCATGTTTCCTTCAAGGTAAGGCGCGGGGAAATTCTCGCTCTCGCTGGATTGGTTGGCGCCGGAAGGACGGAAACGGTTCGCCTAATCTTTGGAGCCGATGCGCGGGAAGCGGGGGAAATCCGACTGGATGGCAGGGTGCTCGGCAACCGTTCCCCCCAGGAAGCCATTTCCGCGGGGATTGGGTTGCTGACCGAGGATCGCAAGCTCCAGGGATTGGTATTACCCCACTCCGTGCGCGATAATTTTGCCCTCCCAAACCTGCCACGGTTGTCCAGCATGGGATTTGTCCGCCAACGTCAGGAGCGGGAGGAATTTGGAAAATATGTGGATCTGCTCAAGATCAAAATCCCGCATCAGGAACAACGCGCCGGAAATCTTTCCGGTGGCAATCAGCAGAAGGTTGTGCTTGCCAAATGGCTGGCGCGGAATTGCGAAATCCTCATTTTCGACGAACCCACCCGCGGCATCGACGTCGGTGCCAAATACGAAATCTACCTTCTGATGAACGAACTCGCCGCCCAAGGGAAATCCATCATCATGATCAGTTCCGAACTTCCCGAAGTGCTTGGCATGGCGGACCGCGTGCTGGTCATGCACGAAGGGCGCGTGACCGGTGAAATCGCCGATGCCTCCCGCGCCACCCAGGAACAAATCATGCAACTCGCCGTCGCCTGACCCATGAAATCCCTCTGCAAACAATTTCTCTCGGACTACGGCATGGTTTTCGTGCTTCTTTTGCTCTGCATTTTTTTCAGCGTGATGACGAACAGCGACCAGTCGCCCGTGGGTGAACCCGGCGCGGAACAGGTGTCTACGGAAATTGGCCGGCAGTTCGGCAGCAAGGCGCACGTCGTCATCGCCGCCACGGACCAGAAGGATGACGTTCTCTTTGTGGATAAACTCCAGCGGGATCTGGCCACCAGCGGGGTGAAGGTGGCCGGAGTCGTCAAGGGTGAACCAAAGGATGCGCGGGAACTGCTCCAAAAAATTTCCGCTACCGGG
>CALQSQ010000021.1 GCA_943333275.1 Akkermansia muciniphila
AAGGCCCGGATCCACCGGCCCGGAAGGCCCCACGGCATCCGGGCTCTGATGCCCCGGATGCATGTTCGCGCGGACATTCATCTTTCCAAACGGATCCGTGAGCATGCGGTCCGGCCTGCGAATCCACCGCCGGTTGAACGTATGCTCCCAGTCATCGACCGATGTCCACCCCACCCTGGCCGGCTGGAGGTTTTTCACCGCGGCAATAATCGCCTCGGAAATTTTCCCCGGCAGCATGGCCGCGTATTCAGGATCGATCCGACTTCCCAGGCAGCCCATCGCCGATGGTGCCGAATGCGTGTGCGTGGCGCTGACCAGCATTTTGTCCGCCGGAATGCCCGTCGCTTCCGATGCCTGTTTCTTCGCGGCATCAATGAGGTCGCGCGCCATCATGCAAGTATCCACCACACAGAAAACAATCTTCACTTTCCCATCATCCATCGCCAGCGCCCGCGCCGTCAACGGATCCACCACCTTGCCGCCCGAACGCTCGGTAAACATGGCATTCACCCGCACCGGAAATTTCCCCGGATTGATATCCACAATGCTAGCCCCCGCCCGGAACGGCGGCCCCTCCGAGGAAGCTGTGAGTGCAATGGCCACACCCAGCAGGGTGAGCGGAAGGATTAGAAATCGAAGGGGCTTTCTCATGGAGAATGTGATCCTAGCGACACGCCCCCCTCCGGGCAATGGGTTCTTGTGATACCAAGTGTCCGCGTGCGCGGCTCGACTTTTCAAATACTTGCAAGGCAATCCATCGCGGACGGTTCCCCTGAGAAAGTTGCCATTTCAACTTGAATCACGCCTGAAAGATTCAACGGTAGCGCTCCGGTGTGGTCAGACATGCCTGATGGCCGCCTGCGTGGGTGGTTGTGTTCGGCCAAATCTCCTTTTTCCCTATTCCTTATGATGCTCCTGCGATCCCTTGCTCTTCTCGCCCTGGTCAGTATGACCACCGTCAGCTGCGACATGTTCACCATGAAAGGGCCGTTCAAGCCTTATGACAAAAAGAGCGTGCTGCCGCAGGACTTCCTTTACACGAAATACACTCCTCTCAATGCCTGGCTGGACACGCCCATCAATGTACAGATTCTGGATGTGCCGCTGCGGGACGTCTTCGCCCTGCCCTGCCTGCGGGGATTGGAATACCGGATTGTCTCCCTGCCCAAGGTCCATCCGCGGATCACCATGAGTCACATGGCCATGACGCGCCGCCAGCTGCTGTGGGCGCTGGCCCACGATCACCAATTGCGGATGACAGCGGTGTTCGGCGAAAATGGCCAGGCCAGCCACATCGATATCCGCAATCTCTAGTTGCCCATGTCCGCACCGGACCAGGTCGTCTGCTCGCTGAGTTGCGCTCCGCTGCGCAGCGAGCCGGATCACCGCGCGGAAATGTCCAGCCAGTTCCTTTTCGGAGAGACCGCCACAGTGCTTGAGGCCTCGCAGGCCTTCTGGAAGGTGCGGGCGGATTTCGATGGTTATGCAGGCTGGATCGATGCCCGGCAGTTTGAGGAAATTCACAAAGCCCCGGTTTCGCAGCCATTGGTGATCGTGGATGATTTCATTGGAGAGCTGCCAATCGGAAATGAGTTACACCGATTGCCGATGGGGGCGATCGTCCCGGAGCGGTGGCAGCCGAATTTCCGCGGAAAACTGCGCAGGATCGCCCCCCGGCGAGTGTGGAGGAATTGCTGGACTACGCGTGCCGCTATCTGACCACGCCATATTTGTGGGGAGGGCGCACTCCTTGGGGAATCGATTGCTCAGGGCTCGTGCAAATGGTCTTCCGGGCGTTCGGCGTGGCCCTGCCGAGGGATTCGGGCGACCAGATTAAGCATGGCCAGCCGGTGAGCGGTTTCGCGCATACCCGGCCGGGAGATCTGGCGTTTTTCGAAGGATCCGGCGATCACGTGGGGCTGGTGTTGGGGGAAAATGAAATTTTGCATGCCAGCGGCCGAGTGCGGATCGATGACCTTTCGCACATGGGCATCACCCATCGGCAGTCCCAAAAATCCACCCATCGTCTGATTGGATTACGGAGGTTATTGTCATTTTAGTTTGGGAATCCAAAGTATCGGCTCAAAAAAAAGAAATTCCCCTTGCGTCACTAGAGCCGATCCCTATATTCCGCCTCCCTTTCGGTCCCGTCACGCTTTGTTTTCAAGCAGGGTCGGGCCTCGGAGGAAGATGGAATAATGGCTTTGATCAACGTCGCGGCGAACCTCGTTCACGCTTCACTACGAGGCTCTTGCGTTCATCGACTTCGAATCGGCAGGAAATTTTCGGTTATCATTTATTTTTACACGTGGTGCATTTCTCACATCTTCAACGATTCCCCATGACGCTGACGGCCCTGACCGTCGCGTTTGGCATGGCGTTGGGTTGTGCCCAGGAGGCCGCCCCGGCCAAGGCCATTGAGAAACCTGCCCGGGCTATCGAGGCTCAGGAGGCTTCCATCAACACAGAGGCGGTCGCCTCCCGCATCAAGGAATTACAAGCGCAAGTGGAGGAACTCACCGCCAAGGCGGAAAACCTCAGCAAGACGCTCGCCCAGACCAACGAGGAAACCGCCCAGCAGAAGGAAGACTACGCCCGCATGCGCCTGCAGATGGAGGCCCTCGGTGTCGCCGCCATCAATGGGGATGAGCGCTCGCTGCAAACGCGCCTGCTCGATGCCGTCAATGATTTCCGGATCTCCCAGAAGACCAATCAGGCGCTCACCGCGCAGTTGGTGGAAATTTCCGAAGCCGCCTTCGCCTATATGAAATCAAGCGATGCCGAATCCCGCAAGCGCCTGGAAGCGGTGCTCGCCGCCGGCAGCAGGCAGCTCAAGAAGAACGCCGAAGTCGCCAACCCCACCGCCACTCCCCTCGGCGAGGCCAAGGTCGTCAGTTTTAAATCCGACCTCGGCCTAGCCGTTGTCAATGCCGGTAAACTCAGCGGTCTGCGCCTGGGAATGCCCGTCCATTTTGTCCGTAAAGACCGCTCGGTGGCCAAAGGGGTCATCGTCGATTGTCGCGAGCAAATCACTGGAATCCTCATCACCGCCCCTGCTGCTTCTGGAGCTGACAGCGTGGTTGTGGGAGACCTCCTCACGCTTGAACCCACCCAACCCTCCGCCCAGTAACTGAATTTATGGAAGTCCTCGCCATCGCCAAATACGTCCGCATGTCCGCCATGAAAGCCCGTGACGTGTCCAAGGAAATCCAGGGCCTGCCCGTCAGCCAGGCTCTGAACCTGCTCAATTTCACCCCCAAGAAAGCCGCCCGGCTCATTGGCAAGACTCTCAAAAGCGCCATCGCCAATGCCGAGCACAATTTCCAACTCGACACGAATGTGCTTTTTATCAAGGAAGCCGTCGCCCTGATGGGACCTGCCTTCGAACGCATGAAGCCCATGGCCCGTGGTTCCGCCGGCATCATCCGCAAACCCACCACCCACATTAAGATCGTCCTCAGCGACGGCGTGGAAGCCACCAACCCCGTCTTTCGGCGTGGCAAGGGCGGCTCCAAGGCCCAGTTGAAGACCAAGAAACCCGCCGCCCCTGCCGCAGCCGCAGAAGCCGCCCCCGCCAAAAAGGCTCCTGCCAAGAAGGCCGTAGCCAAAAAGGCCGCTCCCGCCAAGAAAGCCCCGAAAAAGGCCGAATAATTTCCATCCAATCCAACCCTCACCTCGAACCTTCCCTAAATCATGGGCCAAAAAGTACATCCAATCGGCTTTCGTCTCGCAGTCAATAAAGACTGGCGTTCCAAATGGTATGCCAGCCGTCAAGACTTCCCCGGTTTCCTCCACGCCGATTTGAAGATCCGCAATTATCTGAAAACCAAGCTCATGTTCGCCGCGGTCTCCAAGATCGTAATTGAACGCGCCTGGAACAGCGTGCGGGTCACTCTTTTCACCGCCCGCCCCGGACTGGTCATCGGACGCAAAGGATCGGAAATCGAGAAAATGAACTCGGAAATTTCCGAAATGACCGGCGGCAAGCAGGTCAAGATCGACATCTTCGAAATCAAGACGGCCGAGCTCGACGCCCAGCTCATCTGCGAGAACGTCGCCACCCAGCTCGAACGCCGGATCTCGTTCCGCCGTGCCATGAAACGCTCCGTGCAAACCGCCATGGAAATGGGTGCCCTCGGCATTCGGATCCGCTGCGCCGGACGTCTCGGCGGCGCGGACATTGCCCGTGCCGAATGGTACAAGGAAGGCAAAGTGCCACTGCAAACTCTCCGCACGCCCATCGATTACGGCTTCGCTGAAGCCCGCACCGTTTACGGCATCATCGGCATCAAATGCTGGGTGAACAAAAAGGAACTCACCCCTGAGGAAGAGGCCAACCTGCCGCGCAACAACAATCAAAATCGTCCCCGCGGCCCGCGTCGTGACGGCGACAACCGCGGCGGCCCACGCGGCGACAACCGCGGCCCACGCCGCGATGGCCCGGGAACTCCCGGCCCCACTCCCGCCGAGGAAGCCGTCGTCGCCGACGTGATCATCGCCGATTAATTTCATTATCACCTTCACCATTTAACCAAGGACTGCTCTTATGGCTCTGCTCCCCAAACGAACGAAATTCCGTAAATCCCAGCGCGGCAACCGCGGTGGCAACGCCCAGCGCGGCACCAAAGTCAGCTTCGGCGAATTTGGCCTGCAAACCTTGGATCGCGGCTGGATCAAAAACAACCAGATCGAAGCCTGCCGGGTTGCGATCACCCGTAACCTCAAGCGCAAGGGCAAGGTGTTCATCCGCATCTTTCCCCACAAACCCGTCACCGCCCGCCCACCGGAAACTCGGATGGGTAAAGGCAAGGGCGCCCCGGAATTCTGGTGTGCAGTCGTGCTCCCCGGCACCATGCTCTTTGAAGTCGCCGGTGTTCCGGAATCCCTTGCCAAGGAGTCCTTCCGTCTCGCCGCCCAGAAACTCGGCCTCCGCTGCCGCATGGTCCGCCGTGACCTCCACGCCTAATCCCCCACCCATTTGATCCCATGAAAATCAAGGAATTCCTCAATGCCACACCGGCAGAACTCATCACCCGCCGCACCAACATGAAGCACGAGGTCATGAACCTCCGCCTTCAGCAAAAAAGCGGCCAGATGGAGAACACCGCCCGCATCAAGAACCTGCGCCGAGCCATCGCCCGTATCGAGACCGTTCTCACCAATCATCGTCACGCGGCCGCCGCCAAATAATCCCTGCCCAACCCTTCCAAATTTATGAGCGAACAAGCCGCTACCCCATCCCCTGAAGCCGCCAACCAACGCGGTGGCCGCAAGCAACGTGTCGGAGTCGTCACCTCCTCCAGCATGAACAAGACCATCGTGGTCGCCGTCATCCGCCGCGTCCCCCACCCCAAATTCCGCAAAATCGTCAAGAAGACGACCAAGCTCTACGCCCATGACGAAAAGGGTGAAGCCAAGGTGGGCGATCGCGTCCAGGTGCAGGAATGCCGCCCGCTCAGCAAGCTGAAGCGCTGGATCCTTGTGGAAGTCCTCAAGCACTAGGATTGCCATTTCACAAATTTCGCAAAGCCGTCGGGATCGCTTCCCGGCGGTTTTTGCTTTTGGCCGGCAACTTTCTCCGACCGCCCCCGGCAAAGATTCCAGCACCGAAGTTGGCCCTGGAAAAGCATCACAAATCAAGCTCAAGCCACGAATGCCTTGACACTGTCGGAATCTTGCGTCCGGTGACTTTTCGCACCTTGAAAAATCAATCACCGCCATTCATTGAAACACGTCGTCTTCGTTTGCACCGGTAACATCTGCCGCAGTCCCATGGCTGAGGGGTTGTTCCGTGCGATGGTTCAGGGGCGGGAGGATTTCATCGTGGAAAGCGCGGGGGTGCACGCCTCCCAGGGCCAGCGGGCCAGCCAGCACACCGTCTCCGCTCTCAAGGAAGTTGGCGTTGATATATCGCAGTTCCGCAGCCAGCCGCTGACCAAGTCGCTAATCAATGATGCCACGCATTTTTTCGTCATGACCGAGGGACATCGGGAAATTATCGAGGCCCTGTATCCCAAGGCGGCTGACAAAACGTATCTGGTTACTGAATTCTGTGCCGACGATGAACTCCGCGGCGCGGACCTTCCCGACCCCATTGGCTTGGGCAAGTCGGTTTACACTGCCACCCGCCAGCTGCTCTCGCTCGCTCTCCCGAGTGTACTCGGCTACATCGATCAAACTTCCCCCACTCCCACCACCGCCCCCACCACCATGTCCGCCCCCACTGCCTCCTCCACCGCCGCCAAACCCATTTACCTTGGAGCAGATCACGGTGGCTACGCCCTCAAGTCGGCCCTCGTTTCCTTTTTGAAAAAGGCCGGGCATGCTGTTGTGGATGCAGGCACGCATTCCAAGGACAGTGTGGATTACCCCGACTTCGCCCGCCCCGTCTGCAACGCCATCCTTGAGGGTCAGGCGGCTTTGGGCGTCCTCATCTGCACCACCGGCGTGGGCATGAGCATCGCCGCCAACCGTTTTCCCGGAATTCAAGCCGCCCTCCTCCACGATGCCGCGACAGCCGCCACCACGCGCCAGCACAACAACACCAATGTGATCTGCCTCGCCGGAGCCACTTTGTCCGCACCCGATGCGGAGAAAATCATCACCACCTACCTCGGCGCCTCTTTTGAAGGAGGACGGCACGAGCGCCGCGTCAATAAAATGAACGGCCTCGTCAGCAGTGATCCGGCCATCGCCGCCGTCATCCATGAGGAGGAGCATCGCCAGCAGAACAACATCGAGCTGATCGCCTCGGAAAATTTTGCCAGTCGCTTCGTGCGCGAGGCCCAGGGCTCCGTGCTCACCAACAAATACGCCGAGGGGTATCCGGGGAAACGCTGGTATGGAGGCTGCGAAGCCGTGGATCAGGCGGAACAACTCGCCATTGACCGCGCCAGGGAATTGTTCGAAGCCGATCATGTCAACGTCCAGCCCCACTCCGGCTCCCAGGCCAACGCTTCCGTCTATTTCTCCGTGCTGGAATACGGCGATCCGATTCTCACGATGAACCTCGCCCACGGCGGCCACCTCACCCACGGTCATCCGGCAAATTTTAGCGGGAAATTTTTCACCGTCACCCATTATGGGGTGCGGGAGGATGACGGACGCATCGACTACGATGCCCTGCAAAAAATGGCCGAGGAAGTGAAGCCAAAAATGATCACCGCCGGCGCCTCAGCCTACCCGAGGATCATTGATTTCGAACGCATGTCCACGATCGCAAAGAGCGTGGGAGCCTATCTGTTTGTGGACATGGCCCACATCGCCGGCCTTGTCGCCGCCGGGGTGCATCCCACGCCCGTGCCGCACGCCGACTTCGTCACCAGCACCACCCACAAGAGCCTGCGTGGTCCGCGCGGCGGAATCATCATGTGCCGCGAGCAATACGCCAAGAAGATCGACAGCATGGTCTTTCCCTTCTCCCAGGGCGGGCCGCTCATGCACGTCATCGCCGCCAAGGCGGTCTGTTTCGGCGAAGCCCTGCGCCCCGAATTCAGGGACTATCAAAAACAGGTCGTTAAAAATGCCCAGGCGCTCGCCGCCCGGCTCATGGAACTCGGCTACAAACTGGCCTCAAACGGCACGGACAATCACCTCATGCTTGTCGACCTCCGAGTGCAGGGCCTCGATGGCCGCATCGCCTCCGAGTGCCTCGACCATGCCGGGATCACCATCAACAAGAACAGCATCCCGTTCGACACCGCGCCCCCCATCCGCCCCAGCGGCATCCGCATCGGCACCCCTGCCGTCACCAGTCGCGGCATGAAGGAGCAGGAAATGAAAGTGATCGCCGACCTCATCCACGAGGCCCTGACGCATCGAGGGGACGCGGCGAAGCTGGCGGAGATCCGGTCAAGGGTGGCGGGCATCAATACCGCTTTCCCGCTGCCGTAAAGTATTGGCACTCGCAGGGATGGGTCTCTTTTCCCCATGGGAAATCAAGCATGAAAAACATGGCGAGCTAAGGCCCTTACCTGCCTCGTGAAAAGTTCCATTTCTGCGCACCGAGCTTCCGAGGCGGGCATTCCCGTCCTTATATTCAGCCAGTTTTCGCAAAATTCAGACTTGGAGTTTTCGCGCGAGTTTGGTATGCACGTCCTTAATCCTTCCCCAATCATTCACCGGCAAGATTCTCGCTCGCCCCGGAGCCCCGCTACCCGCCTGCCAAAACCATCCCCAAATCTCGGTCGATTTTCCCCGCCCATGATTTTGCCTGCCAAAATTCTTCAACGCTCACAAAATTGCGCTCGGCACCCGTTGGGACTCTCCTGTCTTGCCACTGTTCTCCACGCGTGTCTTTCTGGGCAAGCCCAGGCAACGGGCCCGGTCCTAATCGCCCCAAACTCTGTCACCCATGGGCATCTGGACGGGACGCCTGTGAGTCCCGTCACCTTTTCCGTGATAGGCGATTATGGTTTTGGCTGCTGTTCGGGTGCAAAGGCCACAGCCCGGATGGTCAAGACCTGGAACCCTGCGTTCATTGTCACCACCGGGGATAATAATTACGACGGCACCGAGGTTGGCGCTCCGGGATGGAGTCTGAACATCGGCAGCCTGTATGGAAGTTTCATTCAACGGCGGGCTGACAACCGCTATCCGGAGCAAACCTCCCCTACCAACCGATTCTTTGCCTGCGTTGGAAACCATGACACAGGACCAACCCCGGCATTCGGTGGTGAACTCAACGGGTTTCTAGATTACCTGCATGACAATCCCGGCGGCATACCGCGCATTCCCGTGGGTTCCGGGGTCATTGATATCACCACCTGTTATTACGATTTCAGGATTGGCACAGCCCATTTCTTCATGCTGGACGGGGACCATGGGTTGACAAATCCCGCCAGTCTTGCGGCCCAGAGGGCCTGGGCGTTGCAGGGCGTTCAAAATTCCACCGCCCGCTGGAAATTCCTCGTCATGCATCCGCCTCCCTACACATCCCTGGTAAATGCCGGGTTCACTGATTTTCGCTGGCCCGAGGTCTGGAGTGCGGGGGTCAACGCCCTCTTTGTCGGTCACACCCACAATTACGAACGCCTTAATCTCAGCAGTGTCCATCCCAGCCTGGCCGGCTCGGAATTGCGGCAGTTTACTGTCGGCATCAGCGGGGCCACCCTGAATGGCCTGCCATTGCCCCGTGCCAGCAATACAGAAATGGCCTACAATGCAAACTTCGGGGCACTGCGCGTCACCGTCGATGAATTTGCCGCCCGTTTCGAAATGCGCAGCATCGATGACGGAGCGGCGGGCGCCAACGGGGGCGTGCTTCGTGATTCCTTCGTTATGGGAACTCCGCACGCCCTGACACACGATTCCGACGAATATATGTTTTACGCGGAAGTCGGCCAGCACATCCATCTCCACACCACCACCCCCGCCCCGCCCCCGCCTGACACCAATACCCTGGCACCAAGGCTCACCCTCACCACTCCCAACGGTTCCGTGATCACCAATATTGGCGGGGCACCTGATGGCATCAATGCGCTTGTGGAAACGACCGCCCTCGTCGACGGCTATTTCAAGATCATCCTCAACACCCCGGCTTCAACCCTTGGTCCCTACGCGCTGTATAATCAGGTCACGGATCCGCCCTATGAGCCCATCGAGCCTCCCGATAATGGTCCGCGTCCCTCCTACGCCGACTGGCTGGCCTCCTCGCCTGGAGGACCGCCGGGGGGGCAGGGTCGGCTTCCCACGGATGACCCTGACCAGGATGGTCTTCAGAACGGGGTGGAATATTTCCTCAACAGCCATCCCTATGAGAAGCACGACGGCACCCTGCCCCCCCAACTTACGGTCAACCGTTTCGGCAGCGCACGTTACTCCTTTGAACTGCCCCTCCCCACACCGGCGAGCACCCAATGTCTCATTGAACGCAGTTGCGAAATCACCCAGGGAACGTGGGAGGTCATCGCCAGGAAAAACGGAACCCAGACGTGGACTGGTCCCTCCTCAATCATTGAGATCCCCCTGCCGGGTGGCATCGCCAGGGTCGTGGTGCGCGATTTGCCGCCCCAGCCTTTGCGGGACCGATGTTTTTACCGGATGCGGATCATTTTACAGGATTAGCTCGCGCATTGGAAACAGCGCGGAGCCGCCAGGCCGATTCCTTGAGAAAGGGGTTTTGCCTTTTGCCCAAACCGTTTTAGGATGGCTGTCCTCCTTTTTCCCCTCCCAAAATATCCATGGATTATGATCGCGCCGTGCAGGCGTTCTTTGCCAGATTTCCCGAAACCGTTCGCATCGAAGCCGAGCGCTTCCGTTCCGAGGGTGCCATCAAACAAATCTTCGGAGGTCCGGCCTTCGTGCAGGCCCGCGTGGAGGACCTTTCGGACGTTTACCGTGTCACGCTGCGATTGCGCAACAATATCTGGGAATATGAATTGAGGGGGCCCGCGGATGATCATCCGGCCCTCATCTGTGCCACCATGATGGAACGTCTGGAGCGTGGGGATGCGCTGCCGGATTCGCCCAACGAAATTGAAAATCTTTCCCTGACGGCCCGGCTGGAGGAGAATCTGGGCCGGGAATTAACCCCGGAGGAGGACCGCTGGGTGGACAAGCTGGAGCGCCGCTACAAAAAGTTCAGCATGGAGGAAACGCTCTTCGATACGGATCTCGTGCGCCTGAATCCCAAGTGGCCCGTGGAATCCTACGACCCCATCACCCTCTGGCCCCAGCCCCCTGCCGACATCATCGAATTCTGGAACTACATCGCCAGTGCCTTCGAGAAAAAGAAACTTAGCTATCCGCCGTTTTTAAAATCGATCACAGATCGCGAGGCCACCCGCTCGAAGATGCAATCGTGGGAGGAGGAACGCGATGCCGCAGCCTGGGGCGAACGCTTCGGCGCGGTCCTGGCACAGCCGGAACTCGCCCCCGAAGAGGTGCACCTGCGACTCCGCGTCACCACGCGCGAAGCCCGTCTGCAGCTGAAGGTGGCGGACGGCAAATGGGAACCCATTCCGATTGACCTCGAGGCCCAGCGACTCTGGGCCGCCCTGGAGGATGGGAAACGCACACTCGATTCCACGTCCCGCCTGCTCTGGCGGCTCTGGAGCCCCTCTACCTCGTCCGGCGAACCCGCCCCGGCCTCGCGCCGCGTGGAGAGTCCGGAAACGCCCGCCATTCTGCGGGAACTCTTCGCGCAGTCGTCATTGCATGAACGATTGGTGACCCTGGACGAGCAGCCGTTCTTCCGTGCGGAGAAACCGTTGCGATGGTCCTGCTCGTTGGTTGCGGAAACGCCGACGACCCCCGCCCAGTATCAACTGCAACTGTTGGAGCCCGATGGCGAGGCCGTGCCGTATGATCTCATTTTCCTGCCCGGCCACGATCCGTTGTATTTGTCCGACGACGGCGTCTATCCCGGCCCACCTGCCTGGACGCAGGAATCCGAAGTGGCTCCCAAGGTGGAGATCCCACGGCGCATCCTTGAATCCGACGAAGGATTCGCCTACCTGCGCAAACTGGGAGCGGAGCCGCCCGAGGAACTCCGCGCCATGGCCGTGGAGGCAACGCTGCGGCCGCATTTCAATTTCCGCCTCGTGAAACGCGGCAACGCCGATGCCGAAGTCGTGCATGGCAGTGTCAGCGCCTTCGATGAGGAAAAATCGCGCGAGGAATCGCTCGAACGTGACCAATGGAGACTGGTGCAAAAGCAGCCTTCCGTGCCTGGCAGACTTTCCGTCGTCAATCGCCAGTTCCTGCGGGATGTCCCCCACCACATGGACCAGATCGGATTTCTCTGGGACCATCCGCAGCAATGCTTCCGCACCCGAATCACGAAAACGTTTCCAGAAAAATTTGCCACCTGGCTCACCACCCTGCCCGCAGAGGCTGAAATTTCGCTCGATCCCGAACTTTCCTCCCTGCGCGCCGATCCTGTGCAGGCCTCCGTCCGTTTCGAACTAGCCGAAGCCACGGAGATCGACTGGTTCGATCTGAAAATTCTCGTGGATGTCGAGGGCGTCAATCTCACCAAGGCGCAAATCCGCGACCTGGTCGCCGCACGCGGTGGATTCGTCCGCATGCCCGACGGGAAATGGATGCGGCTCAGTCTCGCTCTGACCGACGAGCAGCAGTCCTCCATTAATCGCCTCGGCCTCGATGTCTTCGACCTCACTGGTGAAACGCATCGGCTTCACACCCTCCAGTTGGCTGATCCCGGAGCGAAGGAAATTTTCGACGAACGCGCATGGCAACGGATCTGCGATCGCGCCGATAACCTCAAACTCCAAGTGCGCCCGGCGGTGCCACCTGAACTCGCCCTGGAGCTGCGCCCCTACCAGATCGAAGGTTTCCATTTCCTCGCCTACCTCGCCGTCAACAATTTCGGCGGACTGCTGGCCGATGACATGGGCTTGGGTAAGACTGCCCAAAGCCTCACCTGGATGCTCTGGCTCCGCAACCGCGCCCGCGAGGCGGAAATCGCCGCCAGTCCCAAAGCAGCCATCACGCCATCGCCCATCGCTCCCACGCTGGTCGTTGCACCGAAATCCGTGCTCGATGTCTGGGCCAATGAGTGCCGGAAATTCGCCCCGCACCTGCGCGTTCAGGTCGTGCGGAACAAGGACGACCTCGTCACGGAGATCCTCGGCACGCAGATCGATGTGCTGGTCATGAACTACAGCCAGCTTCGCGTGAATGCCGAAAAGGTGAAATCTGTCACCTGGCTCGCGACCATTTTGGACGAAGGCCAGCAAATTAAAAATCCCGATAGCATGGCCGCCCGCGCTGCGCGCGACCTCAACTCCGGCCACCGTCTCGTGCTCTCGGGCACACCCAT
Source organism: Akkermansia muciniphila (assembly GCA_943333275.1). Classification (GTDB taxonomy): domain Bacteria; phylum Verrucomicrobiota; class Verrucomicrobiia; order Verrucomicrobiales; family V1-33; genus JAGNEJ01. The sequence goes on from CALQSQ010000021.1 coordinate 12,785, forward strand.
TGAGAACCGCCTGCTGGACGTCTGGTCGCTCATGGCCTTTGCGATGCCGGGGGTCTTGGGAAATCGGAAATATTTCCGCGACCGCTTCGACCGCCGCAAGGACCCGGAAGCCCAGGTCCGCCTCAGCGCCCGTTTGCGGCCCTTCATTCTCCGCCGAACGAAAGGCCAGGTTGCCCTGGATCTGCCGCCGCGAACCGAGGAGGAGGTCTATTGCAAGATGGAGGACTCCCAGGAGGAAATGTACCGCGCCGAGTTGCAGAAAATGCAGCGCCTCGTGCTTGGATTCGATTCCGACGCCACCGCCCGCAAGAACAGCTTCGCCGTGCTCCAGGGCCTCATGCGCCTGCGTCAGGTCTGCTGTCACCCGGCTCTCATCGATCCCTCGCAGGACGACAGTTCCAGCGCCAAGATGACCGCACTCTTCTACCTGCTCGACCAACTGCGCGAGGAGGGCCACAAGGTGCTCGTCTTCAGCCAGTTTGTTTCCATGCTGGAAATCATCCAGAAGCGCCTGGAAGCGGAGAATCGCCCCTACGTCATGCTCACCGGACAGAGCAAGGATCGTGGTGCCATTGTCGAAAAATTCCAGACCAGCCCGGACCCCACCGTCTTCCTCCTCAGCCTCAAAGCCGGCGGCAGCGGTCTCAATCTCACCGCGGCGAGCTACGTCATCCTCTACGATCCCTGGTGGAATCCCGCTGCGGAAAATCAGGCCATCGACCGAACCCACCGGATCGGCCAGACCAATCCCGTCATCGCCTACCGACTGCTCGTACGCGAAACCATTGAGGAAAAAATCCGCCTGCTCCAGCGTCAAAAACAACTCCTCTTCACCGGCGTGCTCGGCGAGGAAAGTTTCGCGCAAAACCTGGGCGTCGAGGACATGAAGTATCTCTTTGCCACGGACGATTAGCCGCTTGCACATCCAAACCCGGCTGGTTTGATTCCCGCCATGACCTACGAGCCAAACCCGAATCGCTATGATGAGATGAAGTATGCCCGCAGCGGGCGCAGCGGCTTGCAGTTGCCGCGTATTTCGCTCGGCTTCTGGCATAATTTCGGGGACGTGGACGACCCCGAGCAGGCCCGCAGGATGATGCACCGCGCCTTTGATCTGGGGATCACGCATTTCGATTTTGCTAACAATTACGGACCTCCACCGGGATCGGCGGAGCGGAATTGCGGGCTGGTGCTGGCGCAGGATTTCATGGCACATCGCGATGAACTTATCATTTCCTCCAAGGCCGGCTACCTCATGTGGCCCGGACCATACGGCGAATGGGGCACGCGGAAATATTTACTCGCCTCGTTGGATCAAAGCCTGAAGCGTCTTGGTGTGGATTACGTGGATATTTTTTATTCGCATCGCCCCGACCCCAACACCCCGTTGGATGAAACCATGGGCGCCCTGGAGACCGCGGTAAAATCCGGCAAAGCACTCTACGCCGGACTTTCGAACTACGGCCCCTCCGGCACGCGTGAAGCCGCCACTCTGCTGCAGGCCGCCCGCACTCCCTGCCTCATCCATCAACCCAAATACTCCATGCTGGTCCGCGATCCCGAACGTGGATTGTTCGATGTGCTGACGGAATTCGGCATCGGTTGCATTCCCTTCAGTCCGCTCGCCCAGGGCATGCTGACAGACAAATATCTCCATGGCATTCCGAATACCAGCCGTGCAGGCAAGGAGCATGGTTTCCTGCAGGAGCAGGAGGTCGTCAAGGCTCTGCCAAAAATCCAGGCACTGCACGCTCTGGCGCAAGCCCGCGGCCAGTCGCTGGCGCAAATGGCACTCGCCTGGGTGCTGCGCCAACCCACCGTCACGACCGTGCTCATCGGCGCGAGCAGCGTGGCGCAAATTGAGGAAAATGTCGGCTGCCTAAAGCAATCCAGTTTTACCACCGAGGAACTTTCCCTCATTGATCAAATTACCGGCTAGGCCTCCGGAAACATTCTCTCCCCCATTTTCCTGGCGGGATGTTCCTCGGCCCTCCCGTGGCAATAAACTGCCGTCCATTCGGCGAGACGGCGGCCCAACTTCCGACACGCCGCCTGAGAATCCTCCTCCCTCGGCTCCTTGGCGGTGATGGCGCCATAGTGCAGCGTCAGGTCGCGGCTGACGTAATCGGTGACGCCGAAGACCAGAAAACCAAAATTCATCAGCAGGGTCAGCAGACTCTGACAGGCGATTTCCGATCCCCCTCCCCAGGCACCGGCGGAACTGAACACGCAGCCAATCTTGCCATCGATCTCCCCCCACGGTGCCATCATCACATCATCCCAGAACCGCTTCATTTTCCAACTCAGCAACCCCATGTTCGTCGGGCTGCCCAGCGCAATCCCATCGCACCAGACCACATCCTCCGACGTGGCCTCATCCACCGAGCGCAATCGAACCTCCGTCCCGGCGATGCTTCCCGCCCCCTCCGCGACAAGCGCTGCCATGCGGGCGGTGTGACCGGATTTTGAGTCGAAAAGGACGAGAATCTTGTTCATGGGGATTGCGGAATGGGCTTGTAAATGTGCTCGCCAAGTTTGCGGACGCAACACGCGTGACACCGAATGCGCCTGGCACGCGTTTGTAAATCAATTTGTGCACGCTCTGGCCATTTCCCCTCGACTTTCCTCCCTCCCAACTGCATATTTCACACCAGTTTCCCGCCCGCGTTCCACCCTGTCAGGGCGGCACCCGCGGCGATTCCCCCACCTAATTTCCCAAACAGATCATGAGCCTGACGCCCAACTCCCTCATCGCTTACATTGATGACATCCCGCACGGATTCGAAGCCGGGGATACGGTCCTCAAGTTCGTGGATCGCTACAAAGGCCGCGGCCATGTGCCCACCCTGTGCGATGCTCCGCAACTCTCGCCCTACGGCGCCTGCCGCGTTTGCTCGGTCGAAGTGGCGCTGGCGGAAAATGGCCCCCGCCGCGTGGTGGCCTCCTGCCATACCCCGTTGTCGGCGGGCATGTATGTTTACACCGAATCCAGCAAGGTGCGGAATTTGCGGCGCAACATCATCGAACTCGTCCTCACAGACCACCCGCTGGACTGCCTGACTTGCGAGGTGAATGGCAACTGCGAACTGCAAACCGTCGCGGCCAAGGTCGGCGTCCGCAAGGTGCGCTATCCCGCCGGGGCCAACCATTTGGACCGCAGCAAGGATCTGTCGCATCCCTACATGACCTCGGACCTTTCGAAGTGCATCAACTGCTCGCGTTGCGTGCGGGCGTGCGATGAAATTCAGGGGCAGTTTGTGCTTTCCATGCACGGACGGGGATTTGCCTCCCGGATCATCAAAGGTCTCGACACTTCCTTCGCCGACTCCCCCTGCGTCTCCTGCGGAGCGTGTTCCCAGGCCTGCCCGACGTCCGCCATCTCCGATATCTTCCAGTCCAAATCCATCGAGGCAACGAAGAAAACCCGCACCATCTGCACCTACTGCGGCGTGGGCTGCAATCTGGACGTCGCGACCAAGGGCAATGAAATCCTTTCCATCCAGGCCCCTGTCGATGCCGAGGTCAACCACGCCCACACCTGCCTGAAGGGCCGCTATGCCTTCAAATTTTACAATCACAAGGACCGCCTTCGCAAGCCGCTCATCCGCACCAACGGGCATTTCGTGGAAGCCACCTGGGAGGAGGCCTACGACCACATTGTCGAGAATTTGACCCGCATCAAAAAGGATCACGGTCCGCAGGCTATCGCGGGCATCTCCTCCGCCCGGTGCACCAATGAGGAAAATTACCTCATGCAGAAATTCATCCGCGCAGTCATCGGCACCAACAACATCGACTGCTGCGCCCGCGTCTGCCACTCCCCCACCGCCTGGGGCATGCAGAAAAGCTTCGGCACCGGCGCGGCCACGAATTCGATCGATGACTTGGAGCACACTGACTGCATCATGGTTATCGGCGCCAATCCCACGGAAGGTCATCCGGTCACTGGAGCCAAGATCAAGCAGCGTGTCATGAAAGGAACGCCGCTGATCGTGATTGATCCCCGCAGGATCGAGATCGCTCCCTACGCCAAACATCATCTGCAGCTGCGTCCCGGCACCAATGTTCCGCTGCTCAACATGCTCTCGCGCTACATCATTCAGGAGGGACTCGTGGACGAAGAATTTGTATCCAAGCGCTGCGAAAACTGGGAAACCCTCAAGGCCGGCCTGCTATCGCTGGATCTCGATGAAATCGAAAAAATCACCGGCGTGCCGCGCGAGGAAGTCCGCGCCGCAGCGATCACCTATGCTTCTGCCGAGGCCGCCATGTCCTTCCACGGGCTCGGCGTCACTGAACAAAGCCAGGGTGCCAAAACGGTCATGCTCATCGCAAACCTCGCGATGATGACCGGCAACATTGGCCGTCCCGGCGTGGGGGTGAATCCGCTGCGAGGGCAGAACAACGTCCAGGGCGCCGCCGACATGGGCTGCCAACCCCACCAGGGCGCGGGGTATTTTGAAATCGACGATGCTCAGGCCCACAAAGTTTATGAGGAATTTTACGGTGTAAAACTCACCGAGGAACCCGGCTGGAAAATTCCCCAGATGTTCGATGCCGCCATCGATGGCCGCCTCAAGGCACTCTGGCTCATGGGCGAGGATGTGGTGCAGACGGATCCAAATTCCGAACACGTCAAGGCCGCCATGAACGGACTGGAGTTCCTCGTGGTGCAGGAAATCTTCATGACGGAAACTGCCAAATTCGCCAACGTCATCCTCCCGGCTTCCTCGTTCCTCGAAAAAAGCGGCACCTTCACCAACAGCGAACGTCGCGTCCAACGCGTCCAGGCCACCGTGCCTCCGCTCGCCGGCACCAAGCCCGATGGACAGATCGTCGTCGAAATCATGAACCGCATGGGATATCCGCAGCCCGCCTACACGCCCGATGGCATGCTTCAGGAAATTTCCCAGATCGTTCCCTTCTTCAAGGGTGCCACCTGGGAGAATCTGGGCGATCAGGGTTCGCAATGGCCAATCCAGGCCGGCGGCAAGGGGACCCCGATCCTTCACCTCGAATCCTTCAAGCGTGGTTTGGGGAAATTCCATTTCTTCCCGTTCAAGGAATCCGCTGAACTCGAATCCTACGGCAAGCAATTTCCGTTCATCCTCACCACGGGCCGCATTCTGGAGCACTACAATTGCGGAACCATGACCCGCCGCACCGGCAATAGTGACATTGTCGGTGAGGACCTCCTCACGATCCATCCATCCGACGCCAAACGCAAAGGTATCGTCACCGGCGATCTCGTCCGCCTCTTCAGTGCCCGCGGTGAAGTCCGGCTCAAAGCCAGTGTGACTGAAGACGTCAAACCAGGAATCCTCTACACCACGTTCCACTTCCCGGAAGCCCTCGTGAACAACGTCACGGGCGATGGCATGGATGCCGACACCATGTGCCCGGAATTCAAAGTCACCGCTGCGGACATCGAAAAGGTGACGGCGACCACTCCCGCGCCACCTGTAGCCCACCAACCCCGCGACAAAGCACTGGCTCATTAAACGGATTCGTTCCGGCTTGCCTAGCGGAGTCGTCTTACTGATGTCCCCCACCCTCGTCTGGTTCCGACTCGATCTCCGCATTGCGGATCATCCGGCCCTGCAGGCCGCCATCGCGCGTGGAGGCCCCGTAATACCAGTCTTCATTTGGTCGCCCGAGGAAGAAGGTTCGTGGACACCGGGAGCCGCATCCCGCTGGTGGTTGCACCAAAGTTTGCAGGCATTGCAGGAGCAGCTCGCGAAACTCGGCAGCACGCTCATTATCCGTCGCGGTCCTGCGCTCGCTGAACTTCGCAAACTCCGCAACGAAACCGGCGCCGGGGCCCTCTGTTGGAGCCGACGCTACGAACCACAAATCATCGTCCGCGATTCAAGAATCAAGGAAGCGCTGCGGGCCGATGGTTGTGAGGTTCACAGTTTCAATGCCGCGCTTCTGCACGAGCCGTGGACCATCCAAAACAAAAGTGGTAAACCCTTCCAGGTCTTCACCCCATTCTGGAAACATTGCCTCGCCGCAGCACCTCCACCGGCTCCGGCTCCGCTGCCCGCGCCGAAATCGCTCCCATCGCCCAAGGCCTGGCCCAAATCCGCCGCGCTTTCCTCGCTGAAACTCGAGCCTAAAATTCCCTGGGCCGGCCAAATCGCCGCGACGTGGAAGGTCGGCGCAATCGCCGCAGAGCAGCGCGTCAAGGCATTCGCCCGGAATGCATGGGACCAATATTCCGAGGAGCGCAACCGGCCGGATCACGCCGGAACATCGCGCCTTTCCCCGCACCTGCATTTTGGTGAAATCAGCCCCCGCCAGGTCCTCGCCATTCTAGCAGCCGAGGGTCGCCAGGACTGGCTCTCCACCCAGTATGTGACCGAAATCGGCTGGCGCGAATTCGCCCATCATCTGCTCTACCATTTCCCCCACACGCCCGATGCCCCGCTTCGATCCGAGTGGCAGCATTTCCAATCCAAACACGATCCCGCCGCGCTCAAGGCGTGGTGCCACGGTCGCACCGGCTATCCGATTGTCGATGCCGGCATGCGTGAACTCTGGGCCGCCGGATGGATGCACAACCGCGTTCGGATGATCGTCGCCAGTTTCCTCGTGAAGGACCTCTTCCTCGCATGGCAGGAGGGGGCGCTGTGGTTCTGGGACACGCTCGTCGATGCCGACCTCGCCGCCAATACGCTCGGCTGGCAATGGACGGCTGGATGCGGAGCGGATGCCGCGCCCTATTTCCGTGTCTTCAACCCCATCACCCAGGGACAAAAATTCGATCCCGATGGCGATTATGTGCGCCGGTGGATTCCAGAGTTGAAATCGTTTCCGCTCGAATACCTGCACGCACCCTGGACCGCTCCCAACGGCCCGCCCGCCGGATATCCCGCACCCATCGTGGACCACGCCATGGCCCGGGATCGCGCGCTGGCGGCTTATGCCGGGCTTCGGGAATCGCTCAAACAAACCTGAACCGGACGGCTCCAATGCCTTATTTCAGAGCTTTTGCCGCAGCTGCCTGGAATTTTTCCCTGACAATGCTGGCGTCGCTGTTGGGGAAGTTGGCGCGCTGCACCATGAGAATGTAAGCCACGCCCTTCGTGGGATCGATCCACGCCTGCGTGCCCCACGCGCCCCCGTGGCCGAAGGAACCCGGCGATAGCATCGAAGCCACTCCATCATGCGGAGTGCGCAGCACGCAGGTGCCGATCCCCCATCCGTATTTCGTGCCATGCTGGCCGTAGGTGTCATTTTGAAAAAAGCCCGTCGGGAGATCGCCAGTTTGCGGCATGTTGAGAAATTTCATGGCCTCCGCCGTGAGATAGCGATGCCCCCCCAGCGTGCCGCCATTGAGCAGCATCTGACAAAAGCGCGCATAGTCCGGAGCCGTGGAGAAGAGTCCTCCGTTGCCATGCGGAGGGCGGTCGCCCGGACCGAAATCCTCGCGCGTTGGAACGGCTTCGAGCAGGCCGGTGTCCTTGTTCTTGGAGTAAGCGGTCACCATTTGCGCTCGCGCCGCCGGCGTCAGGTAAAACGTCGTCTGCTTCATTCCCAAGGGATCGAAAAGTCTCTTCTGGAGGAAGGCATCGAAGGTCTGGCCGCTGATGACCTCGACAATCCTTCCAGCCGCATTGATCCCGCTCTGGCAGTAACTCCATTTGGAGCCAGGCTCAAATTGCATGGGCGCGGCCATCCACAGCGGCACCAGGTCCGCGAGTGTCCGGGCTTTCTGCGCGGCCGGACCACTGGCTTCGCCAAGGCCCGAGGTGTGCGTGAGGATTTGTGAAATCGTCAGGTTGGCGGGCTTTCCGGAAGGTGTCTTCAAGCTGGCAAATTCCGGCAGATACTTCGCCACCGAATCAGCCACGCTAAGCTTGCCTTCGTCCTGCAGCATGAGAATCGCCGTGCCAGTGATTGGTTTGGTCATGGAGGCGATCCAGAAAAGCGTCTCGGGCGTCATCGGCTTTTTCGATGCCACATCCGCAAAGCCGGTGCCTTCCAAATGCAGCACCTTGTCCCGTCCCACCACCATCGTCACCGCACCGGAGATCTCGTGCTGGTCGACCATCTCCTGCATGGCATCGCCGACCCCGGGAAGCTTTGGTGTATCAGCGAAAGCAGGCAGCGCAGCGACGAACAGCATGAGGGCACGGTGTGGGTGTTTCATAAAATGCATCGCGATCCAAATGGGATCATTTGCCAGCCTTTTGGAAATACCCCTGCAGTTCCTCCTTGAAGTACATCAGGGCGTTCTTGATGGGCAGCGGGACGCCGCCTCCGAGTGCACAGAGGGAGGTTTGTTCCATGGTTTCCAGCAGATCATTCAGCAGTTCCTGATCGATCTTGTAGGTGGGATCGCTATTGGCCTTGGCCAGCAATTCCGCTCCGCGCGTGGACCCCAGTCGGCAGGGGAAACATTTGCCGCAGGACTCGTCGGACGTGAATTGGAACAGGTGCTGCAGGTATTCGATCATCGGAAACTCCTCAGGAATACTGACGACCCCGGCATGACCAAGCAGGAACCCGGCTTGTTTGAACGATTCGAAATCGACCGTGAGCGAATCGATCTTATCCACCGGCAGCATCCCCCCGAGCGGCCCGCCGACCTGGATTGCTTTGATCTTGGTTTTGAAGCCTCCGGCGAGTTCTACAACGGTGCGCAAGGGCGTGCCCATGGCGACTTCGTAGATGCCGGGGCGAACAAAATGGCTGTCGAGCGAAAGAAGCTTCGGGCCGGTGGAGGCCGCTGTTCCCAGCTTGGCGAAGGCCGCGCCGCCCTGAGTTAGGATGGCGTGGAGATTGGAAAAGGTCTCCACGTTGTTAACAATGGTCGGCCTGCGGAAAAGCCCCTCCTGCGTGGGAAAGGGAGGACGGGTGCGGACTTCGGGGCGCTGGCCTTCGAGCGACGAGAGCAGTGCCGTTTCCTCGCCGCAAATGTAGGCTCCGGCACCTTTGACGGGCTTCAGAATAAAATTCCAGCCGCTGCCGCAAATGTTCTTTCCGAGCAGGCCTGCCGCCTCAAGCTCCTTGATGGCATCGGCGATGATGCGGACCGAATCGGGGTATTCGGCGCGGATGTAGAGCACCCCGGCTTCGGCTCCCGCGAACCATCCAGCCACCATCATGCCGAGCAGCACACTGTGCGGTTGCTGCTCCATGAGGTATTTGTCGATGTAGGCACCCGGGTCACCCTCGTCGGCATTGCAGACGATGTATTTCACATCGCCCTTGGCCTCGCGGCAGGACTGCCATTTCAAATGCAGAGGAAATCCGGCACCGCCTCGACCCCGCAAACCTGCGACCTTGAGTTCAGCAGCGAAGGCATCGCGGTCGCCCTTTTGCAACAGGGCGCGCAGTGGCGCATAGTAGCTTTCCAGGCCGGGAAAGGGAGCGGTGAGTTGTGCAGACTGGAGATGGGACACGACCGCATAGCGATCAGTGGAATCGCCCTTGCCAGTGGTGAGCAGTTCCTGCAGCGAGGCGTCGTTCAAGCCTGAGTAATTGGAACCCTTGAATTGAAAGGCTCCTCCCTCATGACAGCGCCCCAGGCAGCAGATGTGGCCGATTTCCTCCTCGGAAAAAACCCTGGCGGCATCGGCATGCAATTTCTTCTGCGTTCCGGCGCAGAGGCAGGCTGAGCCATTGCAGAGGAAGATCTTTTTGTTCGCATTCTCCTTTTTCAGAAAATCATACGACGAGACGGCCCCAAGCGTCACCGCATCGCCGAAGAGCGAATCGGCACCCAGTGCGCGCACGGTCTCGGGGGTTTCGGCAGCGCCGTTGCGATCGGCGGCATCGACCATGCGTTCAAAGAGGTTCTTTTGAACGCCCTGGCGGTAGGAAAGGAAACTGAGGTTTTTGGACATGGAATGGGAGGTGGCCCAGCTTACGATTCGACGGGCGTCTGTAAAGTTTCTAAACGCGGCTTACACCAGCGCAAATAAAGCGGCGGCAGGACGAAGAGGGCGCAGAGGGTGTTCAGGGTGAGGGCCAGCGCGCAGACGAGTCCCATGTTGGAAAGTCCGCTGCAATTCGCACTCAGCAGCGATGCAAATCCGATGACACTGTTCCCCACGCACACAACGATCGCCCGCCCGATCCGCTGGCGCATCCGGGCCAGGTGGGGCGTGGCGGTGAGTTCCAGAACCACATAGATGAAATAATCGCTGCCGGTTCCCAGACTGATGAGAAGCGCGGGCAGGGTGAAAAAATTCCAAGACAGACCAAACCAGGACATGGATCCCAGCAGGGACGCGTAACTCAGGGTGATCCCCAGCAAGACCAGCGCCAGCGTCCTCCAGGAACGCAGGGCGAAGGCCAGCAGGGCGAGCGTCAGGAAGGCAAAGAGCATCGAAATGCCAAAGAAGCCTTTTTCCAGCAGGCGGTTGAGCGTTTCATTCATGACCTCCGGCCCGGCCAGAAACACGCCCTTGGGCAGTCCCGGAGACAACTGCCGACTGGCATTTCCCGGCGTGGGCGTGACAAATCCCAGGGCCGCGCAATCCTTGCCACCATCGCGCACGGAGGTGATGCGTCGCAGCATCCATTGGTTGTTGGAACTGGATGGCCGGATGTTCTCCGGATGATCCGTGCTGAACCATTGCTGCCATTGGTCAAACACTCCGCTGGCCAGATGCCACGCGTCCTCGGTGAAGCCCGTGTCCATCACCGACTGGTGCAGGCGCTCGCGTTGCGAAAGAATTCTGCCGGCCACCACGAGATTTTCCCGGCGGTGCTCCGGATGATTCACAAACGGAACCGGCAGCGAAAACGACTGGACCCGGCCCGCGGCCTTTTCCGCCTCCAGCCATTGCCGGGCGCCGATCAGGTGCTCCGCAGTTTCCAGTTCCGAGGCACCGGTGATCAGCACCGACAATCCGCCCGTGCTGCCGGTGAGCCGATCCCGCATCAGGTCCATCGTGGAAAACGTTTCACTGCGCTTGGGCCGCAGGCTGCCGCTGCGGACATCCACCTTGGGCAGTCCATGCCAGAACAGGCCGACCACCCCCAGCATCAGAATCAACCCCGCCACCCAGGCCAGCAGCCGATCCCACCGCGCGTTGCCAAACCACCCGGTTTCCTGAATGATCCGCGGCTTCCCTCCCCATTTTTCCAATGCTCTGGGCAGCAGGCCCAGCATCACAAAGGCTCCGATGACCACGCCGCCCGCCACCAGCAGGCCCAGTTGCGTCAGTCCTGGAAATCCCAGCGGAATCAACGCCAGAAACACGGCCGCCGTCGTCGCCGCTGCCCAGAAAACACCCAGCCGCGCGCGCCTTGCGCCCTCCCGGTAGTCGCCTCCTGCCTCCAGCGAACGCTGGTAAAGCATGACGCCATAGTCCGCCGATAAACCAATCAAAATGGCCCCAAATCCCACCGTCAGCATCGTCAGCGATCCCAGAAACAATCCGCACGTCCCCAGCGTCAGCAGGAAAGTCAGCAGCAACCCCAGCGCCAGCAGGGGCAGCAACCGCACGCTACGATACCCCAGCCAGACGAGCAGTCCAATGAGCACCAGCGTAAGCCCCAGCGACTTCTTCATATCCGCCTCCATCGTGCGGGAAATTTCCGCCTTGATCGCCGGATCCCCGGTCAATCGAATGTTCGCCGTGGGTGCGGCGCGTTGGGCGATTGATCGCATTTCCTCCACCCAGGCATTCGCCTTTCGGTAATCGCCGAGAGCCTCGACGGAATCCACATACATCACGCGGAAGCGTCCATCGGCCGAGCCAAACTCCGATCCCCCGTCCGCCATGTCCCCGGTCCCCAGCATCCCATCCAGCAACCCCAGAGTATCATACCCCAACTTGGAGTCCTCACCACTTAAGGAGTCCTCCAGATCCTCCATTTGCGTGGCCAGCCGCGCTGGCAGTGTTTCTGCATTGAGCCGGCCCTCCCACGCTTTGAAACCTTCCGGACGTTGATTCAGAATCGACCAGGCCAGGAGTTCCGACCACTGCGCCGCATCCGTCTCCTCCCGCTGCCAGACCACGCGTTTCACCTTGGTTGTCTCCGCCAGTAGTTGTTTTGCAATGGCCTCGCTGGCCGCGTCCGCTTCCTCGTCCGTCTTCGATTCCAGCGTCAAAATCAACTCCCCCCGCTGCGCGAAATGCCGCAGAAAGGATCTGAAACCTTCTGTCTCCGGCAAGTCCTGCGGCAGCAGCGATGAGACATCCACATCGTAAGACAGTCGCCCCATGCCCGCCGCGCAATACCCGATTACCAGCACGGTCCCCAGCGCCAAACGCCACCTTTTCTTTAAACTCGATAACCATCTCTGCATACCGTGCGCACCAAGCACGCTTCAATGCAGAAATCGAATCTAAAATGCCCCCGGAGCACGATTTCCCCAGAAATGCATTTCATCGCATGGGCCAAACCTGTTCACGCCACCGTTAACGGTCTGTTGAAAAACATCCGTCACCCATCATTGGCCAGCCAGCGCCAAAGGCGCGACATCATTATAGCAGCCCAATTTCCCAAGCGGAGGAGCCCCGTAGGAGCGGAATAGCGTCCCCCCTGGCATAGATGCCGCTCCTACGGAGATCAGCGATGAGAACCCCGCGATTGCTAAAAATATCTCGCGCCTCTGGCGCTGGGGCGGTTTTTCAACGGGCTCCTAAGCCTCCAAAGTCTGCTCGCGATCCGGGCCGATGCCCACAAGCGAGATTTTCGCTCCAGCCAGTTCGGCCATGCGATCGAGATAGCGGCGGGCGTTGGTGGGGAGATCGGAATATTTGCGGATGCCGCTGAGGTCCTGTTTCCAGCCGGGGAGTTTTTCGTAAACGGGCTTGCAACGGTCCCAGTCTGCTGGCGCGGAGGGAGGGAACGTGATCTGCTGGCCGTCGAGTTCGTAGGCGGTGCAGATGGAGATTTCATCCAGGGCGTCCAGACCGTCGAGATTGGTGACGGCCAGGTCATCGAACCCACTCAGGATAGCGGCATAACGTACGAGCACCATGTCCAGCCACCCGCAGCGGCGCGCCCGGCCGGTCGTGGAGCCGAATTCACGCCCCATGTTGTGCAGCCGATCACCCAGATCATCATTTTCCGTGATGAAGGGACCGCCGCCCACCCGTGTGGTGTAGGCCTTGCAGACACCCACCACCCGGTCAATGGCGCGTGGCGAGACGCCGGAACCCGTCAGGGCACCGCCCGCCGTGGTATTGGAAGAAGTGACGAAAGGATACGTGCCGTGATCGATGTCCAGATAGGTTCCCTGGGCTCCCTCGAAGAGCAGCGATTTCTTATTCTGCAATTCCTCATGGAGCAGCACAACGGTATTGGTGACGAAGGGCTTCAGGCGCTGCCAGGCGGCGAGGTAGGCGGCACCTTCCTTCTCAGCATCCAGGGCTGGCATCCCCACCGAGGCGAAGATTTCATTGCACTGATTGATGCGATCCGTGAATTTTTCCGCAAACAGCACAGGGTTGTCGAGATCAATGAGCCGAAATCCCTTGCGTTCGATTTTATCCGCATACGTCGGCCCGATGCCGCGTCCCGTCGTGCCAATCTTGCCATCCCCCAGCGATTTCTCGCGGGCCTGATCCAGGCCACGGTGGTAGGGCATGACGACGTGGGCGCGATCGCTGATGCGCATTTGCTCCGGCGTCACCGTGATGCCCTGCCCGCGAAGTTTGTCGATCTCCTCAAGCAGGGAAATGGGATCCATGACCACGCCATTGCCAATGACGCAGCGTTTCCCCGGCCAGAGAATGCCGCTGGGAATGAGGTGCAGAATGTATTTCTTGCCGCTGTGAATGACGGTGTGGCCGGCATTGTTGCCTCCCTGGCTGCGCACGACGACGTCGGCATGCTCGGTGAGGACATCGACAATCTTGCCTTTGCCTTCATCACCCCACTGGGCGCCTACGATGATGATATTGGACATAATGAGATATAGGGAGGGAAAGGGAGGAAGGGAAACGCTCTGTGCCCTGGGAATGGTTCCCAGCGCCGCCGACGGGCCTCATGAATGCGCAACGACAGACTAACCGTTGGCAGTGAACAGCATGGAGAGCACCACCGAGACCACCGAGGCTACGATGCCCAGAACGGCGATCATCATGAATAAATTGCCAATCCCGTCCTTCTTGGCCTTCTTCTTCCTGAAGGAGGCTTGATTGGAGAAATTGGAAGGCGCACCGTGGCTGCCTTCAGAAGTGGATGTAGTTTCGTCGCTCACGTGGGCAAGTCTTGGAGCAAACCGCCGGGACTGTAAAGGAAAAAATTCAGCCCCGTTCCGGTTGTTGAAGCCGCCGTTGCCAAGCCTTACACCCCAGAGAACCCCCACTGGGTCCACCTCCCACCTCCGTGCCCTCTGGCGTGGCCGCACACATCGTCGGCAGCCCCGACACCGAAGACCTCCCCGGCAAAATCTTCTCCCAGTTCTGCATCGGGAAGTCCCCCCCACCATCCAAAGAACGCCGTGGTGCCCGGTTAAAGCAATTTCCTCGTCATCTGTCACTCTAATTCGTGAACAATTCTCCTGCCCTCGCCAACCTCCCTCCCGGGCTGGCCGATACCGCCAAACACACCCAAACAAGTCCAATGTTGGCCCCAACATCGCCGATGTTGAGGCTAACAAGGCCGATGTTAGCGCCGATTTTCGAAAATCGAGCCCAACAGCGCCGATGTTGGCGCTAACATCGCCGATGTTGGCCTCAACATTGAGAATTCGAGCCCAACATCGCCCTTGTTGTTCTCAACTTTGAGAATTTGACACTAACATCGGCGATGTCGGCCTCAACAAGAGCGATGTCGGGCTCGATTTTCGAAAATCGACGAGAACATCGCCTCTGTTCAGGGCCGCAACCCCGGTGTGGATCACCCCTTACAACCCGCTTTCCTCGGGTAGGCTCCTGCCAGCCAACCCGAGGACGGAGGCCACCACGCCGGGGGCGTTGGGGAGCAGGTGAAGGCGATTCGCTGCCAGAGGGGGAAGCTGGACGGGTTTGTCATTGACGCTTCGGACGAAACTCTACACCTTCCTCCCTCCGAGAACTAACCGGCACCGTCGTTGGTAGCAAGTATACTCTCCATCTGTCTCAGGTAGGCTCCGCAAATCATAAATCAGAACATACACCATGCCACTCTACGAAATGACTCCCGACGCCTTCCGGCCGCTCAGCCAATCTTCGTTTGCCGACCTCAAGGTGCGTGAGCGCGACGATCTTCAACGTTTATTGCGGACCCAAATCGAAGTGCTGGGCGATGCTCTCTACGTGCTGACGGAGGAGTTCAGCGATTGGGACGACAGCCGCCGCCGCATTGACCTGCTCGCCATCGACCCGCAGGCAAACCTCGTCGTGATCGAACTGAAGCGTACGAACGACGGCGGGCACATGGAACTCCAAGCCATCCGCTACGCCAGCATGGTGTCGGCGATGACGTTTGAGCGGGCCGAGCGGATCCACGGAGAATTTCTGAGCCGCTTGGGCGAGCCAGCAGACGAAGCCCGCACACGCATGCTCACGTTTCTGGGTTGGGAGGAACCCGACGAGGAAAACTTCGCTCCAGATGTGCGCATTGTCCTTGTTTCCGAAGATTTTGGGAAGGAACTTACGACTGCTGTGCTCTGGCTACGTGACCGGGATATCGACATTCGCTGCGTACGCCTTCGGCCCTACCAAGACGGCGAGAAACGACTGATCGATGTTCAGCAGATTATCCCTCTGCCCGAGGCCAATGACTATCAAGTGCAGCTCCGAGAAAAGGAACAGGTCGGCCGAAAGAAGCGGGCCGAACGCTACGATGTGCGCTTGAAATTCTGGGAAGGATTAGCGGCCATCGCCCGCAGCCGCAACACGCGTCACGCCAACATTAAACCCGGTTCACACCATTGGATGGGGGCAGCCTCCGGCATTCGCGGCCTCGGGTTCGTCTATGCGATCGTTCAAGAATATAGCGTCGCGGAACTCTACATTGACCGCGGTGAGGCTGTGGAGAACAAAGCCATCTTCGATAAATTTTTTGCGCGTAAAGACGAGATTGAAAAGGCGTTCGGCTGCTCACTTTCATGGGAACGCCTCGACACCAAACGCGCATGTCGCATCAGACACGTCATCGAACGCGGCGGCTACCGTAGCCCGGAGTCCGAATGGCCGCAGATTCAGTCGGAGATGGTCGACACGATGATCAAGCTGGAAGCCGCGCTAAAGCCGGGATTGGCGGCTCTTGGACTGTAAGAGAGATCACGCGAGCAACCCCGCGTAGAAGCGCATGGCGGTGTCGTGGACGCGTTGGGTGATGCGTTCGGTTTCGCCGTGGCGGAGGCAGTCTTCGACCATGGCGTGGCAGTGGGCGGCGGGAGACTGCCGGAATGCGGCCATCCGCCGATTCAACCACCAACCTGACCGCCCGCAGATTCGGAGACCTCCCAGACATTTCAATTTTACATCGCCGCCAGCTCGCATCATAGGTCAGCGCATGAGTCAGGAAGAACATTTTGCCGTCAGGCCCATCGCCCATTTGGCACGTCTGGAGTTGTCTGAAGCCCAGTTGGCGGAGTATTCCGTGCAACTGGATCACATTCTGGGGTATGTCGCGAAATTGGATGCGCTGGATGTCACTGGAGTCGAACCCCTGGCGCATCCGAACCCCGTCTACGATGTGACGCGCGAGGATGCGACGCGGCCCGGATTGACGGTGGACCTGGCGTTGCTGAATGCCCCACGTGCCGCCCAGAACCAGTTCTCCGTGCCTAAAGTCGTCGAATAACCCGCCCCATTTGCCCCCCTTTATTTAAATGGCCCCCTTACACGCTTCCGATATTTCCACGCTGCGCCTCAGACTCGCGAGCGGTGAAATTTCCCCTCAGGACATCGTCCAGTCGCTGCATCAGGAAATCGCCAGCCGCGATGCTGAGATTGGCGGCTACCTGCATTTCAATCTGGAAGCCGCGCTGGAGGCCGCCTCCAAAGCAGATCTGAGCCTGCCACTGGGCGGCATTCCGATTGCCATCAAGGACAACATCAACGTCGCCGGTCAACCCACCACCTGCGCCTCGAAGATTCTCGCCGGTCACTATACCTCCCCCTACGATGCCACGGTCGTGACCCGACTGCGGGCGGCGGGGGCGATCCCCTTTGGCAAAACGAACATGGATGAGTTCGCGATGGGCTCGAGCACGGAAAACTCCACCCTCAAAGTCACGCGGAACCCGAGGGATCTCGGCCGGGTGCCGGGCGGGTCCAGCGGCGGATCTGCGGCGGTGGTGGCGGCGGATCTGGCCATTGCGGCGCTGGGATCGGATACGGGGGGATCGATTCGCCAACCGGCTTCGCTCTGCGGCTGCGTGGGACTCAAGCCCAGCTACGGTCGTGTCTCAAGGTATGGCCTGGTGGCTTATGCCTCGTCGCTCGATCAAATCGGCCCGCTGACGAAAAACGTAACCGACGCGGCGCTCATTCTACAGGCCATTTCCGGCGGGGATGATCGCGACAGCACGAGCCTTCCTGATCCGGCGCCAGATTTTTCGAAGGAGTTAAACCATGGGGTCAAGGGCATGAAAATCGGACTGCCCAAGGAGTATTTCGTCGATGGCATGGACCCGGAAGTGCGCGCCTCCGTCGAACGCGGCGTGCAGTTGCTCGCCGACCAGGGCGCGGAAATCATCCCCATTTCCATGCCCCACACGGAATATGCCGTGGCCACGTATTACATCATCGCCACGGCGGAAGCCTCCGCCAATCTGGCGCGCTTTGATGGCGTACGATTTGGACATCGCTGCGCGGACCCGCAGAACATGATCGATCTGTATTCGCGCAGCCGGGCGGAGGGATTCGGGCCGGAAGTGCAACGGCGGATCATTTTGGGAACGTATGTGCTGAGTGCGGGATTTTACGATGCGTTCTATTTAAAAGGCCAGAAAGTCCGCAATCTCATCCAGCAGGATTTCGCCAAAGCCTTCTCGCAAGTGGACCTGATCGTCGGCCCAACCTGCCCCTCCCCCGCCTTCAAGTTCGGAGAAAAATCCTCGGATCCACTCACGATGTACCTTGAGGACATTTTCACCATCGCCGCCAATCTGGCGGGCGTCTGCGGCATCAGCCTCCCCTGCGGATGGACCGCCTCCCAGACCGAACGTCTCGCCCTGCCCATCGGCCTGCAATTGCTCGGCCCAAGTCTCGGTGAAGCCAGGCTCCTGCGCGCCGCGAGGGCCTGCGAGCAGGCAATAGCGTTTCCGGCGCAACCTCGTTAGGCCGTCAGCCCACGGGCGTCCGTCAGATCGGCACCTTCCAGAATGATGCCGACTTGCTGGCAGCCTGTAAAATCAGCCCCTGACAAATCCGCGCCGGAAAAATCGGCTCGTGAAACATTCCCCCCGTCAAACTGCGCTCCGCTGGCGTCCGCTGCCTGGAACTTGGCACCGACGAGAGAGGCGCCAAGAAATTGCACGCCATCCAAGTCCGCTCCGGAGAAATCCGCCCCATCCAGCCGGGCATTTTTAAAGGAGGCACCGCTGGCATCTGCTTTGGACAGACTCGCCTGCGACAAATCCGCCCCGGTGAAATCCGTGCCTATGAGTTTGGCCCCGGCCAGATTCGCATTGGGCAGCAGTGCCGACGCCAGATTCTTCCCCGTCATGTCAGCACCCCTCAAGTCAGCGCTCGGGGCATTCAATTGCACCCCATCGGCACCGTTGGTGTGCAGCCAGGTGGAATGCGCGCGGAAATCGTCAGCAGTGGGAGTGGGCATGGGATGGATGGATTTGAGTGTGAAGTAAACAGATCGTGAACCCCACCAATAATCCGATTTCATCCTGGGACAACGGGGCATCGGAAAAATAAATTTCCAAAGATGTAACCAGCCATCCCGGACCCGCGTCTGAGGTTGTGGAAAGAATCGGTCGCAATGCCCGAAACCTCCAAATTCAACGATAGTCCAAACCACCCTAACCCACATCCACCCCATGAAATATGCAATGCTTCTGACCAGCTTCCTGGTCCTCGCTGGCCTGCCAGTTCACGCTGGAGATCGCAAGCCTTTCGGCACCGGCGAACTTCCCGACATCATGAAAGCCTTCGACGTCAATGGCGACGGCAAACTTGGTCCAGAGGAACGCCAGGCCTTTGAAGCCGCCATTCGCGACAAGGCCAAGGCCAATCTCATTAAGAAATTCGACACCGACGGCGACGGCGTGCTGTCTGCGGATGAACTCAAGGCCGCCCGTGATGCCGCCCGCAAGAAGATCGAGGACCATCGCGGTGCCCGCTTCGATGAACTCGACACCAATGACGACGGATTCCTCTCCACCGATGAGTTCAAGCCACCGGTCAATCTTCCTGCCGAACTCGTTACGGCGATTTTCAATCACCTCGACAAGGATGGTGATGGCAAAATCTCCAAGGCTGAGTTCCTCGCAGCCTGCGCCGGCCCCCCACCCCCACCTCCAGGTGGCGGCGGAGTGCTTCCTCCTCCCTGACCCTAAGCGGCTGGGCTATAAATCACCCTCAGAGCGGCATGTCCCGGGACATGCCGCTCTCTTTTGTATCGCCGCTTAATTATCTTGCCAGGTTGATTCTGATTTTATAAAACCTTTTTGGTTTTGTCAGGTTTATCCCCCAATGAGTTTCCCCACCCTGCGCTGTCTCCTGCTCGGATTGCTCCCTGCTGCTTTGCTGAGTCCCTTGGCTCAAGCGGACGTGCTGTACACAACGGGATTTGAAACCTTCACCTCCAACACCTCCCTCTATCCTCACCTGGGGGATGATAAAATTGTGGAGGATACACCCGATGTCTGGCTGGGAAGTACTTCCGCCAGCTATGGAGTCGGGCGCAGCGGAGTCGATTCTGAATCCGTTCATGCCTTCCCGGGTTTGGGAAATGCAGGATTCATCGGAGGAACCTACAGCCAGGGCGTTTCGCTGCCGGGAAAAAGCCTCAACGTCAGGGTCCCGCTCCTACGCACCCCTCCCTATTATTACTCGCCAGTGACGAGCAGCAAGGAGGTCGTCTTTATTTCAGCGCTCGTTGGCATTAAGGATTCCACCACCGGCGTTTCCTTTTTAAAATACCGGGACAACTTCGAACTGTTCATCATGAATGGTGCAACCACAGCCACCGGAACAGGTACGGTGCTGGCAGCGATTCAGTTCGACAACCATACTCTGGACAGCCAGGGGGCACCACAACAACTGGTCTTCCGAACCCAATCCTCCGCAGGTTCCACCAATCTTTCCTACGTCAGCACCGGGGGGTATTTTATCTACGATAATATGCAACTCATCACTGTGCGCATCAATTTTCGCACCAACAAGTGGAGCAGTTCTCTCGATGGCATCCCGCTCTTCAGCGACCTCACCTTTTACACTGGTAGCGCCCCGTTGAACCTAGGAGCCGTAGGTTTCCGCATGAATTTTGGAGACGCAACGCCGTTTCTTTCGAACTACATATGCAACAGCGGCAACAACTACATGCTCTTCGACGACCTGCGGATCGAAGCCGAAGACCGACCCCAGGTCGCCTTTACCAGCGAGGTCAAGAAGACCCCCGGCTCCTTCGCCCTCTCCTGGAACGCCGAGGCCGGATACCGCTACAACGTTTACGGCAGCACGACGATGGGAAGCTGGTCGCTGCTCACCCCCACCCCGCTGACGGCCACACAGACCACCGATTTCACCTTTACCGACACGACGGTCACCGGAGTGACCAGAAGATTTTACAAACTTGGTCCTCCACTTTTTCCCTGATTGCTGTGCACCTTTTCGCGCGAGACGGGGTTGATGCTATCCATATTTCAGGCCTCGCTCCCAAACAGGCGGATCTGACTCCCCGCTCTCCCTAACTTCCATTACCCCTCCCCATGCACCCGCTGACCTCAGATTCCTGGCCCGCCCTGGCGGCGATGGAATCTCTGGAGACACCGGCGGATCCCTGGGCGGAGGCGCTCGCCGGAGTCCGGCGCGGCGATGAGTCGTCCGCCCGTCAGTTGGTGAACGATCTCTACCCGCATATCATTCGCATCATCCGGGTCCACCTGCCCGCCCGAACCGACGAGGAGGACGTGGCGCAGGAGGTGTTCATGAAAATGTTTTCCAAATTGGATCAATACCGTGGTCCGCAGCCTTTTCATCACTGGGTCTGCCGCATCACCACCAACACCTGTCTGGACCTGCTGCGCCGCCAGAAGGTCCGCCCCGAAGTGCGCTTCTCGGATCTCTCCGAATCGGAACAATTCTTCCTTTCCGCGGCCACGAGGGAACTCCACGATGAAACTCCCTCCCCACCATCAGAGAGTCGCGAAGTTGTGGAAAAACTCCTCGCCGCGCTCAAGCCCGACCAGCAGCTTGTCATCCGACTGCTCGACCTCGAACGTCTTTCCGTGAAGGAAATATGTAACCAAACCGGCTGGAGTGCGTCGAAAGTGAAGGTGACAGCCATGCGCGCCCGTCGGAAACTGACGGAATCGCTGGCACACCTCGGCCCCCATTTCCTCCCATGAATACCCCCCCACCAGATCCCTGGTCCCGGCTGACCGAGTCCGCGCGGCGAGCCCAGCCCGCTGAAGCCCGTTCGGACGAGGCTCCGTTTGGCTTTGCGACCCGCGTCGTTTCCCGCTGGCAGGACCTGCAGCGCTCCGAGCGATTCAGATTTTGGGGCGCCTGGAGCTTCCGCGCGGCCCTTGCTGCCGCCGTCCTTTGCGCCGTTTCCGCTGTCTGGCAACCGACCGCCGAGGCCGCCCCCGAACCCTGGGCCGACCTCCCAACCCTGGCCCTTCCCCTGCCATGATCCGTGTTTCCGATAAAATCGCCCTCACCGCTGCCCTCCTGGCTCTCTTCGCCGCAGGAACGGGCACCGGCTATTTCATCGCCAAAAAATCCACCGCACCCGCCGCTGTTTCGAACACTCAGACCAAGTTGTCCGACACTGCCACCACCGACTGGTGGCAGCGCGCCCTGAACCGCCTCGCCTCGGATCTCAACCTCGACGAAACGCAAAAAAATGCCGTCCGCCCCATGCTCCAACGCACGGCGGATCAGATGTTCCTGAATCGCGATCGCGCACTTTTCCAGATCCACCTCGAACTGCTGGCCTTTCACGACACCCTTGGACGTCCCGGAACCTTTTTGGATGCCACGCAGAAAATGCGGCTCGACACATTACGTTCTCGACTCCGTCAGCAAATTGAGTCACAATTTCCGCAATTCCTTAAAGACAGTCCGCTTCCACCCGTCACGGCTGCCAGTGGATTGTAGCCTTACTCCCCTTGACCATGAAACTCTCTCCCCCGCTCATCACCGCTGCGCTCGGCATCGCCGGAGCGATTGGCGTGTGGGCATGGTGGAGTTCCCCGGGAGCAGTGATCGTAAACGCCAGCCCCTCAACGCCCCTTCCGCTCCTCAGGCAGGCGCGCCCAAGACAGGAAATCAAGCCGCCACCGATTTCCCACAACGGAACCCACACTGCCCCCAATCAGGAAGATTCCTTTGATCCGGGCATGCCTACCGGCCCGGGAGTGACACTCGTTCATCCGCTCCACGCGACTTCCGACGCAGCCAGCCCCCAGCAGCAGCCCCTCTCCCTTCCCGTTCAACCAGCGGAAGTTCCAGCCACCACCAGCGCGCCCCAAGCACCCAATACCCTCTCAGAACGGGCTTCCTTGGTGCAACAGCAGGCCAACCGTGAGTTGGAAAGATTGGTCCCGCTGCTTAATCTGACCGAGGAACAGCAGGACCGGGTCTTCGCCAGGCTGGCGCAAAACTCCGTTTTCTGGACACCGGCATTAACTACTGACGTTGCCTCAAATCCGACCTCTGGCCCTGTTTCGCAAACCACCTCCACCAGCGTTCCTGAGCAGACCAAAAGTATTCCTGATCTGCTTATTTCAACACCCGAGGGCGAGACTCCCATTCTGGACCCGCAGCAGGAAGTCGCCATTGCCCAGGATCAGCTCGACCGCCAGGCATGGTGGGAGGAAGTGTTGGGGAATCTTCAGCAGGATCTCAAGAACGGCAACACCAGCACAACCGCTGCAGCCGCCGCCGCTCCGCCACCGGATGCAACATCCGATCCGAATCGCGATCTGGCCACTGACCCCATCATCAAGACGGAGCAGGGTGCCGACACCGTGGTGGATTAGACTGCTGCTTTGGATCGCTCCTGTTGTTCACGAGCGCACGAATCGGCCCCGCCAAAGCCACGGCTCAAGAGCTCGAATAATCAATCGGTCACCCAGAAATTTCCTTTCCTTTCCCCCGCATCTGTCTTTGGTGCAACCATGCCTTCCATAGAGAAAATCCTTGTCAAAAGTCAGGAGCTTCACCTGAACCCCCAGCATCTGACCACCTATGGGGATTACCAAGCCAAGGTCTCGTTAAAGGCGCTCGCAGACCGACCGATGCGCGGGAAATTAATTCTCGTTTCGGCGATCACCCCCACCCCTGCGGGAGAGGGCAAGACCACCGTTTCCATCGGTCTGGCGCAAGGGTTGCGACTGACGGGGCGTTCCGTGGCGCTGGCGTTGCGACAGCCCTCCATGGGCCCGGTCTTCGGTCGCAAGGGCGGCGCGACTGGTGGCGGGCGCAGCACCTTGCATCCTGCCCAGTCGATCAATCTGCAATTCACCGGCGATTTCCACGCCATCACGTCGGCGCACAATCTCCTCGCCTCCGTGGTGGACAATGCGCTCTATCATCAGACAACGCGGCTGGATCAGCGGAAAGTTTTGTGGAAACGCGTCCTCGACGTCAATGACCGGACGCTGCGCCAGATCACCGTGAAACGCGGCCAGCCTGCCGTGGAATGTCAGTCCGGTTTCGACATCACCGCCGCCTCTGAAATCATGGCGGTGCTCAGCCTCTCCGAATCCCTCGCGGATCTGCGCTCGCGCCTGGAGCGCATGGTCGTGGGTTACACTAGCGATGACGAGGCGGTTTATGCCCGGGAATTCCGCGTCACCGGAGCGCTCGTGGCCATCCTGCGCGATGCCCTCCAGCCGAATCTCGTGCAGTCCATCGAGGGCGTGCCGGCGTTTGTTCACGGCGGTCCCTTTGCCAACATCGCCCACGGCTGTAACTCCGTGCTCGCCACCCGCATGGCGCTGGCCTACGCGGATTATGCCATCACCGAAGCAGGGTTCGCGTTCGATCTGGGCGGGGAGAAATTTCTCCATCTGAAATGCCGCCAGGCTGGACTCGCTCCCTCCGCCATTGTGATCGTCGCCACCATCCGCGCGCTGAAAATGCACGGCGGTGCGGCCCTCGCGGAACTCACCCACGCGGACCCCGCGGCTCTGGAACGCGGGCTGGTGAACCTCGCCGCCCATCTCGACAGCGCCGCGCTTTTCCAGCGCCCCATCGTCGTGGCCATTAACCGCTTTGCGACCGACCAGGCGGAGGAAATTTCTGTCGTCGAAAAATTCTGCGCGGCTCGCGGTGTCTCCTGTGCTCTGGCTGATGTCTTCGGGCAGGGCGGAGCTGGCACGACCGATCTCGCCGATGCCGTCGTCGCCGCCGCGAGCCAGTCCTCCCCGCCATTGCCCGCTCTCTATTCACCAGAGGATTCCGTGGAGGAAAAACTCCACGCCATCGCCACGAAAATTTACGGTGCCGACGGCATCCAGATCACCCCCGAAGCCGAAGCCAAGCTCGCCCTCCTCCGCCGCAATGGCCTGGGCCACCTGCCGCTCTGCATGGCCAAGACGCAGAACTCCCTATCGGATGATGCCTCCAAGCTGGGCCGACCGCGCGGCTTCACCATCACCGTGCGCGATTTTGAAGTCGCCAACGGCGCCGGATTTCTCGTCGCCCTCAATGGCAAAATCATGCGCATGCCCGCCCTGCCAAAAGTCCCCGCAGCCGAGCGCATCGATGTCACGCCGGAGGGCGAAATTGTCGGCTTGTAAGCAGCGTAAAAAGATCGAACATTCCCCGGACACCCGCTGTCCAATGCCATGAACAGTTCCGATCACCTCCACATCCATGGTCTCACCGTCGTAACGCACATCGGTGTGCCCGACGCGGAGCGCCAACTCCCCCAGCACCTCAAACTCAATGTCACCCTATGGCCATCCAAGCCCCTCACCGGCCTGAACGATGCACTCCACGGCACGGTTGATTACGCCGTCGTGGCCGAACACCTCCGCGAACTTTCCGCCTCCAAACCCCGCAAACTCATCGAAACCCTCGCCGAAGAACTGATCGATTCCCTGCTGGTTCATTTCCCGGTCCAACAAGTCCAGCTGCAGATCGAAAAATTCATCCTCCCCGCCACTGACTTCGTTCGAGTCAGCCTCACCAAGTCCCGTCCGCAAGTCTAGCTCCACCTCTCCTGCTTGCCCATCGACTCCACCACCTCCACCTCTGATCAGCCAGCCATGACCGCTGCCCCCGCCGCCTTTTGCCCCACGGCCCTCGCCGACGCGGAGACCGCCGCCCGCGCCCTTTCCACGCGCGAGGAGGATCAGCTATTGGTGGAACGCGCCCAGAATGGCGACACATCCGCCTTCGATGTTCTGGTGATGAAATACAGCGGGAAACTTTACGGTCTCATCTACCACATGACCTCCAACCGCGAGGACAGCAACGACCTCCTCCAAGACGTTTTCGCCCGCGCCTACCGTTCCCTGAAGCGCTTCCGCGGCCAGTCCGCCTTCTACACCTGGATCTACACCATCGCCACCAACCTGACGCTGAATTTCCTCAAGAAACGCGGCCGCCGCCAGACCTACAGCCTGGACGACATCGATCAGGGCATCGAACGCGATCAGGAATTCATCGAAGCCACCTCCGGCAGCGATCCCTTCCGCGAAGCCGGATTGAACGAACTTCAGCAGAAGTTGAACGAAGCCATGATGAAGCTGTCAGAAGACCATAGAGCCGTGGTGACCATGTTTGATATCCAGGGCCTGCCCCACGCTGAAATCGCCAAAATCGTCAAAGTCTCCGAAGGAACCGTGCGTTCGCGCCTGTTCTACGCCCACCGCCAACTCCAATCCCTCCTCGCCGACTACCTGAAATAGCCCCCACCTTCGACCCCATTCCGACCCATGTCCCCCGAGCAAAAATTGCAAGGCCTCCTCCGCCTGAAGAAACACGAATCCCCGCCACCCGGGTATTTCGATCAATTCCTCACCGACTTCCAGCAGCGCCAGCGGCGTGAACTCATGGATCGTGGTTCGCTGAGCCTGATGTGGGAGCGTGTCTCCACATGGATCGAAGGCCTGCGGCGTCCCTCCGTCATCTGGACGGCGGCGGGTGCCTACGCCGCCATCATTTTGCTCGTCTGCATCTGGCCCAGGCCTGGACGCGTCATGGAAACGACCATCGTCGCCGGGATCATCGCCCAGCCCATTCCGGGGGCCACGCCTCCCAAATCCCCAGCCCCGCCACTTCCTCCCGGCCTGGTGCCCGTTTCCAATCCCCTGCTGGTCCCGGACGGAACCAAGCAGAAAAAAGCAGATGCGGCACCCACTCCGACGCCACCTGCTGACACGTTGCGCGACCTCTAGGCTGCTTTTTCAATGAAGCTGCTCCTTCCCCGCGCACTCGCTTTGATCGCGTGGATGCATGGTTCCGTGGTTTCGGCCCAGGAACCCCCGCCAGCCCTTGCCGCCACGGAGGCCGCGATGAGCATCGTCGCCGTAGAGCATTGGAAAGACCAGAAACGCCAGGCGATCACCAGCGGATTTTTCGTCGCCTCTCCGGACCCGCAGCAGCACTGGATCCTCGGCTATCTCGCCGAGGTGGAGGAGCACACCACGTATCAGATCGCGCTGGGCCGCACCATGGTGGGCGGGATGCTGCTCGCGCATGATGCCTCGCTGCACCTCGCGCTTTTCAAAATCAATCCCACTTCGCGCAAACTCCCGCTGGCCATTGCCGACCGCTCGCCCCCATCCGAGCAGGCTGGCGCACCGATCGCTCTCATGAATGCCGAATCCACGTCCGGCACGCCCGCCACCCTCGGCCGATTCGCCTGCCGGGAACCTTTCGCACCGTTCGGCTCCTCCCACCTGCGCATTCACATCGCCGCCGCCACCACGAATGCCGGGGCCCCCGTCTTCGATGAATCCCTGCGCATCGTGGGCATGCTCGGTCGCCAGGTTCCCAACACACTCGATTGCTTCCACGCCATCCCGGCGGAGCGGCTGAACAAATTTCTCCAGGACATCCGCACCCACGGCAAACCCATCCAGCCGTGGCTGGGCATCGCCGTCACTAAAACATCCCCCGCCCCCATCATCACCGGCTGCCGCGAAAGCAGTCCTGCGCTCGCCGCCGGCCTGGAGGCGGGCGATCTCGTCCTCTCGCTTGGAACCTTTCGTATCACGACCCTGCAGGACCTCATCGACGCCACGGAACTCCTCCCGATCAATCAGGATTTGGAAATCAAAATCCTCCGCGGCCAGCAGATTAAGGTCTTGAAAATCACCCCGCGCCTCAAGCCGGACATCGCCATTTAGCCATCCCTCCCCGCCCTTGTTCCCCGGCCCCCCACAGGATTCCCTCCTTGCTAAGCGCCGAAATTGCACTAAGTGCCTTCTTTTTACCCTTCCATTGTGAGTCAAATACCCTTTTCCGAGTTAGGCCTGTCCGCTCCCGTTCTTCAAGCCGTCACCGAATCCGGCTACGAAACCCCCACCTCCATCCAAGCCCAGGCCATCCCCATGGTCCTCGCCGGGCGGGATATCATTGGTTCCTCGCAGACCGGGACCGGCAAGACCGCCGCCTTTGCGCTGCCCATCATTTCCAAGCTCGATGCCCCCGGGAAACTTCGCTGCCTGATCCTCGAACCCACCCGGGAACTCGCCGCACAGGTTGAAGATCAGTTTCATAAATACGGCAAGCACACCGGCCTTCGCCCTGTGCTCATCCACGGCGGCGTCGGTTACGGCAAGCAGCGGGAGGAATTGGAAAAAGGTGCGGACGTCATCATGGCCACCCCGGGCCGCCTGCTCGATTTCATGAGCCAGGGGACCATTTCCCTGAAGGATGTGGAAGTGCTCGTGCTCGACGAGGTGGACCGCATGCTGGACATGGGCTTCCTGCCGGACGTGCGCCGCATCGTGGAGCAATGCCCCAAATCGCGCCAGACGCTGTTCTTTTCCGCCACCATTCCGCCGGCCATCCAGACGCTCGCCGCCTGGGCACTGCGCGATCCCTTTGAAATCCAGGTCGCCCGGCTCGGCAGCGCGGCGGAGACCATCAGCCATGCCTTCTATCCCGTCGCTGCGAATCAGCGGGAGGATCTGCTGCTGGAAATCATGCGGCGGACCGATTTCAAGAGTGTGATGATTTTCACCCGCACGCGCATGCAGGCGGACCAGCTCGCCGCCACCGTGAAACGCCAGGGCGAACAGTATCGCGTGGCCGTCATGCACTCGGACATCGCCCAGAAGGACCGGACGAAGGCCCTGACCGATTTCCGCAACGGCGAGGTGGACATCATGATCGCCACGGACATCGCGGCCCGCGGCCTGGATATTTCCTGCGTGACCCACGTCATCAATTATCAGGTCCCGGAAAATGCCGAGGACTACGTCCACCGCATCGGCCGCACCGGTCGCGCCAATCGCGATGGC
Source organism: Akkermansia muciniphila (assembly GCA_943333275.1). Classification (GTDB taxonomy): domain Bacteria; phylum Verrucomicrobiota; class Verrucomicrobiia; order Verrucomicrobiales; family V1-33; genus JAGNEJ01. The sequence goes on from CALQSQ010000021.1 coordinate 41,298, forward strand.
GATGCCTTCACCCTGCTCAGCGCCGAGGAACTGCCCTACGCCGAAAGCGTGGAGCGTTTGATCGGCAAGAAAGTGGAGCGTCGGAAGCTGGAAAATTTCCCCTACACCTACACCACCCTCATCGACGAGGACCCGCGCAGCCAGGCGCGCATGCGGCAGTTCCTCAGCAAGGGGAAATCCCGCGGCTCCCACCGGAAATTCTAAGCCATGGCCCAGCGCGTCCTGTGCATCGATCCGGCGCTGCGCAATGCGGGTTACGCCGTGCTCGAAGCCGCCCATCCGCCCGGCCCCGGTCTTAGGCTCCCCCCGGGCCAGCGCCCCATCCGAGCGCTCGCGTTCGGTGTGATCCGCAATGCCGCCAAGCTGCCCCAAAGCGCCTGCCTCGCCGCCATCCATGCCGCACTGCGTGAGGTCATTGCCGAATACAAACCGACCGTCTGCGCCATCGAATCCGTCATCTACGTCCAGAGCTACAAGACGGCAATCATCCTCGGTGCGGCCCGCGGAGCCGCCATGCTCGCCGCCATCCACGCCGGGCTACCCATCTACGAATACACCCCCAAGCGCGTCAAACAAGCCACCGTCGGACGCGGGGCCGCCGACAAACAACAGGTCGCCTTCATGGTCCGCAGCCTGCTCTCCTTAAAGGAAACGCCGCCCCACGATGCCGCCGATGCCCTCGCCATCGGCATCACCCATCTGCAGGCCAGCAACTCACCCGCCGGCATTGGGAAACTCGGCAGCCTGGTCTAGGAGGATTTCATCGCGATTGCCAAAGCATGCAAAATGCGATTTACTCCCCCTGATGTTCCCCCCGCATCCGGCTCCGCTCTATGCCGCCACAATCTGCTCGAAAGCGGTTGTGGCCGGGATGTTGTGCCTGCTCCTCCTTTTTACGAACAATTCGCCAGCCTCGCCCGGAGGCCTCGATGCCCCGGAGGCGGTGACCAAGTTCTTCAATGGAAAATTTTCCAGTTCCGCCACCAGCCTCGGTTCCGCCCCGGCCACGTTGTCGCTGAGCACGCTCTTCGAAAACCTCACCACGCTCACTCCCCGCATCGGGCTCATGCCCTATGACGTGAATTCCCCGGCCTGGGCGGATGGGGCGCAGGCCCGCCGCTGGCTGTCTCTGCCAAACAATGGCGCTCCCATCACCTCCACGCAGAAAATCACCAACTCTGGCACCGATGCCTGGGTCTTTCCGGTCGGCAGCGTCATCGTCAAACATTTCGATCTTCCCATCGACGATACCAATCCCGCCCTCCTGAAAAAGGTGGAAACCCAGGTGCTCGTGCTCGCCAATTCCAGCATCTGGTATGCCCTCACCTACCGCTGGCGCGATGACCAGTCCGACGCCGATCTCGTCCCCGGTTCTCCGGATGTCACGAGAAATTTCACCATCCCCACCGGTCCCTCCACCTCCCGCACCCAGACTTGGACGTATCTCTCCAGGACCAAATGCATCCAGTGTCACAACACCGGAGCAGGCACCGTCCTCGGCCTCAATACCCACCAACTGAACGGCTACCTCACCTATGCCCGCACCGGAAGAACCTCCAACCAACTCCACACGCTCAACACTTTGGGCTTTTTTTCCACGACCTGGACGGAAAGCTATATTTTAAATTCGCTGCCCAATTCCGTCCGGCACGATGACTTCACCCAGCCGCTGGAAAAACGCGCCCGATCCTACCTCGATGCCAACTGCGCCGGCTGCCACCGCACCGGCGGCACCTCCCCATCGCGCGACCTGCGCCTGCTCGGATTCGAAACGCGCCCGACCATCATCAATGCCCCGTCCGCCATGAATCATTCCGTGCTCGGCGAAGGCTGGCTCCGGCCCGCCGATGTGGGAAAATCCATGATCCATTTCCTTTCCAACCAACTCGGGGCCAGCCAAATGCCCCCGCTCGGCAAAAGCCGCATCGACACCCAGGGCATGCTCACCCTCGCCGAGTGGATTAACTCGCTCTCCGGATACTCCCTGCCCGGCCCCTCCGGATTGCAGGCAAATTATTACTCGGACAACAACCTCACCACCCTGAAACTCCAGCGCACCGACACCCAGATCAATAACAACTGGGGCGCCGACCGCCCCACCACCCTTGTCGGCACCGATAACTTTTCCGCCACCTGGTCCGGATATCTTTACCTGCCGACCACCGGAACCTTCACTCTCTCCATCGACTCCGATGACGGAATCCAACTCCTGACCGCAGGCCAGTTCATCATCAATGGCTGGACGCTTTCAAATCCGACCCGCAAAACCCGAACCGGGCTGCTCAGCGGTGCCGCCGGCAAATATCTGCCGGTCACTCTCCGCTACCGGGAATTCACCGGTGATGCCCTCTGCATCGCCAGTTGGAGCGGCCCCGGCGTCGATCCCATCATCATCCCTCCGGAACATTTTTTCCAAACCGCCACCCCCTCCCCCGCGCCGCCCTTCGCAGCCAACGATTCCGCCACACTCCTGCGCGGCTCCAGCCTCGTGCTGCCCCTCACCGCCAACGATACCGATTTCGAAAATGATCTCGCCCCCGGAACCATCACCATTTCGCAGCCCCCGGCCTTCGGCACCGTCACCATCGGCAGCGGAGGAAATGTCACCTACAACAGCCATCCCACCACCGCCGGCACCAGCGATTCCTTCCTTTACACCGTGGACGACGCGACCGGCCGCCGCTCCAACCGCGCCCTCGTCGCCCTCACCATCCAGGCCGATTACCGGAATTGGAAAAATCTCCATTTCACCGCCTACGAGCAAAGCGTCCCCTCCCTCAGCGACTGGGATGCCGATCCGGACGCCGATGGTCAATCGAACCTGCTCGAATACTCCTCCAACACCGACCCCCGATCCCCCGCGTCGCGCAACACCCCGCTCCTCACCCGCCCCACCCCCGGCACCCTCCAGATCCGCTACCCCAAACGCCCCGGCGCGGACATCACCTACACCTTCGAATCCACCACCACCCTCGCCCAATGGACCCCTGCGAACGTCGCCATCCTCGAGAATACCTCGGATCATTTCCTCTTGGAACTCCCGCTCAGCAATTCGCCCGCCAAAACTTATCTGCGCATGCGCACCACGCTGATTCCGTAATATCCATTGCATTTCGCAGCAGCGCGCCTAGTATGGCCACGTTATCCATCGGGGGCGCACTGGTTTCGACTGGTGATTGGACCTGAAGGTAGCATGCCGAGGAGGAAACGTTGGCCTCGTTAATCACCGTTTCAAAACAAACAACCGCAAACTCCAATAACGAGCTCGCGCTCGCGGCCTAAGTCCGCGACAGTTTAAACGCAGATGTCTGTGAGCGTAAAAACTGTCAACTACAGACTGGTCTGACTTCCGGGCATCCGGGATGAGGATAAGAAAAACAGGATGATCGGTGGGGGAAATTCTGCGTCTGGAAGTGCCCCCGCCTAAACCAAATCAGCCGCTAAGCATGTAGAAGCTTTCGAGAAAAGTCATTAGGACAGGGGTTCAATTCCCCTCGCCTCCACCATCTTCCACCCTCCATAATCTGGGCAGATCAGGTTTGTCACGTCACAGGCGTTTCACAATGAAGTCACCATCGACAGCCAATTTGCGATGCGTCACATCGGCACCTCATCCAATGATTTCTGAGATTACGTGTCCCCCCAGATCAGTGAGGCGGTAGTCGCGGCCGTTGTGGGGGAAAGTGAGTTTGAGGTGATCGATGCCGAGCAGGTGGAGCATGGTGGCGTGGAGGTCGTTGACATGGACCCGGTTTTCCACGGCTTTGTATCCGAATTCATCGGTGGCGCCGTAGTGGGTGCCACCCTTGATGCCGCCGCCGGCCATCCAGATGGTGAAGCCGTTGGGATTGTGATCGCGGCCTTCGCTGCCCTGGGAATCGGAAGTGCGGCCGAATTCGCCGCCCCAGACCACGAGAGTTTCGTCGAGCAGGCCACGGGCGGCGAGATCGGCGAGGAGGGCGGCGGCCGGTTGGTCGGTCGCGGCACCGCAGGCCTCATGATTCGTCTTGATGTTGCTATGGCCATCCCAGGGCACGTCGTCCACCGCGCCATCGCCATCCGCATTTTTCCCGGCAAAAATCTGCACGAAGCGCACGCCGCGCTCGACGAGTCGCCGGGCGGTTAGACATTGGCGGGCGAAGACTTCGCACTTTTTGTTGTCGAGTCCATAGAGTTGCTTCGTGGCGTCCGTTTCCTGGTTAAGGTCGAGGGCCTCGGGCGCGGCGGTCTGCATGCGGAAGGCGAGTTCGAAGGAGTTGATGCGGGCGGCGAGATCGGTCTGGGGAGAACGCACTTGGGCGTGCTGCTGGTTCATTTCCTTGATGAGATCGAGCGTGGCCCGCTGCTGCGCGGGGCTTTGAATTTCGGGACGCACAAGGTTATCGATAACGCCATTGCGGCGGGCATCGAGCGTGAGTGCCTGATAGGACTTGGGGAGAAATCCGGCGGACCAGATCTGGTCATCGCCGCGCGGCCGGCGTTCGTGCATGACTACGAAGGCGGGCAGGTTTTGATTTTCCGTGCCGAGGCCGTAGGTCAGCCAGGCACCCGCGCTGGGATGTCCGGGTTGGGTGACGCCGCACATCAGTTCCATGGAGGCGGGAGCGTGATTGTTGGCCTTGAGAAACATGGAGTGAATGAAAGCCATCTTGTCCACATGCTTGGAGAGGTGCGGAAAGATGCTGGAAACCCAGGTGCCGGACTCTCCGTATTGCTTCCATTCGAAGGGGGATTTCAAAATCTTGCCACTGGTGGTGAAGAAGCCGGTCTTGGCGTCGCTGCCGGGCAGCGGCTGACCGTCGCGTTTTTGAAGCTCCGGTTTGTAGTCCCATGTGTCCACCTGGGAGGGCGCTCCGGTCATGAAAAGCCAGATGATCGATTTCGCCCGGGGCGCAAATCCAGGCGGGCGCAAGGCCAGCGGATTAAGTTGCGCAACGGGGGCTGCAAGGGCCTGATCATGGAGCATCGACGCAAGCGCCAGGGAGCCGAATCCGAGTCCGCTGCGCTGCAGGAATTGGCGGCGTGATGGCAACAGGGACTGGTTTGAGGAAGGGTGGTGAAACATGGCGACGGTTGAAAGCGGTGAAGTAGACAGACTAATCGACGTAGATAAACTCGTTGAGGCACAACAACGCATGGCAGAAGGCGCGAAGAGCTTGATTGCGAGCATCAGGTTTTTCCCCAAGCAGTTGCGTTTGCTGCTCGATGAACGCGGCCAAGCGCTGGACTTCCTGCGCTTCAGGCTGACGACCCAATGCAAGTTCATACGCCCTGGTGATGACCGCTTCGTCGCCAGCGGGATTCGTTGCCATGATCCGATTGAGAAACTGCGCGGCGAGGTCCTGCACAAAGGGCGAATTCATTACGGCAAGGGCCTGCGTGGGCACGGTGGTATTGCCACGGTCCCCGATACTTTGGTTCGGCTCCGGGGCATCGAACATGGTCATGAAAGGTACCAGTTCGCTGCGCTTCACGCGCAAATAAACGCTGCGGCGGCCGCTCTCATTGTTGCTCTCGGACGGACCATACATTTTGAGATCAAGTTTGCCGCCAAGCTGCAGCAGGGCATCGCGAATGGCCTCGGCTTCCAATCTGCGTGCGGGACGCCGGGCCCAGAGATGGTTGTCGGGATCGCGCTCTGTGGTGGTGGCATTGATTTCGCCCGACTGACGGTAAACTGCACTGAGCATGATCAGGCGGTGCAGGTGTTTGAGACGCCAGCCACCTTTGATAAATTCTGATGCCAGCCAGTCGAGCAACTCCGGATGCGTCGGCCGCTCCCCCTGGGAACCAAAGTCATTACTGCTGGGAACGAGACCCTGTCCAAAATGCTGACGCCACAGGCGGTTGACCATGACGCGCGCCAGCAGCGGACCAGCGCCTGCATCGAGATCGGTGACCCAGTTGGCCAGCGAGATGCGCGGATGCACCGCAGGCTGCGCGGCATCGGGCAGGGACACCCATTTCTTTTCGGCATCGCCGGAGCGCATGAGCACCTGGACAAAATTGGGACTGGCCTTGCCCTCCTTGCGATCCACCTCCCCGCGCCTCAGAAAGAACACATCCTGACCTCCGTTGGTCGTGGTGTAAACCTCCGTCAAGGCCGGCTGTGGTTTCCTGGCCTCATGTTCCGCGACAGCCGAGGCAAGCTTCTGCATCTGTTCATCAAAGCGACCAAACCACCGTGCCAGGCTCTCGGGAGCAGCATTGGCTTGCGTCAACACTAGAACCTCCCGGAGGTTTTGCATGTCCTCAGCATCGGCGACCTGTGCTTCCTCTGCACCATTGCTAAAGGCCAGCCGGAGGCGGCCCAGACCAAAGTGCCCGCTGAAACGCAGCTGAATTTCAAACTCCGTTCCTCCCTCGAACCCAACCGCATCACCATCGATCGCATACACAGCCGCATGGTCCTTGCCCATCTCCGGTGCCACGCCCCAGCCGGTGCCGGGGTCGGCATCGACTGATTTGGCAAACTCATATCCAGCCTGTTCGAATGTGACCTTCGATGCCTTGAGTTTGAGCGCCAGCGGCTCCATCTTGAGATTTGCATCCGTGGGCTTGGCGGTGATCTTGACATCACCCAGCACAAAATTTCCATTGTCGGACAATCCTGGTCCCTTGGATGGCAATGAGGGATCGCTCAGGGCATCAAGACGGAAAGCCCTCAGTCCCTTCTGGTGAGTCACGACCTTCACGGTGTAAGTGTCATCGTTCGTCTTGTTGCCAGTGTAAATGACGTGCCCGTTCCGGTCCATCGTCAGCGCGGTGTTCTGGGCGGTGGCGGATTGGATGTCGAAGATTTGCCAGGGCGCATCGGATTTCAAATTCGGAAGCTGATCGCGGCGCCAGTCTTCAAGGTGCCTGGGCAATTCCTCCGCCTCATATTTTTTCAGAGCCTCCTGCAGCGGGCTCAGCGCCTGATTGTAGGCCTCCAGCTTGCGCTGGGTCTCCTCGTGGTCGACGTCAATTTTACTGGACGCGTGGATCGTGGTCGCGAGTGCCGCGGCGATGCCGTAATAGTCGCGTTGCAGCAGCGGATCGAATTTGTGATCGTGGCAGCGGACGCAGGCCATGGTCAGTCCGAGCAACCCACTGCCGATGGTGGAAACCATGTCATCGAGTTGATCATAGCGGATTTTCTCCTCGGTCTTGGCGGTGATCTGGCCGGGATACGGACCGGCGACAAGAAATCCGGCGGCGCTTGCTCCCTCGTAGGAATTGGGCTTCAACTGATCGCCCGCCACCTGCATGCGCACGAAGGCATCATACGGCATGTCTTCATTCAGCGCCTTGATCACCCAGTCGCGGTAATGGTAGGCCCCGGGCCGGAAATTATCGAATTCGTATCCGGCGCTCTCGGCAAACCGCACCACATCCAGCCAGTGACGACCCCAGCGTTCGCCATACGCGGGACTGCCCAGCAGGCGATCGATGAGTTTGACATAGGCATCGGGACTTTCGTCATTTAGGAAAGCGATCCGGTCTTCTGGTGTCGGCGGCAGCCCGGTCAGATCGAACGTGACCCGGCGCAACAGTTTCTCCCGACTTGCCATGGAATTTGGCGCGAGTTCCGCAGCTTCCTGTTTGGCGAGGATAAACGCATCCACCGGCGTGATGCCCCAGGAGGTGTTTTTGACAGAAGGAACGGCGGGTTGGGACAGAGGCTTAAAGGCCCACCAATCTTTTCCAGCCTCGACATCAATCACGCGCTTCTTTTTGGAAACAGTGGCCACCGCAGGCCTGGGATCCGGGGCTCCGAGTTCGATCCATTTGGAAAAGTCCGCGATGACAGTGTCAGGCAGTTTCCCCTTTGGCGGCATTTCCGCATCCTTGATCTGATGACGGACGACTTTGATGAGCAGGCTTTCCTCCGGTTTTCCGGCGACAAATGAGGGACCGGTTTCACCTCCATCGAGAAGGCCTTGCGGGCTGTCCACAAACAGTCCGGCCTTGAGCTTGCCCCTCGCTTCGGCTTCAGCAGAATGGCACCCATAACATTGCTCCACCAGCACGGGACGGATTTTGGATTCGAAGAAGGCGGTGTTCTCAGGCGAAAGCTGGGGAGGGGCCTCCGCCAGGACGGCCAATGGCATCGCAGCCAGAGCTGTCAATTTCAGAAGAGTGTAAAGTGAACGGGGAATCATGATGGACGATCGTGCCTGTCGGAATGGAAAGTTTGGTGCACAGAGGGCGGACATTCGCGGAATGGAATCTTAACTCTGGCAGAGGACAGTGAATAAGGAAGGATTTCAACCAACGCAACAACGTGGCCATGCCCCTCCCTCCCCATCGCACCTGCGCGATCCCACAACTGGTGGGCGGCGAAATTTCGCCCGCCTGATGCCATGCAGGACAGGAAATCACCGTCATCCCATCTCCTGCTCAGTTCACATTCGCCACGACGGAATCGGTTCTCCATCCGGTTTGGAGCAGGCGGGTGATGCGCATTTGCCTGGTGACGGGGGAGTTGGCTTCGCCCTGGACTTCGATCATCAGGGGCATCGGAGCGTCCGGAGTCGCCTCCTGCAGGGCGGCGAGGAGGTCTTCCAGTTGCTCGGAATTGCGGGACAGATAGCCGTAACTCAGGAGTTCATTGGTTTGTGGATCCTGCAAGCGAACACAGATTTCCTTTTCAGCGTCGGCGAAATCATAATTGTAGTAGTCGTCCAATGCTGCGAGGACGGGCACCGCGTGCTGTCCAACGCCCAGACTCCTCAGAACGTTACCAGTGTTGGCGGCAGTCACACCCACGGACGATTCCCATTCGATGATGTCACCCTCCGCATGATGTTCCACGGTATAGACCTGGCGCTCATCATCCTCCGTGACAACAGTCACGTAGGTCAGGGCGGGCCCGTTGGCGAGCCCCTCGTAGAAGCCGAGGCCGGAGGTCGTGATGGATTTCCAATCCTGACTGCCCTTCACAGGGTGTTCCGCGTAATAACGTTCCATGAGTGGTCCCACTCGCCAGCCATCCCGAACGAGCGCGGCCTTGTCATGCCAGTCAGTGGCTTTGAGAAATCGTTCCACCAGAGCTTGGGCGCGGGGGCGGATGTTGGCGAGTTCACGCTGGCGAACCTCCCTGATTTGCTCCGCGGAAGGTGATGCCGCCGCAATCGGCGGAACATTCTCCTCAGAGATTCTGTTGAATCCCTTCAGGGCCATCATGACAAAGACCACAGCCATCGCGGCCATCGTCATGGACTGACGCCGCAGGTTTCTCTCGATTTTGACATGACCGGGTGTCATCGAATCGGGAAATAATTCAGGATGAAGCAGCGAGGCGATGTCCCGCTCCATGCTGCGAACAGCATACCGATGGCGCGGACTTGGAGCCCGCAAAGGCATGTGGCAGGTGGGACAACGCACCATCCGACCGGCCTGCAAGCGGGGCAGGGAAATGGGCCGATGGCAGCCGGGGCAGGAAAAATGAACGAACCGCAAACGAAAGGCGGGTTCCATCAGCGGGCGTGCTGCCATATGCTCCAACGGCTGCTCCGACCTGGGGGTCCGCTGCCGGATTAACTTGGGCTCGCCCTGCGCCTTGTTTCTTTGCATGAGAAATTGCACAAAGAGACTGCCAAAGACCTCCCACTCGGACTTCACCTTCTCCAGCACCGCCTCCTCCGCCGAAACATCGCTGGCGACTGACGACCCGCTTTCTCTTGGGGACGGCAGCAGGACTCGGGTAGGATTGTCATTAAAAATGTTAGTGATTCGTGAAAGTTAACTTTCCAGTAATTTTCACATGGTATCACTATTTTAAATCCATGACAACCGTATTTTTAATATTTTTGATAAATACTGGCAATTCAGAGAAATTTCTACCCTTTCCGGGTTCTTCCTCCGAAAGCGAGCAGGGCCCCGCCGAACACCATCCAGACCAAAGAAGGTTCCGGGACCGCGATGAAATCAGATGAATTACCCAGCGTCAGCTCTGAAATGGCTCCCTGCTGCAACCCGCGAGTCGCGGTAAATCCATCGCCATCCGTATCGAATCCGACATCGTAATATCCCATCCAGACGGTGAAGGAGGAAATGCCGGCTCCACCGGCCAGTCCCAGATCCGATCCCTCAATGGTCTGATTGGGAACCAGCGAACTGGTTCCGGTTCCCGGGTTGACATTGAGCAATTCTTCACCATCCAGCACGACCGCGTTGAAGTCGTCGAGCGCAAACCATCCGGGGGCTACTTCCCCACCTGAAGGCGATCCGCCGGCCGCTCCGGTGAGGAACTGACTGAGCGATTTACCGTGAGGCAATTGGTTGTTGGTGGCGCTCCCGCCGCTGGGCTGGCCGGACGGAGTCAGGAAACTGGCAGAACCGAGGTTGCTGTACTGGGTGGCTCCGTAGCCTGAGAGTTGACCGAACGTAAATGGTGCATCACTAACCGCTCCCAGCGTGATGAACGCCCATTCATAAAGCTGCCCGCTCCCGTTGGCGCTGACCAGCCGCAAATTAAAGCTGTCCGCCGTGATCTGGAGGGCCGAGGAAAAGGAGAATTCATACGCCACCACCCCAAAGTCCCCGGATTTGCGCTCGCCGGATGCGATCGAGACGGAACTCCGGTAATCCCCCAGCCTCTTTTCGGCTGCGAGCGACCCCCACCTTCCCTGGTTGCCGTTAAACACTCGGGTGGTGATCGTCATATCGGCAGTCCCATCCTGTCCCTGCCCGAAAATCGTCCTCCCCGTCGCTCCATCGACCCCCTGGGCCCTGAGCACATCATAGGACCTGGCCTGCGGACCGGGATTCGCATTGCTGTGCAATTCCACCCGACCGGCGGAATCATCATCGAATCCCCCCGGCTGCCCCATGAATTCGGTGAAGTCGAAGGTCGTCGACCACACGTTGGTGGCTCCATGCGCGGACGACGGCATCGAAAATCCCATGATCACTCCAAGGATCAAGGACCTAGGAACGTGGTGGTCGCGTTTAATCCCGGCGACAGAGAAGAGTGTCGAAATAAATTCAGTGTGCATGCGTGTCGTTTTTAATATTTTTCGCAAATTCGCCTTAATTTACCCTCTAAGACCAATTGTTCAACCTGAATATTTTGAAATATTGACTATTCCACATTCAAGAAGTCGGATTTTATAAAATTTTCGCAGAACCTTCTTGTATTTTCCGTAATTAATGATATTTTCCATTACTATTGATCTCGATTTGCCTTTTATGAACCACCTCCGGAAACTCTTACTCGCGCTTCTCCTCCTTGGAGCAGGAAATGCCATGGGTGCATCCGTGAAAATCACGATCCTCAAAAAGGGGGACGTCACCAAAGAAGGGACGGTAAGCAGTGACCCGGCTTACGCCGACCAGGAATCGGTCTCGCTGGCGGTGAATACGAAGTCAGATGGTGCAGTCGTCGTCACTGGGCGTTCCTACGCCGAGGATGGGGCGGCGGTCGGGCGTTATGGACTACTGGATGGCAAGTCCCCGAAAAATTTGGCGACCTCCGGATTCATCCTGCGGGGCGGACTGGTCCCGAATGCCATCGGCAGCACACTCAGTTCGTTCACGGGTCCCCGGGGAGTTCCAGGAGTCACCGCAGCTTCCTACCTCTCGTTCAAATTGACTGCCCCAACCGGAACGCAGTTCACGCAGATCACTCTGGACATCAGCGGTTACGATTTCAACCTGCCGAGCCGCATCTGGGCTGGCACAAGTGTAAACAATTTCGGTCAGGCCACGCTGGCCACGCAAACGGTGAAGTCAGGGGAGACGAATTTCAGCTTTAATTTTGGCAGCCTCAATCCCAAACAGCCAGAATATGGAACTGCGTGTCTATGGTCTGGCTGGTGCGGATGAAGCCCAATTGCGGGAGGTGACCATCAATGGCAGCGTGGGGAACCTCGTGGCGGTTCCCGAACCCGTCTCAGCCGGCTTGTTGGTGTCCGTTATGCTGGCTGTATGCCTCATTCGACGTCGCCCGACGCAGGCGTAGGCAGGTGATGGCTGTCTGATCAGGACCCGGTCAGCGTCTCAGTGGGTGGGCGTTGCCAATTGAAGACTTTCAATGGCCGTGGCATGGACCTGGCGGAAGCGACTGGCCTTCGCGGATTGTTTGACATCCTCATCGTAGATTGGAATCATCTGCTTCATGCGTGCATGGCCTTCGGGGTCCGCCAGCAGGTGGGGCAGGCATTTTTTGACGACTTCGAGCACGATTTTGACGGAAACGGAGGCTCCGGGCGAGGCCCCCAGCAGGGCGGCGAGGGTGTGATCCTTGTCCGTCAAAACCTCGGTGCCGAAATAGACGGCCCCGCGGTCGGGCTTCTTGAGGGTCTGGACGCGAATGCCCGCATCGACCAATCTCCAGTCGCTCTCCCGGGCCAGCGGATAAAATTCCTGCAGCGCGGCAATGCGATCCCCCATGCTCTGGAGGCCCTGGGAAATGAGGTAATGCACGAGGCTGTGGTTTCGCATGCCGGTTTTCAGCAGGGTTGAAATATTTCCCGGCCTGATGGAAAGTGGGAGATCCGTCCAGCGTCCGGTTTTGTGCAGGAATTTGGACGTCCAGGAAGCGAAGGGACCGAAGAGCAAATGATCACGTCCATCAAGCCTGCGGGCATCCAGATGCGGGCCGCCGAGGCTCGGTGCGGAACTGGGCACCATGCCGTAGACCTTGGCGGAGTGCCGGGAGACGATTTCAGGTTTGTCGCACACCAGCCACTGCCCGCCGATGGGGAAACAACCAAGGCCCTGCGCCTCCGGAAGGCCCGCAGTTTGCAGCAGGCGCAGGGTGCCACCGCCCGCGCCGACGAAAACAAATTTCGCAGCATGAACGCGCTGCTGGCCGGACCCCAGATGCGTCGCACTCACCTCCCAGCCGCGGCTGGTCCTGCGCAGACCCGTGACGCGATGGCCTGTGGCGATACCGCAATTTTCCTGCTCTGCCAGCCACCCGAGGAGCTTTCTCGCCAGCACGCCAAAGTTCACCTCCGTCCCGCCTTCCGCCTTCGTGGCGGCGACGGGCTCATTTTCACGCCCCTCCATGAGCAGCGGAGCCCAGTTGGCAATGGTCTGCCGGTCCTCGGTGTATTCCATGGAATCAAAGAAATGATGCCCCTCCATGGCGGTGTGGCGGGCCCGCAGAAATTCGACATTTTCACGCCCATGCACAAATCCAACATGCGGCACCGCATGGATGAAATCCTCCGGATTCCGGACCATCCCGCTGGCGACGGCATGGCTCCAGAATTGCTTTGAGTGCTCGAACTGTTCAAAGATCCCGAGCAACTTGGAAACATTCACTGTGCCATCCGGCTCGCGATGAGGGGTATAGCTGACCTCGCAGAGACCCGCATGGCCCGTCCCCGCATTGTTCCATCCCTCGGAACTTTCCTGCGCGAGTCCATCAGTCACTTCAAAGACTTGAATCTTCAGCGATGGATCCAGGCCCTTGAGCATCGCCCCCAGGTTGGCCGACATAATGCCACTGCCGATGAGAATGACATCGGGATGGTCAATGATTATCTGGGTGCTGAGGGAGGACATGGGTCGGGGTATTTCTGGATCGACCATCCACGGGGACTACTTTGATTTCAAGCCCACCGTGTTCACCGCAGTCACGCGGTAGGTGTGTGGTTTGCCAGCTTCGGCCTTGGTGTCGTGAAAGGCCATTTTCACAAGCGGGAGCGGTGGTGTGTCGCTGTATTGAAGCCCCTGGAAAATGGGGCGGCCAAAAGGGTTTGCCGGATTTTCCGGAAGGGTTGCGATGACCTCCCCATCGCGCTCGATGATGAAGCTGGCCAGGCCACTTTCGAGATCGGCCGAGGCTTCCCAGGAAAGTTCGTTTCCTGTCACCTTAAGATTTGTGGGAGCAGGCGGAGGCGAGATATCGGCCACCGCGCTGTCCCTGACATACTGCGTCCAGGCCCGGGCCACGCCTTCATTGGGCAGCCAGATTGACTTTTCAACGGCTCCCGCGAATTTCGCGCCTGGCACCGGTTCCATGATTTTGGATTCGCCTGTGTGCAGGGGAGCAATCCAGGCATCCGCAGCAACCATTGGTTTCATTGGTTCGCCGTCCTTCACAGGCAGCCGGGCGGTCAGACAGGCATCCAACCAGGGAATGGCGAGGTAGCGTTGATTGCCACAGTCATGGCTCGACAACGGATCCACCGCCACCGCGATGAGCGCGCCCCGGGCCCGCATCGCTGTGAAAAAAAATTCCACCCCGCTCCAAACGCCCGCGAACTGGCCATCCTTGATCGTGACTCCCTCCTTCGTGCCGAGATTACACATCAGGGGCACCTGCGTCCCTGCCTCAGAAATCGCATAGGCGGATGGTTTGTCGCCCACTGGCGGCACTCCCGAACGCAGCCACGCCGCCGCGATGCGTTCCGGATGCAGCAACACCATTCCCCCAGCCCAGTGACCACCGCCACTGTGGCCCCAGAGTGCCCAGGGAACAGTGGCGAGTTCTGGATGGTTGGATTTCCGACCCAAGTCAGTGAGAGTTTTTTGAAATGCCGCGTCCGAGCCTTTGCGCGGATCACACCACATCTGGCAGTCGGCCTTTTCAGGCTGCTCATAGACCGGACTCAACAAGGCGCAGTCGTGTTTCGCAGCCAGAGCCTGCCAGTGCAAATCGCAGGCCCCGGTGAGGCCGGATTTGCACGATCCCTCGCCACATCCATGCTGGTGAACGATGACTCCGCGCAGTGACTTTACGCCCGGTGGAATCCATAGCGTGTAGTTGGCGCCAAAAACGAGTTCGCCAGGATTCGCGGACGCCTCGTAGCGAACCCGATAATAAGGCGGATCGGCGGGAGGAAAAACATCGTAGGGTGCCTGCTGCGCGGTGAGCACGCCGGCGGTGGCGAAGAGGCCAGAAATGATGGATCGCATGGGAGTGGTCGGCTTGTTGGATGATCAATGGCTGCCTGCTGCCCCCGTGGCTTAATCCGGATGTTGAGGGGGCGGCGGCGCGGGGGTGCTTTCAGGTGTCGTCTCGGGTTTTTCCTCCGGAACAACCGATTCCGGATCCTGCGGAGGCGACTCGGCGGGGACCTCCGGCGTGGGATCCACCACGGGATCCTCCGCGAACAGATGCGCGTGTTCCTGACGGTAAATTTCCTGCTGCTCCTTCAACCAGGCATCGTGGTCATGATCGGGATCATGCTGCTGATGGTAGTGGTCGTTGTGGTAGTCGTGATCGTGGTAGGCATCCTCGTGCGGATGGCGGTAGGGAGTGATCTCCGGGTGCAGGACAGGTTCCGGCGGGGTATCGGGGGCATTGGCCGCAGCGACAACCCGCTCGCGTTCCTCTGGCGGCAGAGATAGCAGGTAGGCAGCGTGACGTTCGCGAGCTTCCTTCTCCTCTGCCTCCTCCCTGGCTTTGGCACGTTTTTCCATGCCCGCGGCGATCCAGATACAGGCCTCATACATGACAATCATCGGGATGCTCAGGGATCCCAGGGTCACAGGATCGCCCGTTGGCGTGATGAGCGCCGACACCACGAGGATGATGATGATGGCCCAGGAGCGGGTGCGGCGCATAAATTCGCTGGTCATGAGACCGAGTTTCACCAGCACAAGGACGACCACCGGCAATTCAAAGCTGACTCCGAAAACCAGGCTGAAGACGGTGACAAAGCTCACATAGTCCGCCACCGTCCACAAATCCTGGGTTCCCTCAATCCCCACTCCAAAGTCGTGGAAGTAAGCCAGGGTTTTCGGAACGACAAACATGAATGCGAATACGACTCCGGTGAGGAACAATCCAAAGCCAATGGCCAGCGCCGGCCAGAGCAGTTTGCGCTCCCGATTCGTGAGTCCAGGCAGGACGAATTCGAGAATGAAATAAAAGACCAGCGGGAACGCCAGCAGCACACCAGCGTAAAGCGCCAACTTCATGGCGGTGAAGAAGGACTCGGCAGGTTTGCGCCAGACGAGTTCAATGGCCGGCTTGGCCGGATCAATTTCGGGCTTCGTCCCTAGCTTGACCATTTCCTGGATGGCTGCAAGCACGGAGGGATTCTGGCCCGCGACCTTGGAAATGAAATCGTTCTGCCGGGCAAGTTCCTCGGGCTTCGGTTCGATGTTCTCACCCCTGGAATTGACGGTCGGAGCCAGTGTGAAGGCGGCGCGATAAAGCAGCAGGGCCTCCGCATGTGCACGCATGGAGACGGGCTTTGCATCCGCGGCAGGGGCAGGAGTCTCTGCGGGCACCGCCAGTGGTGCCGGTGCTGCTTCCGGGCCGAAATAGGCGTCACGCTGGGCGTCGTTGAGCGACTGGATGGTTTTGGCGGTGGCCTTGACCTTTTCCCAGTTTTCATAGTCGTAAATGGCAGGGCGGTTTTTATCCTCCACCACCGACAACCCGGCCTGTTTGGCGGGCCATTTGACGATTTCGAAGAACTCATTGTACCAAAACATCGTGAAAATCACGGTAATCAACATCGTGATGGTGATTTTCATCAGCATCTTGCGCAGATCATCGAGGTGCTCGAGAAATGGCTTCTCGGTGTCCTCGGTCAGTTGCTGGCGCTTGGACGTCAGCTTGTCGCGCATTCGCAGGAGTTTGGCGAAAATCATTGGGCGGAAGCAAGGCGGGAATGCCAGGCGCTGATTTCAGCAGCGACGTTGGCGGGGGATGGAGCACCGATACTTTGCCGGGCGGCCAGGGCGGTTTCGAGGTTCAGCACATCGAAGACATCGGGGGTGAAGACAGATGAAAATTTCTGATACTCCGCAAGCGTCAGGTCCGGGAAGCCGCGTTGCTCCTTCAGGCTGAAAGCAGTGAGTTTGCCGATGATTTCATGAGCCGTGCGGAAGGGGATCCCCTTGCGCACCACGTAGTCGGCGAGATCCGTGGCCAGCAGAAAAGGATCGGAGGCGGCGGCCCTCATGGCGGCGGCGCGGGGCTTCATGCCGTCGATCATTTCGGCGAAGACCTCGAGCCCCAGCTGCAGGGTGTCCACGGAATCGAAAAGCCGTTCCTTGTCCTCCTGGAGGTCGCGATTGTAGGTCATGGGCAGCCCCTTGAGCGTGGTCAGCAGGCTGACGAGATTCCCCAGCAGCCGCCCGGTCTTGCCGCGCGTGAGTTCGGCGACGTCGGGATTTTTCTTCTGCGGCATCAGGCTCGATCCCGTGGTGTGCGCATCGCTCAGCGTGATGAAGCCAAATTCCGCGCTGACCCACAGAATGATATCCTCGCTCAATCGCGAGAGGTGCACGCCGCACAGGGCGATGGCAAAAAGGATCTCCGCGATGAAATCACGATCACTCACGGCGTCCATGCTGTTGCGGGTGACTGCGGGGAAATCGAGTTGTTCGGCAATAAAGGTGCGGTCCAGCACAATGGTGCTGCCAGCCAGGGCTCCTGATCCCAGCGGCATGACATTGGCTCGGTGTCCCGCATCCGTCAGACGATCGGCATCGCGCTCAAGCATTTCCACATAGGCCAGCAAATGATGCGCAAACAATACCGGCTGGCCGCGCTGGAGGTGCGTGTAGCCGGGCAGGATGACGTCCTGATAGGTTTCGGCACATTTCAGCAGCGCCTGTTGCAATCCGCGCACCAGCGATTTCAGTCGGGCCACCTGGTCCCGGCAATAGAGTCGGATATCCAGCGCCACCTGATCGTTCCGACTGCGGGCGGTGTGAAGTTTGCCCCCGGTCGCCCCGATCCGTTCAGTAAGCGCGGATTCGATATTCATGTGAACATCCTCAAGCTCCAATTTCCAGACAAACTGCCCTTCCTGAATGTCCGTGAGAATCCCGTTCAGTCCGTTGCGGAGTTCCTCGAGTTCATCCCTGGTGATGATCCCCGCGCGCTCCAGCGCCGCAGCATGGGCCAGCGAGCCCTGGATGTCGTAGGGATAGAGCCTCCAATCGAAGGAGACACTCTCGCCATAACGCTGCACAAGACTGGAGGTAGCTGTTTCAAATCGGCCTTTCCACATGAGGCACGAAGGGAGAGCGGAATGCCCCCGTTGCAACGAAAATGCGCGTCCCATGCGCGGAAATCCTGCTTTACGCACTTACCTACATGATTTTGTGGGATTGCCAACCCGGGGCAAACCTGCTCCTATGGGGGGCATGCACTCCTTTCAAATCCACGTTCCCCGCCGCCGTTTCCTGCAAAACCTGGCCCTCACGACCGCCTGGATGACCACCGCGGGGGCATTTGCCGAGCAGCTCACGCTGACCCCCACCCAAACCGAGGGGCCGTTTTACCCGGACCACCTGCCTCTGGACACCGATAACGACCTCCTCGTCATCAACGATTCCATCACCCCCGCCATCGGTGACATCACCTGGCTCTCGGGCAAAATCCTCAACGCCGCAGGCGAACCCATCCGCAATGCCATCGTGGAAATCTGGCAGGTGGACCACAATGGCGTCTACATCCACAGCGGCAGCGACAATGCCGGGAAACATGACAAGAACTTCCAGGGATTCGGCCGTTTCCTGACCGGATCCACCGGCGAATATCTTTTTAGGACGGTCAAACCCGTCTCCTATCCCGGCCGCACTCCCCACATTCACTTTGCCGTGAAGACCAAGGGCCACGAAAAATTCACCACGCAGTGTTATATCAAAGGCCATGAGCAAAATGCCAAAGACGGCGTCCTCCGCGGTCTGGCGGACGGAGTTGGCAAGGAATCCCTGATGGTGGACTTTGCTGAAATCAAGGCATCCAAGGCCAATGAACTCGCTGCGAAATTCGACATCGTGCTTGGCTTTACGCCGGAGGCGTAGAAGTTCAAGACAGGCGTCGTCAGCCAAAGATGACGGCCCGGTCCCGGTATTTCCTTCCACGCCCGCACCCTCCTTCCCGCCAATCCCATGCTCCTTCCCTGGCTCCGCCACCGCCCTGACCCACGTCCGCCGGCCCAGGCACCGAGCGATCTCACCTACGTGGGCGAGCAGCGCGTCCAGCACATGACGCTGCGAGTCATCGATTACAGTCATGCCGAACTCCGCGAGTTGGACGCCCGGGAGGTGGCGCACTGCGTTGAGTTCGAAGGCCGGGACAGTCCCACCTGGATCATGGTCACCGGCCTGCACGAAGCGGAAAAACTCGGCGAACTGCTCGATGCCTACGAGATTCACCCGCTGATTCAGCAGGACATTTTAAACACTCAGCACCACCCCAAGGTGGATGATTTCGGCAACTACATGTTCGTCACCGCAAGACAAATCACCCCCACCGGAACGGCAGCGCTCATTGATGTCCAGCAGTTCTCCATGATCCTGACCGAACGGGTGCTCATCTCCTTTCATGAGGCCCCCTCCAGCATTTTCGATCCCGTCCTCGCCCGCCTGCGCGATGGCAATGGCCGCCTCCGCACCAGCAGCGTGGACTATCTCGCATGGGCCCTGCTGGACGCCATCATGGACAACTACCTCCTGGCACTCGATGCCTTGGAGGACCAAATTTCCACCCTGGATGACCAACTTGCCAGAGATGACCAAAACGTGACCATGCAGCACATTCACCAACTGCGGGCACAAACGAATTTCCTTTACCGCGCGATCCGCCCCATGCGCGAAGTCGCCATTGCTCTCCAGCGCAGCGAGAGTCCGCTCCTCGCCCCCACGCTGCAACCCTTCATCCGCGACCTCTACGATCACGCCTGGCACGCCATCGAAACCGCCGACCACCTCCGCGAGGCCATCACCGCCATCCGCGAATTTTATCAGGCAAACCTTGCCCAGCGCATGAATGAGGTGATGAAAGTCCTCACTGGCATCAGCACCATCTTCCTGCCCCTGAGTTTTATCGCAGGCGTTTATGGCATGAACTTCGACGGCATGCCGGAATTGCACCACCGCTGGGGTTACCCGATCATTTGGATGGTATTCATTACGACGGGGTTGCTGATGCTCTGGTATTTCCGGCGGCGGAAATGGCTTTGATTCTGGCACCCTGAGGTTGTGCTTGCCAGAGGCGGAATCTCCATCCTTGGTCGTGTCCCCATGCCCGCCGTCCTCTCCGTTAAAGATCTTTGCCTCAAATTCAGCCTTCAGGAAGTGCTGACGAATGCCACGTTTGCCGTGGAGGAGGGGGAGAAAGTTGGATTGGTCGGCCGCAATGGCTCGGGGAAAAGCAGCCTGCTGAAAATCATTGCCGGTTTGGATCGGCCGGATTCGGGCGTGATTTCGAAAAAACAAAATTTACAGATCGGATATCTCTCGCAGGATTTCACGCTGCGCGATCATGCATCGGTGAGCGATAACATCCGCGATGGGGCATCGTATGTGCTGGGCTTGATGGATCGCTACGAGAGCGGAGCCGTGACCCCGGACGCCGAATCGGCCTTGCTGGAGGAA
>CALQSQ010000022.1 GCA_943333275.1 Akkermansia muciniphila
ACACCAACGGATCCACCAGCATCCTCATGCGCCCACCTGACAAAAAGCAGCGCCCCAAGCTACTGCTCCACATTGGCAAAAAACTCGACTGAAAAACTTGTCCCTCTTTGAGTGCTACAAAACGTCCCTCTTTGAAAGCTACACGACAGCCTGCACATGGCAGAACCGTCGGCTTCCTCAGGATCCACCCAGCAGCACTTCGGCGATCTTCAATCCATCCACCGCCGCGCTGATGATGCCCCCGGCGTAGCCGGCACCTTCGCCGGCGGGAAAAAGGCCGGGGGTGGACAGACTTTGCAGGGTGGTGGGATCGCGCGTGAGCCGGACCGGACTGGAACTGCGCGTTTCCACAGCCGTGAGCAGGGCCTCGGGATTGGCAAAGCCGCGGAGCTGGCGTTCAATCATCGGAATGGCGGCGCGCAGGGTGTTGAGCACGAAATCTGGCAGGCACGAACGCAGGTCCGAAGGGGTGACACCGGGCCGATAGCTGGGAACCACGGCCCCAAGTTTCTGCGTGGGCCTCCGTGCGAGGAAATCGCCAATGGTCTGGATGGGAGCATGATAATTTCCCCCTCCCTCACGGAACGCGCGCTGCTCCCAGTGGCGTTGGAAATCGACACCAGCGAGCGGGTGATCCGCCGTGGAGCCATAATCCGCGGGCGATACATCAACCATGAATCCCGCGTTGGCATTGGCTTCGGCACGGGCGTAGCTGCTCATGCCATTCGTAACCAGCCCGCCGGGTTCGGAGGACGAGGCCACCACCAATCCGCCGGGACACATGCAAAAGCTGTAGGCCGTGCGGTTGCTTTGCGGATGGTGATAGACAAATTTATACGGCGCGGCGCCCAGGCCTGCATGACCTGCGAAGACCCCGTACTGCGTGCGGTCGATGGCGGCTTGCGGATGCTCGACCCGAACGCCGATGGACAACGGTTTCGCCTCCATGGTCACACCCTGGGCATGCAGCGCGGCGAAGGTATCGCGCGAGCTGTGGCCGATCGCGAGAATGACCTGCGCGGTGGGGAGGATTTCCCCGCTGGCCAGCCTGGCTCCGGTCACCCGGCCGAGATCATCCAGGACCAATTCTTGAAAGCGGGTTTCAAATCGCACCTCGCCACCGAGCTGAATGATTTCCTCGCGCAAATGACGCACCACTTTGATCAACCGGTCGGTGCCGATGTGGGGCCGCGCCTTGATCAGAATGTCCTCGGGGGCACCGGCCACCACCATTTCCTGCAGAATCCAGGGGATGCGGTGTTCGCGATCCTTGATCTGCGTGTAGAGCTTGCCGTCGGAAAATGTTCCCGCGCCCCCTTCCCCGAACTGCACATTGGAGTCCGGCTCCAGTCCGGCAGTCCCCCGCCAGAAACCCGTGACATCCCGGGCGCGCGGCCCGGCGGGTTTGCCGCGCTCGATCAGAATCGGCCGCCATCCTGCACGCGCCAGCAACAACCCGCAGAACAATCCGCAGGGCCCGGTGCCAATGATCACCGGCCGCAGGTCCGGAGCGGCCGGGGGCGATTTTAGGACCTGCAGCGCTCCATAATTCCGGTCCGGAGCAGGCCGGACCTGACACAAATTTCGCTGATGCCCCTGGATGACCGCCTCCTCATCCACCACGCTGACCTCAATCGTATAGACAAAACTGACCGCGCTCTTCTTGCGCGCATCGATCGCCCGCTGCCGCACCTCCATCCCCAGCAGCGCCCCCTCCACGATCCCCAGCGCCTGAACCACCGCAGGCCGGAGCATTTCAGGGGTGTGGGTGATCGGAAGAACAAGTTGCGTAATTTCCAGCATTGGGCGGGGAGTCTAGTGGACTGAAAAAATAAATCTAAAGATTTGCAGTGCCTCACTCCGCATTTATTTTCTGTGGCGCTGTTCAAAACCCTGATCAATGTATCATACCCCCGATATGCGACCAGAATCTTTACACCGTCAGGAAAAAAATGGCACCCCCTCCACCGTGGATCAAGACGAAGAAGAGGAAAATGAATACTACGAACGACTCGCCGGCCGGGCAGGCAATTGGGAGTTGAGTCAGAAACCGCGTCCTTTTCACCGTATCGGCAGGTTGCTGTTGGGTGTGGTCTACAACTTGTTTTGCTGGGCTGGAATTGTTGGATTGATTTATTGCACTTACAGATACCAGCAGACCGAGGAGAGACAGTGGATGGAGTTTGCGTTGGTCTCGCTGGTGACTTTCATTATATTCCAAATTGCGCGCTACACCAACGGGCTGGCCTTGCTCTGCCCTCTCTGCCACGGCACTCCCCTCTACGAGAAAAGCTGCCGAAAACATCCCCGGGCCAATAAATATGGGTTTCTAAACCACCGCGCCTCCACGGTGTTCTCCATCATTACCCGGGGCCGGTTTAACTGCATGTATTGCGGCACTCCCTTCCGGCTGCGAGGACGCTGAGACGCGGCTGGAGCCTCCCGCCATGAATCATCTCGCCTACGTTTTCGAACGCTTTCCCTCGTTTACCCAGACGTTCTGTGTCCGGGAGATTCTGGAACTGGAGCGCCAGGGACTGCGCCCGCTGCTTTTTTCCATTCACGATGTGCGGGACGAAGCCGTTCAGCATTTCCCGACTGACCTGCTGGAACGTGTGCATTTCCTGCCTCCGCAAGATGAACTGGTGGCGACGATCCAACAACTCAAGGACGCGCGGCAACTCCCGCAATCCGTGGTGCTGACCTTGCGGGAATGGGGAGACGCCCCGGACAAGGCCCGCGTCTATGAGGCGGCCTACATTGGATGGAAAATGCAGTCGGCGGGTGTCCGTCATGCCCATGCCCATTTCGCCGGACTGGCCGCGCGGACGTGCTGGTGGCTTGGCCAATTCTACCAGCACACCTATGGATTCACCGGCCATGCCAACGACATGTTCGTCGATCCCGGATTGCCCGTGACGCTGGACCACATGCTCAGGGATTCCGCCTACGTGGCGACCGTCAGTGATTTCACCGCAGACTGGCTGCGCGAAAAATTTCCCGCCCGGGCGGCGAAAGTTCACCGGGTTTACAATGGCCTGGACCTCGCCGCGATCACGCAGCAGACGGTCGGCAGACCGAAAATCCAGCCGCCGCTCATCTACAGCGTCGGCCGCTTGATTGAAAAAAAGGGATTCGACGACCTGATCCGCGCCTGTGCCGTGTTGCGAAAGGAAGGCAAACATTTCCAGTGCGCCATCGCGGGGGACGGCCCGCTGGAGGCTGAACTCAGCGCGCTAATCCAGGCTGCGGGTCTTGGAGAAACGGTCCGCCTGCTGGGCGCCCAATCCCAGCCTCAGATCCTCGAACAACTCGCCCGCGCCAGCATCTTCGCCCTGCCCTGCGTCACCGAGCGCGATGGCGGCAAGGACAACCTCCCGACCGTGCTCATGGAAGCGATGGCCACCGCTCTGCCCTGCGTCTCGACCAGGGTGGCCGGTGTGCCGGAAATGGTGCTTCATGGAAAAACCGGTTTGCTCTGCGAGGAACGCCAGCCGGAAATCTTTGCCAGCCTGCTGGCGCGGCTGCTGGAAAGTCCTGAAATGGCCAAAACCTTCGGCGAAGCTGGTCTGGTTCACGCCAGGGAAAATTTCTCCCAGGAACACACCGCTCGCCAGCTCCTCGCCCTACAGATTGAGTTCGGGGATATAGCCGTGGATGCAAAACTCCAATCCTCGCATGCCTCATTTGGAAAAGCCTGCCGCCGGCAGCGATGGCATCGACTGGTCCGCTGGTGGCAGCGTCGCAAGCCATCCAAACAAGCCATCCATCCGAAGTCGGCCTAGCCCCAATTACCTCACTTGCACGGCCAGGGCCTTTTGCAGGGCCGCCAGGATGCGGGTGTGCGCGGCATCGACGACGGAGCTTTCGAGCGTCTTGCCAGAGTCCCGGTAACTGAGGCGGAAGGCCATGGACTTGGTGCCGGGGGCGACGTTGGCACCCGTATAGAGGTCGAAAAGGGTCACCGATTCCAGCAGCGGCTCCGTGGATTTTTGCGCCGCGAAGAAATCTTCAAACTGCCCGTGGGTGATTCCATTGGCGACTCCAAGCGCCACGTCGCGGGTGGTGCCGGGGAATTTCGGCAGGCCGGAGAACTTCACTTCGTGCGCGGTGGCCTTTTCCAGTTGGTCCACGTTAATTTCGGCGATGAAAATCGGGTGGCGGCCATCCATTTCGCGAACCTGACCGGGGCGCAGTTGCGCGAGCAGACCGACCGGTTTGCCATTGAGTAAAATTTGTCCTGACAGCAACCAGGTCGTGGTCTTGGCGGGTTTTATCTTGAGCGTGGCACCGGGAGCGAGGGCATTGATGGCGGCGCGCAGATCATAGAGGTCCGCAGGACGGGCGGCGGGATCGGCCCAGGTGGGTTCCTGCACCGGTCCGCTCAGCAGTATTGCCAGATTGATTTTTTCATCCGGCTCCGAACGTTTGCCCTGCGTGAAGACCGTGCCGGCCTCGAAGAGACGGAGGGTGTTGGTGCTCTGGCGGAAATTGTGCGCGGCACTCGCGAGCAGGCCTGGGATCAGGCTTGGGCGCATTTGGGTGTGGTCATCGCTGAGGGGATTTTTCAACGGCACCGGCGGCTGCGGACCAAGATTGGTGCCCAGCGACTGCGCCAGTTGGCCGGCTGAAATGAGCTTGATCGTCTGCGCTTCGTGGAAGCCAAGCCCGACGAGCGCCACTTTTCTGGCGTGCAGGAAATCATAGGCCAGATCAGCCGGCGATTCATCCGCAAACCAGGCCGTGCGGGTGCCGGGAATGTTTTGGATGCCATGCACGCGCGCGATTTCCTCAACAAGATCGACCGGGCGTTGCAGGTCGGCGCGGTAGCTGGGGACGATGAAGTTGTTTCCCTTCGCTTGAAGTCCGAGGCGGCTGAGGAGTTGCGAAATTTCCTCGCTGGAAAGGTTGGAACCAAGCAGGGTGTTCGCGCGATCAATGTCGAGGGCAATCTCGTCGGTGAGCCGGGGGGCGGCGCCAGCGGTGAGCGTTACCTTTTCTGCCGTGCCTCCGCAAATTTCCAAAATGAGGCGGGTGGCCAGTTCGCTGGCCGGCAGGACTCCCTGGGGATCGACGCCGCGTTCGAAGCGGTAGCTGGAATCCGACATCAGTCCAAGCCTCCGTGAGGTGGAGCGGACATGCGTCGGTGTGAAATAGGCACTCTCCAGAAGGATCGAGGTCGTGGCATCTGAAACCCCACTGCTGGCTCCTCCCATGACACCGGCCAGCGCCAGCGCCTGCGTGGGATCCGCTATGACAAGATCGGTTGGCAGCAGTGCGTAATCCTTGCCATCGAGTGCTGCGAATTTTTCGCCATCAGCGGCAAGACGGATTTGCAATCCGCCGGTCACCTTCGCGGCATCAAAGGCATGCAGCGGCTGCCCCAGTTCCATGAGCACGAAATTTGTGATGTCCACGACGTTGTTGATCGGGCGCAGGCCGATGCTTTGGAGCTTCTTCAGCAACCACTCCGGACTTGGCCCCACCTTCACGCCGTCGATTTTTCGCAGCGTGTAAAATGGACAACGTTCGGACGCAGTCACCTGAATTTCCTGGGCCATTGCGGCCTGCATCGTTCCCGTGTGCTTTCCGGGATTCGCGTCCTTCAATGCCAGACCGGCCAGCGCGGAAAGCTCCCGGGCCACGCCCAGGTGGCTGAGGCAATCCGGACGATTCGGGGTGATTTCCAATTCGAAAATGGTGTCGGTATCCAGCACCTCATGCAGAGCCTTCCCCACCGGTGTGGCGGGATCGAGAATCAGCAGGCCTTCGTGGTCCTGGCTCAGGCCCAGTTCCCGGCCGCTGCACATCATGCCCTGGCTGAGCACGCCGCGCAGTTTGCTTTCCTTGATTTCAAAATTTCCCGGCATCACCGCACCAGGCAGCGCGAGCGGCACCTTGTCGCCAGCCACGAAATTTTTCGCACCGCAAACAATCTGGCGGGGCTGCCCGCTGCCGTCATCCACCTGGCAAAGACGCAGGCGATCCGCATTCGGATGGGGCTCAAACGAACTCACCTGCGCGACCACAATCATATCACTGCACACGCCCCGCGTCTCAATGCCCTCGACTTCAATGCCGGCAAACGTCAGCAGATCCGCCAGCTGCTGGGTCGAGTGCTGGGTGAGGTCGAGGTGGTCCGAGAGCCAGTTGAGGGAGACACGCATGGGCATGGGGCGAAGAGGAGGGGAACAGGGAGCGAAAAAAGGACGGGAGGACGGGCAGGGTTATCTCTGCCTCGCTCCTCCCGTCAAGAATGGGGTGCGCTGGGCGCGGACTATTGCGTCGGAGCTTTGGCGGCTGCCTTCAGGGTGATGCTTTCAATGACCACATCCGTCACCGGAACGTTCTGCATGGGGGCCTCGTGCAGGGCACCGTCGCCGCCGCGGGCCATGAGGGGTTTGGTGGCGACGGGGACGGCCTTGATTTTATCCACGACTTCGAGTCCGGCCGTGACCTTGCCGAAGACGGCGTAGCCTGCGCCATCGGGGCGTGGTTTGTTGAGTCCGGCGTTGTCCACCACGTTGATGAAGAACTGGGAGGTGGCGCTGTCCGGGGCATTGGTGCGGGCCATGGCCAGCGTGCCGCGATCATTTTTCAGCCCGTTGTCGGCTTCATTTTTGATGGGGGCGTTGACCTCTTTTTGCTCATGTTTGCCGTCATCCTTTTTGGCGAAACCACCGCCTTGAATCATGAACGTGGACATGACGCGATGGAAGACGGTGCCATCGTAAAATTTCTTATCGACATACTTCAGGAAATTTTCCACGGAGACCGGGGCCTTGTCCTTGAAGAGTTCGACGGTGATCGTGCCTTGGTTGGTTTTGATTTCGACCGTGGGGTTTTGCGCGAGGGCGAAACTGGGAACCAGGGCGGCGAGGAGCTGGAGGAAATGACGTTTCATGGGGTGGGATTTGGGTGATTGATGAGAATGGGCGGGATTATGCCTCCTTGAGGGCTTTCTGCAAGTCCGCCTGCGCGGCATCCGGCCCGACGACCGCCAGGCCGCAGTTGGCGAGGGTGAAGATTTCGGCCGCCAGTTCCTGGATCTGCGCGGCCGTCACCTTGCGCAGCCGTTCCTGGGCCGTGCCGGAGTCAATAACCTCGCGATGAAACAGCAGGGACTCGCCAATCCACAGCATGGCATTGGCCGTGCTTTCCAGCCCCATGCGGGTGCTGCCGATGGAGTAGGAAATGGCCCGGTCCAATTCAGATTTGGGAATGGGCTTCTCCGCGAGACGTCGCAGTTCCTTCCAGATGAGCTGCAGGGCCTTGTGGGTATTGGCGGGATCCACCCCGGCGAACACTTGGAAGAGCCCCGTATCGCTCAGAACATTGGGATCGGTGTCGATCTGATAGCACCAGCCGCGTTTCTCACGCAGCTCATTCCAAAGCCGACTGCTGGTATTCTCTCCGGCCACGACGCTGAGCAGGCGCATGACTTCGAGCGAGGGCAGTTTGTCCCGCCCCGGAGTGTGGCAGGCGAGCGCAATCTGCGTCTGCTCAATCGCGCGGTTTTCCACCTGGACTTGCGGCCCACGGGCGAAACTCCGGCGGGGATTTGGGCGCAGGGCCGGGCGGCGGCCCGAGCTGAGCCGCTTGCCATACAGGGTGTTGAGCGTCTTTACGACGACGTCCGGCTGGATATTTCCGGCCACGGCCATCACGATATTTTTCTGACCGTAGTGGGTCTTGGTGTGATTGATCAGATGCTGGCGGCTGATGCGGCGCAGGCTTTTTTCATCGCCGGAAATCGGCCGTCCCAGCGGGTGCTTCGGCCACATGACCATGCTGAGCAGGTCCTCCGCGCGGCTCGCGGGCTGCTCCTGATACATGGAAATCTCCTCGCTGATCACCTCGCGCTCGCGCTCAATTTCCTCGGCGGGAAAGGTGGAGTTGATAAACATGTCCAGCAGCACTTCCGAAAAATGGGCGAACTCCTCGGCCGGGCCGCGCAAATAGAAACAGGAATGCTCCTCGCTGGTGAAGGCGTCCGCACTGCCGCCGAGTGTCTCGGTGGCCAGACTCAACTGGCGGGCGCTCCGCGTAGAGGTTCCCTTGAAGAAAAGATGCTCGGCGAAATGGGCCAGACCACTCTGGGCACCGGGATCGTGCCGGGCGCCAATGTCCACAAAGATGCCCACGGAGACGCTTTCCATGCCGGGCATTTCCATCATGGCGATGGGGACGCCGTTTTCGAGTTTCAAGACTTGGGGTTTCATGGGGGGGGCAGCAGGAGGAGTTCGGCCAGTCGGAGATCGGCGGGGAAGGTGATTTTGGGATTTGGGGTGAAACTTTCCACCAACTGCACGGCCATACCGGCGCGCTGGAGGGCGGAAACCTCATCCGTCACGAGCAGTTGCTCGCGCAGGATGATTTCGTAAGCCGCGACGAGACGTGGGCGCTCGGCAACTTGCGGAGTTTCCATGCTCCAAAGGTGGGCGCGGTCAAGTATTTCCGGCGTGACAATGAGGTCGGCGGTGGCGCGTTTCAGCGTTTCGGTCACGGGTCGGGCCAGGGCGGCGGCCCCGTGTTCCCTCGCCGCAGCGATGGTTCGTTTGATGGTTTCCGGGGTGATAAGGGGCCGGGCCCCGTCGTGCACCGCCACGTAGGGAAAGGCGGCCGCCTGCAATCCCGCCCAGACCGAATCCCGGCGCTCCGCTCCCCCACCAATCACACGGCAATGCCCGGGCAGCGTGAGTTGCGCTGCCCGCTCCGGCGGGGCGATGAGCAAAATTTCCCCAATTTCATTGCACTCCGCAAACGCCCGCAGGGTCCGCTGCAGCAGGGGTTCGCCATTCAGAGGCATGAGCAGTTTGTCGGCTCCCATGCGTCGGGAGCCTCCGGCGGCGACAATGATGGCGGTGGTGGTCAGTGGAAGGAAATAGGGGAAAGAGATGAGGCTTTAGCCAAGCTTGGCATTGACCGCTGAACTGAGCGTTTTGCCATCGATGCGTCCGGCAGCGCGCTCATTGAGCAGTTTCATCACCGCACCCATTTCCTTTTTGCTGGTGGCGCCGACCTCCTGAATCACGGCGGCCACGAGCGCATCCACCTCGGCGGCGCTCAGGGCGGCGGGAAGGTATTTTTCCAGCACGGCAATTTCCGCCGTTTCCTTCTCCGCCAATTCCGGGCGTCCCCCTGTGGTGAAACTCTCCACGGAGTCCTGGCGTTGTTTAATTTGCTTTCGGACCACCGCGATGGCCTCGCCCTCCGGCAGCACCCCCTGCGGCCCCAGGCCCTTCTCGACGCAAACGTTCATAAAGGCGGTTTTCAGGCCCCGGATGGCGCCGAGCGCGATCTGGTCCTTGGATTTCATGGCCTCTTTCATGTCGGCCAGCAGTTGGTCTTGGATGGTTGTCATAATGGATTCAGAGCTTGGCGGGAGCCGCGTGGGAATGCAATTTGAAAGATGACCCATTGGGGGGCGGCCAGTGAAATCAAACACACGGCCAATCCCCGCCACGACGCCCGCCCACCAGCCTGCCCCGACCCAGGCTGGAAAAAACCACCGACCCTCAGCAGCCAAAAACACCGCCTCCCGACCAGTCCAACGTGCCAGAAATTTCTAGGCGACCGCTCAGCGCGGTCCGATCACCCTACCTTGATGGACCGCAATGTCAGTTTTCTCACGCTTCTCCTTTTCCTATACCGGCACCACAAGCCCTGGGGGTAGTTTGGAACGGAGAGCAAGTTGTCAAGATTCTCGTCTCGACCTCTTTCCCACAAAACAAGCCTCGGAAGGCTATCCGTCATTTCCCCACCCCACAAAACAAGCTTGTTTTAGTCACCTCAAGTTTCTCAGGTGGCCAAAACAAGGCTGTTTTACCCGCTGAATATTCCCAAACGACCAAAACAAGCTTGTTTTGGTCGCCCCAAGTTTTCCCAGTGACCAAAACAAGCTTGTTTCGGCCACCCGAAAAATCCACAACCCGTAAAACAAGCGTTTGAAGGCCATCAGAGATTTTCAGGCATTGTGGGACATCATTCTCATCGGGCGTTCCAAGGTGCCCTAACAAGGGGTCATCAGAAACGCCACCGCACCTTTTTGCGCTTCCCGCGAAGTCACAACCGTTACCTCTTGCCAATGAATTCTCCCAATCTGTGCCAAAAGTCATCGCCGATGAATGCCGCGAGCAGGCCGAAGATAAGCCCACCCACTCCGATATAGCAAAAACCCGCCCACCCAGATTCGGTGTAGGGGGTCTTGATCCATACGAAGAACCCGACGATCGCACCGAAGATCAATCCCAAAACAAAGTGGATGCAGAATGCTATCCAATTGAACTCTTGTTTGTCGCTCATGGTGGTAAGGCAGCGTTAGGATTTATAAACTGAGGGGTGCTAGACGAGGGAGAAGATGACTTCGCTCTGGAAGTTGCCGTCGGCGGGTTTCATGCCGATGCGTCGGCCTCGCGATCCAATGTCCAATAGTCACGGTAGCGCGAAAGATCAAGTTTGCCCGGATGATAACATCGGAGACCCGTCATACCCACGCCGTGCGGAGCAACCCAAGTGTCGGAGAGACAGTCACCTGATTCGAACTCAACTAGAAGCGATTCAGGATCGATGAAACCGTCTTGCTCCTGAATCGCCAGGACCCTAGCTATCGGTGAGCCAGTGCACCGGTCGATGACTGATCCTCTAAGACGCCAAGCGTTCCAGGGACGACGGCTGGCGACAAATGGGCTGATAGCCAAGGGCATAAAGAAAACGACGCCGGTTGTGAGCGTGTAGTATGTTTCGGTGAAATCGAGGCTATCACGAGTGTGCGCCCTCGCGTGGATGCGTTTGATCGTTTGGCCAACAATGTCTTCGCGCTTCAACTCATTCATGGCGGTCATCGCAAGTAGTGTCTAGAAGCGTCGCGGAGAGTTCATGGCGCAGGTTGTCAGGGTTTAGCATCGTTCGGCGGTGTTTTTTCTTTGTCGCTTGGCAACGGATTGTTGAAGCCGCCGGGTGCGTTGTCCTCGGCCTCGGCGACAATGCCGTTGATGAGCATGGAAACAACTGCGATGGCGAGCGATGCCCCAAAGCTGAAACCAGTAAAGTAGTGGATGCCCCAAGCGATGAGTGCAGCAATAGACAATCCGATGAGAGCGGGAATCGGTTCAAAGGTGTATTTGCCGACTTTCATTTCACGATGCGGTAGCGACACCTAACATGCTGCTTAGCGGTTAGGCAGTGGGGTTTGGATTTATAAACTGAGTGCAGCTGCTCAAGTAGGGGTGGCTGGCTGCAAGATCATTCCACGCAGCACGGACAGTTGGAGACGAAGTGGCCTGGGGATGTCTCCGGTGAGGCGAGAAGGGGTCAGGAGAACGGTTCAGGAAAAAACGCATGACAACATTTTCCCTGCGAGGGGAGTGCTGGAGTTGAGGTCGGACATTTACGTATTCTTGCGCTTTTTCAGGCGCGCGATTCGACATGGACTCAGCGGAAGAAATTTTACAGGGTTCCACCTTGCTGAGTCCTTGGGAAGGATGGGCGAATTGCTGACCTTGCTCGAAATCTGAGGTTGAAATCATGGCCGAATTCTAATCGAGTTGAAACCATGGTTCAATTCCCAATTCGCTGTGTCCATGCGGCGTTTAAAGACTCACCGGCATGACGGGCATCGCGATCCCCCGTCTTTTGTCCCTTGCCTGTCGGCCCGGTATTTCATAGTTTGAATTCAATCATGAAACCAGCTCCCTCCCTCCTCGCCTGCCTCTTCCTGTTGCAACCGTCCCTTCGCGCCGCAGAGGAGGATGGCTGGGTCTCGCTTTTCAACGACAAGGATCTTTCCAACTGGGTAAACGTGAACTGCGCGCCGGAGACCTGGAAGGCCGAGGATGGGGTGATCAAATGCACGGGCACTCCGACCGGTGCGCTGCGGTTGCCGCGGCAGTATGAGAATTTCATTTTCGAACTCGATTGGCGGCACCTGAAGGAGGGCGGCAATGCGGGGATTTTCGTCTGGGCCTCGCCGGTGGCCGCACCTGGTGTTCCATTCCTTCGGGCCATCGAGGTCCAGGTGCTCGACAATGGTTACAATCCCGAGGGCAAAAACAAATTTTACACCACGCATGGCGACGTGTTTCCAATCCACGGATCGAGCATGCAACCCATCTACAAGGGCAACGGTCAGCGCTGTTTCCCCATCGAGGAACGCAGCAAGTCCGCGCCCGAGTGGAACCATTACCGCATCGAGGCCAATCAGGGCAAACTCCGCCTCTCGGTCAACGGCAAGGAAGTCTCGGGCGGCGATAACTGTCTCTGGAAAAAAGGTTTTCTCGGCCTGGAAAGTGAAGGCTCCCCCACCGAATGGAAAAACCTCCGCCTCAAGGAACTCCCTCCCAGCGGTGCCCCCGAAGCGGATTCCGCGCCCGAGGACCTTGGATGGAAAAGCCTCTACAACGGCCTGGATCTGCGCGGATTCACCGCAAGTCTGGAGGGCAAAACCCAATGGAAAGCCACCGACTGGGTGCTGTCCGCCCCGAAGGATCCGAACCCTGAGGACAAGCTCACCCTACCGCTTCCCCATGAGTCGTTCGAACTCACTCTCGACTGGAATGCAGGCAACGGCAGCGGCGAGAAAACACCCCCCACCCTCACCCTTCAGGACGCCAACGGCCAAACGGTGGAGATCGATTTGCTCAAAACGCTCCCCGATCCGACCAAACGCGATGGCTGGCATCGTCTGTCGCTCACCCGAAAGAATGGTTCGGGCAAAATCTGGCTCGGCACGAATCCTCAAACCGAAATTTCGGGAAAGGACCTCGCCACGGTGCGCGTCTGGTCGCTCATCCTCTCAAGCCCTGCGGCCCCGCGGCAACTCGCCAATTTCTACATCCGGGAACTGAAGTAAATCCTTTTGCCACGCTGCCTGGAGGCAGGAAAGGTCGGCGTTCCGCACCGGCCTCACTCCCTGACCAGAACGTTCTCGTAGAGGGCGGCCAGCGTCATTTGGAGATTCACAGACTCCAGTTGGAAGACCGCCTCCCATCCGCGGATGATTTCCGGCGACCAGTTGTTACGACGGCGGTGGATGGTGATTTCCGGCTGATCCTGGGCCACGAGGACGTATTCCTCAAGCGAGGCCAGGCTGAGGTAGTTCTGCATTTTCTCACCACGATCGAGTCGCTCCGTACTTTCTGACAGGACTTCAATGATCAGTTTGGGAAAGCGCAGGAAATACTCCTCAGTGTCCTTGGGGTCGCAGGTGACGACGACGTCAGGATAGTAAAATACCTCCCCCTGCCTGACCTGCAGGCGCACTTTCATATCCCCAATAAATGGGGTGCATGGCCCGGAGCCCAAATGCGCTTCCAGCTTGGAAACGAGCCTTCCGGATAGGCGATTGTGTCCACGGCTCGCACCCTCCATGGCATAGACCTTCCCGGCGATGTAGTCATGCTTAATGTCGCCAAGCTGCTCTTCTGTCAGGTAATCCTCGACGGAAAGAAAGTGGGGCTGGACCGCAGAATTCATGGGGCCAGCATGCCTGCAAAGGCCCCACTTCGCAAGTGGTTCAATGTTGCCGTCTTCAGGGAAATTTCCCTGCGCAGGATTTCGTCCGCCAAACGAAATTCGAAAAAACGCGGAAAGGCGGTTTATCCTCTTGAGCATTCCCCGCCGATAGTATGGGCTTTGCTCCATCGGCTCGCGCAGGGCATTTCCAATTTATTCAGAATCGCATAACTAAAAACCTCCCAGATGAAACCATCAACGTTGATCACCCTCGGCCTGCTGGCACTGTTGCAACCTGGCTTCGCGCAATACGAGGGTTGGAAGCATTCGGGCTCGCTGAACCTGCTCACCACGCCGGACGGCGCCAATCTGCCAGCGACGGCGGAGGTTCAGGATTTCCCCGTTCTGGTGAGATTGGATAAGGACTGGTTCGATTTCAAACAAGCAAAGGACGACGGCAGCGATCTTCGATTTTCTTCTGAGGGCAAACCGCTGTCCTTCCAGATTGAGCAATGGGATGCCGCGCAAGGGGCAGCGAGCATCTGGGTGCGCCTTCCGAAGATCAAGGGCAATGACCGCCAGAAGATTGCAATGCATTGGGGCAAGGCGGATGCAGCGGGAGAATCGAATGGGAAGGCGGTTTTCAATGAATCGAACGGCTACCTGAGCGTCTGGCACATGGGCGACGAGGTGCTGGATGAGGTGGGGTCCGTGGAATCGGAGAATGTGGGGACGACGGCGACGACGGGCCGGATCGGCACGGCGCGGCATCTTGCGGGGAGGCAGGGGATTTCGGGCGGCGAGAAAATCGCGAACTACCCCACGGGCTCGAGTCCGCACAGCAGTGAGATGTGGATGCGACCGGAACAGGTCAATGGCCGGGCGCTCGCCTGGGGCAATGAGCACGGGCAGGGCAAGGTGGTGATGCATTTCCAAAGTCCGCCGCATGTGAAGATGGAATGTTACTTTTCCGGCGCGGATGTTTCCAGCGAGGGCCGGATGCCGCTCAGTGAGTGGATTCATGTCATGCACACTTATGTGAAGGGGGATTCAAAAATTTATGTAAACGGAGAACTCAACAACGTTTCCCAAACAAAAGACGCTCCGCTGGCCATCAAAACTCCGGCGCGTCTTTACATCGGCGGATGGTATGCCAATTACGATTTCGTTGGCGACATCGACGAGGTGCGCATTTCCAAAGTGGTGCGCTCTGCCGACTGGATCAGGCTGCAGCATGAGAATCAAAAAGCGCAACAAACACTGGTGGGACCGATCATGCAGGCAGGCGACACCTTTGCCGTTTCGCCCGAATCAGCCACGGTGCTGGAAGGGAAAAGCGCGACCTTCACCGCGCAGGCTGGTGGCGCGCAGAAAATTTATTGGATTTTAAAAAGCGGTGACCAACAGACCATTGCAGCCGTGGATCGGTTCAGCTATACCTTCGATGCAGGGCGTGTGACGGGCGACAAAGCGGTGACGCTCCAATGCAAGGCCATCTATCCGAACGAGGTGCGAATGAAGGATATTGCCATTTCCGTCAGGGAGGAAATTCCGGAGCCTGAGTTCACGCTCATGGCTCCTGCGGAATGGAATGGCCGGGACACCATTGAAATAGTCCCGCAGGTGACCAATCGCAGTGCCATGCAGGCGAAGGGGGCGGGCGATTTGCAGATGGAATGGAGCGCGGGACCGATCGCCGTCATCAAGGAAATTTCCGCTGATAAGCTCATCCTGAAGCGTTCGCAGAACAGCGGGAAACTGACCGTCACTGCCACCATTCACAATGGCGGAAAACCAACCACCCAGACCGTGACGATGAATGTCCGGGAACCGAAAAGCGATGCCTGGGTGGCGCGCACCCCGGACAAGGACGAGAAACCGATGGAGGGCCAGTTCTATGCCCGCGACGACAAAAACGAGGGAACGCTCTTCTACAACGGCACTCTAACTGATGCCGCTGATTCCGTCTTTCTGAAGCTCTACGCCAATGACAAACTCATCAAAACCGAAACTGCCAAGCCTGCCGCGGACCTGTCCTATGCCCTTTCGGCGAAGCTCAAGCCGGGCCTGATCAAATACAAAGTGGAGTTCGGAACGAAGGCAGGAGGCAAGGAGAAGGTGCAGCAAACCGTGGGCAACCTCGTCTGCGGCGATGCCTACCTCATTGATGGACAGTCCAACGCTCTGGCCACGGACACTGGCGAGAAATCCCCTCCGGAAATCAACGACTGGATCCGCAGCTATGGACGACCGTCCGGCGACGCCAAACAGGAACCATCCAACCTCTGGTGCAACCCAGTTTGGAAAGCCGAGAAAGGCGAGAAGGCCGAACTGGGTTGGTGGGGCATGGAACTGGCGAAGCAACTGCTCGAGAGTCAGAAAATGCCCATTTTCATCATCAATGCCGCCGCCGGAGGAACCCGCATCGATCAGCATCAGCGCGATGCCGCGAATCCAACCGACCTCACGACCATTTATGGTAGAATGCTCTGGCGCGTGCAGCAGGCGAAGCTCACCCATGGCATCCGCGCGATCCTGTGGCATCAGGGGGAGAACGACCAAGGCTCGGATGGTCCCACCGGCGGTTATGGCTGGGAGACGTATCAGCCGCTCTTTGTAGAAATGGCCGCAGGCTGGAAACAGGATTTCCCAAACGTGCAGCACTATTACATTTTCCAAATCTGGCCGGACTCCTGCAGCATGGGTGGGCGCAAGGGATCGGGAGATATGTTGCGCGAGAAACAGCGCACGCTGCCGCAGCTGTTTTCGAACATGAGCATCATGTCCACGCTCGGCATCGTCCCGCCCGGCGGTTGTCACTTCCCACTCATTGGCTGGGCGCAGTTTGCCAATTTCATCCAGCCGTTGATCGAACGCGATTTCTACGGCAGCAAGCCAAAGCAGTCCATCACCCCGCCGAATTTGAAATCCGCATCTTTCTCCGCAGCGGCGAAGGACTCGATCACTCTCGAATTCGATCAACCCGTCGTCTGGTCCGACACGCTGGCCGGACAATTCTACCTGGACGGCGAAAAGGACAAGGTCGCCTCCGGAAGTGTGGCTGGCAATCTGCTCACGCTGAAATTGAAAGAGGCATCGACGGCGACCAGGATCACCTATTTGAAAGAGGTCGCATGGAAACAGGAAACGCTGCTCAATGGCACCAACGGAATCGCCGCGCTCACGTTCTGTGAGGTGCCACTTGTTGTCACGGCACCTCCTTGAGAGGCGCGATGCCTCTGTCTGCTCAATACGCATTGGATGCACCCAGGCAAGGGCCTCATGGCGCGCACCGCCTAAGTCAACCATAAGGCGGCTTGAAGCCTCCTTATCAATCCAGGTCCGCAAGCAGGAGCGATGCCGGACACCCCTGATCCCGTGAAAGTATTCCTTCGGTTCTTTCCCCCCATTCGCTGATACTTCCAGGGGACGGAACCTATTTCCGAAGCAAACCCGACTCAAAGAATCTTCCTTCCCGGATCGCCATGAAAAAGCAACACATCACCACTGCCCTTTGGATCACTGTGACTGCGAGCGCCTTCGGCCTGGGCTGGATCTTGAAGCCCGCTGGACAGGCCGAGAGCGGCAGGGCAGGCAACGTGTCGATCGCCTCGGAAACAGCCCTTGCTTCCGGCACTTCAGGCCATCGCAAAGGATCGGCTGACAAAGCAGGGGAAGCGGGCTCAGAAGGCAAATCCGCCAGACCCGCGGCGCTGACATCCGAGAGCATCGCCACCCTTGGAAAGCAATTCCGCGAGGCAACGGATCCACTCACGCGCCGCGAAATTTTTGCAAAGCTGCTCGCCGGACTCACGGCGGAGAACGCGCTGGAGATTCGCGAACAAATCGCCGGCCTCGACCCGGATGATCCAGCCTTCCGGGATTTCCATTTCGCCTGGGGCAAAGTCGCCGGACTGGAGGCCGTGCTTCATGGTGTCGACACTCCCCAGCGGGACATGGGCCCGGCACTGGCGGGCTGGGTCACCGCCGATCCAGCCGGGGCCAAAGCCTGGTATGAATCCCTGGATCCCAAGGCTGACAAACCACCAACGCGCGAACAACTCAAGGAGGCCTACGTTCATGGTCTGGCGATCGCGGATCCCGCCATGGCCACAAATTTCGTCATGGGACTGGGTGCGGCGGGGGATCCCAGAGCCAAGCAGATGATGAGTATCATCACGGAAAAAATGTTGCAGTCGGGCGGGCCCGCCGCCGCCGCCGCATGGGCCACCAGCCTGCCTGACGGGGACCTCAGGGGCCATGCACTTTATGAAGTCGCCCGGGCCCAGGCGCGCGAAAATCCCGCAGCGGCGGCCGAATGGGCAACGAAGATGGCGGGTGGGAAAAATGGTGAGAGTGTAGTCTATGCGGTCAGTTCGGAATGGGGCGGGCGCAATGGCCCCGCCACCGTGCAATGGTTGGACTCCCTCGGCGGCAACCAAAGCGCCTCCTACGGTCCGGCCTTCGCCGGCTGGGCCAAGACGGATCCCCTCGCCGCCAGTCAGCGTGTCGCTGCCATGCCTCCCTCGGACAATCGTGACTATGCCATCGGCGGTTTGGTTTACAGCTATCGTTGGGAGGATCCGGTTTCCTCGATTGCCTGGGCCAATACCATCAGCGACGCCAAACGGCGTCAGGATGTTCTAACGATGACAGCGGAATCCTACATGAGAAAAGACCCTGCAGGTGCTACCGCGTGGCTCCCCACCAGCGGCCTGCCGGTGGCGACTCAGCAGCGGTTTTTGGGTGGCAAATAATGCCAAATTCAAATCGTGAAATTACCCATGTTGCTGGCATCAGCGCAGCCTCGATGTGAACCATTACTGTCTTTAAAAAAACGGACAACCTCCCGGGGTTCACTCGGAGTCTGCCAGATTCACCATGCTGGCAAAAGGTGGGGTGCCACAGACCGCATTGTGATGGCAGCAGGGCATGCAGGGCTTTGTTTTGTTCCGTCGCTGCCATTGCTGATATCCGTAAGCGCAGAGCGCTGGCCAATCCCAGTTTTGGCAGTAGACGTGCGGTTTATGGTCTGATCATGGGCATTCTCGGCACCAGCTTCCTGATATTTATGCCGGTGAAGATGCAGCTGAAAAAATAGCGACTACGTCCCACAGAATGTCTCGTAGCCACAGGACCCCGCGGGGGGCGGCATCTGGAACTCTGACTGATCGATGGTATAATCGTAGGGACGCTGCAGCACCGATAAAAACCGCTCCAGCACCACAAGGTCATTGCGCTCCACGGCGTCTTCCAACGCTTCCTCCACCTTGTGATTGCGCGGAATGACAGACGGATTGGCGGCGCGCATGAGTGTCCGGGATTCGTCCATGGATAACGTTTGTCGATTGCGACGGGCCAACCAACGCTCGTGCCAGGATCGGAAGGCTTCGTTCTCTGGCAGGTTTGCATCCTTGAGTTTCTCCTGACTTAACGCGCGGAACGTGTTGGTGAAATCAGCTTGATTGTCGTGCATCCACTGGAGCAGTTCCTCGGCAAGGGCAGCGTCCTCCGATTCCTCGTTGGATAAACCCAGCTTCCTCCTCATGCCCGCGAGCCAGTGCCATTTGAAGCGATCAGGAAATTGATGGATGGCCTCATTTGCCATTTCAATGGCGCGGGGTTCCTCTTCATGCAGCAACGGGAGCAACGTCTCTGCGAATCGGGTCACGTTCCACTGGGCGATGGGGGCTTGGTTTGCGTAGGCGTAACGTCCGTGCTGATCGATGGAGCTGAACTTCGTGGCGGGATCATAGGTGTCCATGAAAGCACAGGGGCCGTAGTCGATCGTCTCTCCGCTCAGCGCCATGTTGTCCGTATTCATTACGCCATGGATGAAGCCGACGTTCATCCATTGGGCAATCAAACGCGCCTGGCGTTCGATGACGGCGTTAAGCAGGGAGAGGTAAGGTTGCTCAGCTGTCGCCAGCTCTGGATAATGCCGTTGAATGGTATAATCGGCCAATGCCTGGAGGGCAGCCATATCCTGATGCGCCGCCACCCATTCAAACGTGCCCACCCGAATATGGCTGGCCGCCACGCGCGTCAACACTGCGCCCGGCAACGGAGACTGCCGATACACCAGCTCACCCGTCGTCACCACCGCGAGACTTCGCGTGGTGGGAATGCCGAGCGCGTACATGGCTTCACTGATGAGATACTCCCGCAGCATGGGTCCCAGTGCGGCCCGGCCATCTCCGCGCCTTGAAAAACGTGTGGGCCCGGAACCTTTGAGCTGAATATCAAAACGTTCACCAGTCGGCGTGATTTGTTCGCCCAGCAAAATCGCCCGGCCATCCCCCAGTGGTGTGAAATGCCCATACTGGTGCCCCGCATAGGCCTGCGCCAGCGGCTGTGATCCTTCCATCAAATCGTTGCCGGCAAAAATGGCGGCATGCTCCGCCCGGCTTAATTCCGTTGGATCCAAGCCAAGGGTTCGCGCCAGTGCGTGGTTGAAAATTACCATCTTCGGCCCGGCCACCGGCACAGGGCGGGACGATGCATGCAACAGCGAAGGCAGCGCGGCATACGTGCATTCCAATCGCCAGCCAGCATGAGGGGGAGTCGGGTTCGTGGGATCAGACATGCGTGGAGGGAGAATTCAATTTGGCTACAGCCATCGCCGCATGCTGCGTTCCCGCAAGCGTTCGTAGAAGTTAGATGAGGCATCAAAAGATTTGCCCACGACTTGTAAATTCCGAGGAAGAGAAGCGTAATGCGCGGGGAACAGGCTTGATTTCCTGAGCTTAACGGGTTCCATGGGCTCTCGTCCTTATTTTATGAAAACCCAATCACTCTTCCTCACCTCGCTCGCCCTTGTCGCGTCCGCATTTACCGCCCATGCAACGCCACTGAAGGTCTTCATCCTCGCCGGGCAATCAAACATGCAGGGCCAGGGGATTGTTTCCAGCCTTGAGGAAATGAAGGTGGAAAAGCCCGGCACGCTTGCGAGCATGCTCAAGGATCAAGTGAAGGCCCCGCTGCTCAAGACCTGGGTGAACGCTAAGGGGGAGTGGGCGGAAGCGCGTGAGGACGTTTGGGTCTGGGATGTGAATGAGTTTGGCAACCGCCATGGCCGTCTGGAATTTGGATATGGCTGGAATCTGGGCAGCCGGATGTGGTTCGGCCCGGAAATGCAGTTCGGTCACCTGGTGGGTGACAAATACAACCAGCAGGTGCTCATCATCAAAACCGCCTGGGGTGGCCGGGATCTCTACAAGGACTTCCGGCCGCCGAGTTCCGGCGGGACCGTGGGGCCGTTTTACACCGAGATGATCGCCACGGTGAAAAAGGTCCTTGGTGACCTGAAGGGACAGTTTCCCGACTACGCCGGGCAGGGATACGAACTGGCCGGATTCGTCTGGTGGCATGGATGGAATGATTTCTGCAGCCCTGACAAAGGAACTCCGGAATATGAGAAAAACCTGACCAATCTGATCAATGATGTGCGCAAAGATTTGAAGTCTCCAAAGCTGCCGGTCGTGATCGGCGAATTCACCGGACCCTGGGGCGCCGATTGCAAGGAGGTCGCCGCGGTGACCATTCGCAAGGCGCAGAAGGCGGTGGCGCAGCGGCCTGAGTTTTCAGGCACTGTGAAATTCGTGGAGACGCATGATTTCGTGCGCACCGAACAGGAGTCGCCGACCGGCGAGGGTTATCACGAATTCAAAAATGGCGAGACCTATTTCCTGCTCGGCGATGCCTTCGGAAAGGCCATGCTGGCACTGCAGCCGAAATAATCACCCCAACCACCTTCCGTCCTCCCCAGCATGAAATCCCCTGCCCTGCTTCTCGCTTCATCATTGCTGCTCCTGGCCCACGGCTCCCTGGCCAAGGAACCTCCCCAGACCGCCCCTGACCTCACGCAGGACACCAGCGCGGTGGACCGCGAGCAGACCTACAACCTAGGTGCAACCGGCCTGCGCGGATGGATCTACACGCGGCCCGCCAATTATCTCGACAGCCTGCAGGGCCGCACCACGCTGGCCAGCCGTCAGATATTTGTGACCCATGTCGGCGCGAAAACTCCGGCCGATGGAGTGGTGCAGGTTGATGACGTCATTCTTGGGACAGGCGGCAAGCTTTTTGACGACGATGCCCGCAAGAGCATCGCCAGGGCCATTCAGGATGCAGAGAAGGAAACAAACCGCGGGGCGCTGAAACTGACGATTTCCCGTGCGGGAAAAACTCAGGAAGTTGAACTGAAGCTGGCCGTGCTCGGCACTTACAGCGAGACAGCCCCCTGGAACTGCCCCAAGTCCAAACGCATCTTCGCGGCCGCCTGCAAGGCGCTTGAAAGGGAGCCGCTGCGGGAGGATTGGGCCGGCCCGGTGAATGCGCTGGCGATGATGGCCACAGGCAGTGCGGACTACCTGCCGAAGGTGCGTGAGCTTGCCCATAAACTGGCCCCGCAGAATCTGGATCTCAGCAAAAAGACCAACGGCGCCACCTGGGAACTGGGTTACCGCAATCTTTTCCTGTGCGAATATTTTCTGCTCACGGGCGACAAGGAAGTCCTGCATGGAATCAAGGAGTACACCCTCTCCATGGCGCGCGGCCAGGGAATGTATGGCACGTTTGGTCATGGCTTCGCGGCGATGACTCCCGAGGGGAGACTGCACGGCTCCGTCCCTCCCTACGGTCCGGTCAACATGGCCGGCCTGCCTGCCAACCTTTCCATCATCCTGGGCAAAAAATGCGGCGTCAACGATCCGGAAGTCGATGCGGCCATCGCGCGTGCCTCCGGATTCTTTGGCTATTTCACCGACAAGGGAGCCATCCCCTACGGCGAGCACGAACCCTGGCCCTACCATGAAAACAATGGCAAGAATTCCATCACCGCGCTGCTCTTTTCCGTTCAGGGAAACAAATCCAAGGAAACGAAATTCTTCGCCCAGATGGCCACCGCCGGTTACAACAGCCGGGAGTGCGGCCACACCGGACAGGGCTTCAGTTATCTGTGGAGTGCGCTGGGGGCCAACGCGGGCGGGCCTGCCGCAGCGGCGGCCTTCATCAGGGAGGCGTCCTGGCATCTGGATTTGGTGCGGCGCTCGGACGGAACCTTCACTTATGATGGAGGGGAACAATACGGCGCCGGCAAGACGGATGACAACACCTACTACGGACATAGTAGCTACAATGGCCTCAGTCCCACCGCCACCTACGTCCTCACCTATGCGATGCCGCTGAAGAAACTGCTCATCACCGGACGCGATGCCAAATCTGCAAACATGCTCAGCAAGGCGGAAGTGACCGCCTCCATTGCTTCGGGGAAATTTGATCTGGAACGGAAAGGGAAATCGCCCGCGGAATTGATCGCGGCTTTTGGCGACTGGTCGCCCATCGTGCGCAGTTGGGCAGCGGAGGAACTTTCGCAGCGTCCCGAAGCCAAATCCCTGGTTCCGGAGCTGGTCAAGCTGGCCGGAGGAAATGACCCGCATTTGATTCAGGGGGCCTGCGAAGCCCTGGGCCTGCTCAATGCGCCTGAAGGCCTGCCGATTTTGGTAAAACAACTCGCCCATCAGGACCGCTGGGTCCGCTACAAGGCCGCCCAGGCGATCAAGAAAATGGGCGGCGATGCCAGGCCCGCGCTGGCGGAGATTCTCAAAGCCATCGTGCAAACTGCCGAGCCGCTGCAACCCATCAACTGGGCCGATCCCGTGCAGATCGCCCATGGTCAACTGGCCGCCGCCGTGTTTTCCGGTCCACTCAAGGACACGCTGAAGGACGCGGACCCCATGCTGCTTTATCCGGCGGTGCGGGCAGTTTCCCGTAACCCGGACGGAATGGCGCGCGCGACGCTCCGGGAATTTTTCGATCACAAGATCACCGCTGAAAATGTCATCACCCTTGCCCCGGACATCCTCGCCGCCGTCAAGACCCCCGGACCTGCCGATACCATGTTCAGCAATGAAATTCGCATGGGAGGCTTCAAAGCGCTCACAAAATTCCATTTCATCGAAGGCATTGCCGCTGGCGTCGAGTTCGCCAAGACCCAGGGTGGCCACGGCAGCGAAAGCCGCACCGGAGAGATCATGAAGGAAATCGCCTCCTACGGCAAGGCCGCCCGGAGCGCGATTCCACAACTCAAGGAACTCGCTGCCATGCTGAATGAGCAGGTCAAACAAGGCGAATTCCCCGGAGGAGAACTCAATGACCGGCGGGTCAATGCCGTGCAGGAGGCGATCAAATCCATTGAAGCAGCCACGACGGAGCCGGAACTCCGCAGTATCAGCCCTGCCCGATCCTAGCCCCGTTCCACTGCGGAGGCGAAGACCACCAAACTGGTCGAACAGGAAATACTGTCCTTTTGAATGGACTTACGGAATGATGATCCCAAGTTTTTGCACCATCCGCTCGGATCGGCGCAGGGCTTCCTCCATGCGTTTTCCTTCGTCTTCGCCCCGCTGATCTTTGCACGCAGGATGTGTCTCCGGTGATGCGATCAGACCCAGGCGGTGGAGTACATGGGCGGTGCTGTGTTTATAGGCAGCGGCACTGAGGCTGGCATCCAAACGGAACACTTGATCCCCCAAGGATTGCAGAGCTTCGAACACCTTGTAAACGCGCGGGTCGAAACGCCCGGTGCCCGTTTTAAATTTCTTTTGCGGCGCATCATCGTTCAGCCACATGTCCTTCGCCGCGCAAATCAGGGGTGCTCCGCTTGCCGCCGCGCCAATGAGTAACGGCAGCCCCATTTTGATCGCCGTGGCAATCCCAAAATCATCTCCACTGTGGGGAATGAAGTTGAGATGAAGGTCCCGGCACAGAGCTGCCCAGTAGAGGAAATGCGGCTCATCCAGCGTGCTGATTTTGCCACCAATAAATTTCGGATGCTGGGCCAGCCGCCAGAGCAGCCATGGATCAAAGGGTGTAGCCCACGGCACGAACGCCGGCTCCAATACGTGAACGATTCCAGGTCGGATGAGCCATTCGGAGATCTCGAGATAGGCATTGAGACGGCGCTCGGGATCCAGTGCATTGAGACCACGCGATGTCATGATCATCACTTCGCAGTTTTCATGTTGCTGGGCGATGTCGAGCAGGGGGCGGTAGCGATCTGCTTTGAAAGACCCATCGCCCTTCGCTCCGCGCGCCGTCACCCCGGCAATGAACCTCGCCTTGGG
The DNA here is from genome assembly GCA_943333275.1 of Akkermansia muciniphila. Taxonomy (GTDB): domain Bacteria; phylum Verrucomicrobiota; class Verrucomicrobiia; order Verrucomicrobiales; family V1-33; genus JAGNEJ01. The sequence continues at coordinate 24,579 of CALQSQ010000022.1, forward strand.
AAATTCCGCCCGGAACCGACGCAGGACTTCCGCATACAAGGCGTCGTCCATTTCGAAAATGTAGCCAGTGTCCGCATTCAGAACCACGACCAGCTCCACTCCATAATGATCCGCCGCCGCCTGCATCCAGCGGATACTGGCGTTGAAGCCCTCCCAATCAGGCTGCTGATGGTGGAAGGGCAGCAGGGCCGCGGCACACAGGCGGGCCTTGGTGGTATGGTCGATGAGTGTCTCCTCGCTCGTCCAGGCCCAGACGGTTTCGTGCCATTGGGTCTGGGGCTTGAGGTCTGCCGGATCGGAAATGAGTTCCTGCATGGTGATGGGTTCAGGTCGCCTGTTGTTTCTTGATCTCCTTGAGCTGGGCGAACTCCGGACGCTGGGTGTAGAACGTATCAAGCGGATAACATCCGCTGATCAGACCTATACGCGGAGCCGTGGTGCAGTCACTGAAAGTGCGGCAAATGGGTTTCTTTTCGATCATTCGGCCCGCCGCCGCATCCGTCAACATCGTCGGATAGGAAAGCGCCGTCCGGCCCAGCCCGATGGCGTCCACCCATCCCCGCCGGAGAACGGCGCTTGCCACCGGAGCCAGGAATTCCTGCAGATAGGTGTAGCCTGAACCGATCACCAAAAGCCCTTCGGGCGCACGGGCCTTCACCTGCCGGACCGCATCAACCAATCGCGCCACATCAATGAGCGGATCATAGGCCGGCCGGTATCCATCGCTCGGGGGAAACGCTGCGGGCCGTTGCAGGTGCGGCGTGTAATAGGGTGAGCCCGCGCTGGTATTGAGAACCTTGAGTCCGAGTTCGCCGCACATTGCCACCAGCGCGAAGGATTCCGTTAAATCAATCTCCGTCGGTTTCTCCTGATTGATGCCGAAGCCGTAGCGGTAGGGCAGGCAGTTGGAAAAATCCTCCGGAATGCCCGGGCCAATTTTCCCCGGCTGGGATTGATCGGGATCCGGCTTATACGGCACTTTGTCAAACAAGCTCAAGCGCATGCCAAGATCGATGGGATTGCCCTCCGCACGAATTCCGAAAATGATTTCCCTGAGAATGCGCGTTCTGTTTTCGAAACTGCCGCCATACTTTCCAGGACGTGTATGAGCGCCGAGAAATTCATGCAGCAGGTAGCCGTGGCAATGTTTCAAATCCACAAAATCCGCACCGGCTTCCCAGGCGATCCGTGCCGCCCGCACATAATCGCCAATCAATTCCTCCACTTCCCCATCGGTGAGAATCTGGGCATCACTCGTCACGTTGAATTTGCGGTCGAGAATCGGATGGCGGAAGGCCACGCGCGCCTCCCAGCGGGACTTGTCATTGGGACGGCAAAATCGACCGGAATGGGTGAGTTGAAACCCAATCACCAAATCTTCCGTCGTGCCATAACGCGCGGCGTGCGCTGTTTTCAAAATTTCCACCAACTCTGCAAGGCCCAACTGGTTGGCTTCGTTGATGATGAGTTGATTCGTGTTCGCGCGTCCGTCCGGTCGCACCGCCATGGCCTCACCGCCACAGATCATCTTTGCGCCGCTCTCGCCGAACCTCCGCCAGCGCCGCCGCATTTCATCCGTTACTCCGCCCGTCGTCGTGCCGTCCCAACCCTCCATCGGATGAATGACAATGCGATTTCCCGGCCGCTTGCCATTGATGGTGACCAAGGCGGGCTCGCCAAGCGGTGAGGGCCCATCTGCAAAATCCTCAGCGGGCAAGGCAATGCCAAGATTCACGCAGGCCGCTTGAAATTCATCCAGGGATTTCAAAGCACCCGGACGAACGAAGGAAGAAGGGAGGGACTGGCTCATGAGCTTGGCATTTTGGTTGGAGGGTGGGCCATTGAGTGGAGTCATGGCTCGGAAAATCCACTGACGCGAGCGGAGGAACAGTGATCCTTTTCCGGCGGAAGCTCCCAGACTGATTCCCCTGAAATTGTCCTACTCAGCCGCCAGTGAAATGGCCACCAGTTCCCTGTCGTTGCGGGCAAAAACGCATTTGTTGGCGAAGGCCGGATGGCTCCAGACCACAGTTCGTCCCATGGACGGGGTGTCTGCGCCGAGAATTTTCTCACGCCCGGCTTCCTTGTAACCCTGGGGATTCAAGTCCGCCAGAATCAGCTCGCCGCCGTCGTTGAAAATCACCCATTGCTGAGGGGTGCGCACCATGAAGAATGTGCCGGAACCCACTTTTTTATTGTTCATGATTTCGAGCGTGGACCACATCCGCTCACCTGTCGCGGCCTTCACACAACGAAGCTCGCCGTCCATATCACATCCGTAGAAATAATCACCCACCACCACTGGAGTGCCATTTTTTGGCGCGAGGGAATTCTGTGGCACTCCCTCCCAAACGACCGACGCCTTTCCACGACTCGGTTTGATCATCATGGATTTTTTCATGATCGCTCCGATAAAAATTCCCTCTCCGGTCACGCGGGGAGCCATGATGGACATGCCATAAGAGGGATCGCACGGCTGGCTCCAAGCAACCTTTCCGCTCTTCGGATCCAGCCCATTCAGCGATTCAGAGTGCCAGACTACCAACTCATCCTTGCCATCACGTTTGGTCATCACTGGGGGTGCATAGCCAATGTCTTTGGCGTTCAATGCGTGCCAGCGCTCCTTGCCGGATTTCACATCCAGGGCCACCACCGCACTACCCGGCCCTCCGGCCAGGGTGTAGAGCAGATCCTCATGAACCAGCGGAGTGGCGGCGTATCCCCACATGGGAGATTCACATTTATAGTCCTGCTTCAGCTCCTTTTCCCAGACCACCTTGCCGTCTGCAGCAGTCAACGCGGAGAGGTGCCCTTCAGCGCCCAGGGAAAATACCATTCCCTCCGCGACCACCGGAGAACAGCGCGGCCCATTGGGAAAGCTCAGATGGATCGCGCAGTCATAGGCGTGGGCCCACAATTGCCTGCCGGATTTTTCATCAAAACAAACGACGCGCTCCCGACCGGTCAGGGACGTGCGACCGCCGGGATTCGCGTCCACTTCGCCGGTGGCAATCTGGTAATCCATCACGAACACTTTTCCTCTGGACACTGCCGGTCCGGAGTAACCGTTGGCGACTGGAGATTTCCAGAGAACTTTGGGGCCAGTTTCGGGAAATTTTGTGATCAGGCCCGAATCATTCCAAGTCGAGTCACCACGCGGCCCCAACCATTGCGGCCAGTCTTCGGCGACAAGGGTGGCAGCCGAGAGGCACAGGAGGGCGAGTGGAAGGATTGCTTGCATACTCACACTCAAGCGCATCCCCACCGCCCGTCAACGGGTTGCTCGGTCACTACTTGCTAAAATTCGGATGCTGTGGATCGCCCATGGATTCCAGGAACGCCAGCAGGTCGAGAATTTCCTCTTCGGTAAAGGTGTTGAGCAGGCCCTGGGGCATGATCGAAAATTTGGACAATTCGCGCGACTTGATGTCCGCCTTGTTGATCGTCGTGGTGCCGGGATCGAACGGATTCGGCGCGATGATCACCTTGTCGGCGGTTTCCTGAATGATGCGACCCGCCGCCACCTGTCCATCATTCATGGTGAGGATGGTGTTGGTATATTGCTCGGAAACGACCTTGGATGGCTCGGTGATGGATTCCAGCAGATCCTGACGTTTGAAACGCGTGGCGACATTGGTCAGGTCGGGAGCGACGGCCCCACCCTGATCTCCATAACGATGGCAGAGGGCGCACTGGGCGTTTTCGAATGTGGCTTTGCCGCGGGCGAAATCGCGGCCTTTGCTGGCCTTGTCCAGGGACGGCTGGAGGTCCGCAGTGGTCCATTCCTTGACCAGCTTGCGTGGTTCAGTCGGAATCTTGACCATGGGCTTGAGCTTGTTGATTTCGCCCAGCACGGCGAGTTCGTCAGGAGTCAGGGAGGCCTTGGCTTCCTGCAGAATGTTTTTCAGCAGGTTCTGATAGCTTGAGCCATTGTTGAATCCGATCCCGGCATCGGTGAACCATTGCAGGGTGCCTTGCGGATGGAGGGCGGGCTCGGTGATATTCCACCAGGAAAGGTAATCGCGGCGCAGATCCATGGTCCAGCCAGATTTCACATTCCGCAGGGCCACGACATAAGTGAGTTGCTCCTCCTGCGTGGGCGCGGCCTTGAGCAATCCCATCGTCTTCGCAACAGCCTTGGGGGCGTTCAGCGCGACAAGAATCTGGCAGAGTTCGCGGTTGGCGAATTCTGATTTGGCGGGATAAAGCGGATCGACGTCGGCGATCAACTGGCTCGCAATTTCACCGGCCGGCACGCCCTGACGTGCAATGGAGACTTCGATAACGCGCAGTTTGTTGAGCGTTTGCTCCTCGCTGAGTTTGGAGAAGGGAAAGGCAGCCAGTGCTTTGATGATCGCCGGCTGAGTATCGGTGGCACCAAGGCGGGCCAGTGACAGCAGGGCCGTGAAAGCGGCATCCGGTTGTTTTTCGGCCAGTGCTTTGGACTGCCATTCTGACACGGGATTGCGCTCGATGGCCAGGCGGGCGGCGTAGCGGATGAAACGGTCCGGGCTGCTCAGGTGTTTCCACGCGAATTCCACGGCCGTGGGGTCAGGCTTCACATTGTAGCTTTCCAGCTTGTGCCGCAGGGCGCGCGCGTCGCTGCCATCCTTGTCGCCCAGTTGTGCCACGGCCTGTGGGGAGGCTGGCTCGGTGCCGGTGTAAGTGACGCGGAAGAGATTCGCCGCGGTGCCACGACCGCCGATCGTGAAATAGAGCGCACCATCATCGCCGATCAACACGTCCGTGAGGTTCAGAGGCGTCTTCCCCTGTTTGCTGTGCAGCGATTTGGGGGCGATAAAATTTTCCCAGCCTCCACCATAGGATGCACCCCGGGGAGTGAGGTGAACCGCGATCAGACGTCCATAGGTCCAGTCGCAAATGTACATGGCCTTTTGATACTTGACGGGAAATTTCGCTCCGGTGCCAAAATCAACGCCGGTGGGACAGCCGATGCCAATATTGACGGACGCGGGCAGGCTGTCGGCGTAATATTCCGGCCACTTCGCACTGCCCTCGCGGAAACCATGATCGCCCCCACGCACGGCATGAAAGACGCGGACCGGACGATACCAGGGGCTGCCCCAGTCCCACTCCATGTCGCTGTCGAATCCGAACAATTCACCGTCGGCGTTGAAAGCGATGTCGTAATTGTTGCGCTGGCCGGAGGAAAACAACTCCGCATTTTTCCCGTCCAGGTCCATGCGCGCCACATAGCCGCCCGGAGGCCCCTTGCCGGCGCCGAATCCATTACCGTCCTCGATCCGCTTGATGGCGAGATCGTCCCCGTAGTTGCGATGGGGAGAACTGGGTGCTAGGTCCTTGGGCACTTCGGTAAAATTTCCACAGACGGCATAGAGCATTTTGTCCGGTCCCTGCACGAGCGCGTGAGCCCCGTGTTCTCCAGATCCCCCGCTCCACTCGCGAAGGAATTCCACATCATCATAGCTGTCATCGCCCTTGGTGTCCTTGCAGCGATACAGCGCGAATCCCTTGCTGCCGTGGCCATTGATATAAAGCACGTTTCCCACATACAACATCCCCATCGCTTCCGTGACGGGAATGTGGAGGATTTCCTCCTTCACGCTCTTGCCGTCCTGGAGTGTGACGCGGGTGATCGGCTGGTTCTGCTGACCGCCGAGCAGCAGGCGGCCCTTCGGATCCTTCGCCATGCAGATCCACGAGCCCTGTTTGGCGGCATTGGCCTGCAGGACATGCGTGACTTTGAATCCGGGCAGGGTGTCCAGAAGCTCGCCCGGATCATCGGTGAGGGCACCGGCAACTGGTGGTTTCGATCCATCGGCAGGACCATAAATTGCCTTCGTGATCACAAGGTGTTTCCCGGCGGGGGCGGAAATTTCCAATTGCCCGCCTTCCGGCACTTCCTTGGACAGTTTCTCGCCACCAAAATGATATTCCACACGCAGCTTCTTGGGCACACCGTTGGCGGTATCACCGAAGACCGAATTATTGGAGGCGATGGAAAGGCTCTCGTCCTTGACCGCCGCCGCCACCGCAGCAGTCACGTCCGTCGGGTCCTTCTTCGCGGCAGCAGCAAAGTCCGCAGCTGCGAAACAAACGAGCATGAGGGCACAGAGTGTTTTGCTGAATCGCATTGCAAATCCGGGTCGGTGAATTTTGAGCTTCATAAATATGGGTTTGGAGTGGGAATGGAGATGAAATTTGGAGATGATGCTGATTTTTATTTGCCGGGCGGCGGAAGGGCCTTGCCCAAATCAAGTTCGCTGACCTTGAAGTTTTTCCGCTCACTGTCAAAACCATACATGCTTGGTGCATACGGGTCGACGTAGCCGACGTCCGCCTTGGCCGGCACGGGAAGTTTGAGTCCCCAGAACACGCTGTTTACCAGCAACCGCCGCAGGCCTTCATTTTGCAGGTCAGTCGCCGCCCCCATGGTTGTGGTGAGGATGCGGTTGACCTTGCCCGCCTCGTTCTTCCGCTCGCGTGTCCAGACGATCGGTTGCAGGGGATTGTTCTTGGGACCTGCGACCGGCTTGCTGTCCGGCTTAAGTGAATCCGTCACCTCGCCCAGCACCAGCACCGTGGCATCGGGCGGGACGGTGGCGGTGTAAACGTCGCTGTCAGCGAAAAGGTCGGTGACTCCATTGAGGATTTCATTGCCTTTGTTTGCCTCCACGATCACACCCCGGCAGCCTTCCTGTTTGTGATTGCCGTGGTGGGCGACCCAGGTCTCGCCCAGCACCTGCTTGCCGAACCCGCCTTTCCAATCCCCCTCCCCGTTGTTCCAGGTCCACTTTTTGTAGGGATGCTCACCGGGGAAATCAAAGGCATGCGTGGACGTGCGCAGCGCGATGATGGGCACGCCGCGCAGGTAGGCGGCTTCAAATTTCTTCACATCATCGGCGCTCCACGTGCGAAAGCGCGTCAGCATGATGATGCCCTCCGCCTGATCAAGCGCGGCGGGGTTCGAGAGCAGCAGGTGATCAGCCGGCTTGATAATGCCGTCGGGACCGGCAGGAAAGAGCACTGTGCAGTCGAAGCCATGCTTCTGGCTGAGAATCTTGCCCAGCATCGGGAGTCCTTCCTCGCTCCGATACTCGTCGTCACCGGCGATCAGCACGATCTTTTTTCCATGTCCTGCGCCGTCCTTGGCAGGGAAATGCAGAAAATTATCGGCTGCCAGCAAGGGCATCGTCAGGGTGAAGAGGGAGAGCAAACCGGCCTTCAGTGGATGGAGCAGGGAATGGGATTTCATAAGGGTTGGATCGATGCTGATTGAATGGAAATGATGTGAAGGATGGAACAATCACCGGGCCCACTTTGGCATATCCTGCCCGCCGAGCACCAGGCAAATTTCCCCTTTGGCGGGATGCGCCTTGTAGTGCGCCGCGACCTCTGCCGCCGGTCCGCGCCGGAATTCCTCAAACTTTTTCGTCAACTCGCGCGCCACACAGATCGGGTGCTCCGGTGCCAGCCTTGCCAGCAGTTCGAGGGTGGTTTCCAGTCGATGCGGACTTTCAAAGAAGACGGTGGTTTCATCACGCGTCAGGGCGGCGGTGAGGGCCTTTTCCCGTTGCCCGGATTTGACCGGCAGGAACCCCCCGAAGTGAAAGGCGTCCGCTGGAAATCCGCTGCCGATCAAGGCCGTGGTCACGGCGGAGGCCCCAGGCAGCACATCAATGCGAATCCCCGCCCGCAGGCAGGCCTGCACAAACCGCTGTCCCGGATCGGACACGCCCGGCGTTCCGGCATCGGAAATGTAGGCCACAGTTCTTCCGGCGGCCAGGTCCTGGATCAATTGTGCGGAACGCATGGCTTCGTTGTGCTGGTGCAGGCTGACGAGAGGTTTGCGGATTTCATAGTGCGCCAGCAGCCGCTGCGAATGCCGCGTGTCCTCGCAGGCGATGACATCCACGCCCTCCAGCACTTCCTTGGCGCGGAAGGTGAGATCGCCGAGATTGCCGATCGGGGTGGCGACGACGTAGAGGGTGGAGGGGAGAATTTCCATGGAGGTTACAGGCCGGTGGGATGATCAATAAATTCCCACGGCAGCCCGTAATCCTTTTCCAACCAGCCCGCGAGCGCTTTCACACCAAATGTCTCCGTCGCATAATGACCCGCGTAAAGGACATTGATTCCCAGCTCTTCCGCCAGCGGATACGACCAGTGCGGCCCTTCCCCCGTCAGGAAGGTATCGATTCCAAAACGCGCCACCGTGGCAACCTCCGATCCGGCGCCGCCCGTGATGATGCCCACGTGCCGGACCCGCGCCGGTCCGGCGGGACACACATGCACCCGCCCGCCCCCCACCGCCCGCTGCACCGCGGACACGAAGGCCTTCCGCGTCTGATGCGTTTCGTATTTGAGGCCGCATAATTTCCCATCGCCGAATTCCTCGGGATCCCGCAGACCACAAGCCCGTCCCAGCTCGGCGTTGTTGCCCAGCACCCGATGGTAGTCCAGCGGAAGGTGCACGCTGTAGATGGCAAGATCATGCTCCATGGCCAGACGCAGCTTTTCAAACAGGCCTCCGGTAATCATCTGCACCCCGCTCCAGAACAGGCCGTGATGCACCAGGAGCAGCTGCGCTCCCGCAGCACACGCCTTTTCTATCACCGGCAGACTGGCATCCACCGCCGCCGCCACTTTTCCCACCTGACCGGAGCGGTTGGCAAGTTGCAATCCGTTATGCGCCGCAGCGTAATCAGGGATGGCCGCAACATGGAGTTCCGCCTGCATGGCATCGACGAGCGTGGTGAGTGGAAGAGTCATGGGATGAAAACTAGAGGCGAATCAGCGCGGAGGAAATTCATTTTCCGCGGCGGATGCGCCTGGAATGGGTAATTTTGCATTTCAAATAGGATAACCAAACTCCCGGAGCATGGGAGCGCCCAACTCATTGGCAAGAGCCACCTGCTCGGGCGTAAGATCTCGGCGCCAGCGTTGCAGCGATTGTTGCGGACCGCCGGAGGTTTGATGTCGCGACATTCTTAGTGTTTCTGGTGCCGCGCGCTCCAGAATTTGAGCGATGAGGGCAGGGGAATGATCCAGACCCAGATACTCGAAAACCCCTCCAAGAATCCGGTTCGGATCCGCCACCATTTCTTCATATTTAATCAAGTGTGTTCCAGATCCCAGTTGCCTCCAGGCTTCCATCAAATCAGCACTTTGGCGCGCCATGACTGCGATGACGTCTTCCCGGGCGCGGTCCTTCTTTTCAAGAGTCACCTCCTGGCTGAACGAGTAGCGAGAGCAGCAAATGTCCCGGAAATCGCGAACGAGAAACAAACTGCGCAAGTTTGGATACAATTCCTGATACATTCCAAGAACAGAAGGGGTTGCAAAGGCCTTTTCGGCAAAATATTTCGGGGACAAATTCTGCCGACTGGCGAGGGCAAGGTGAAAAGCATCCATGGACTCCATGGTGAAATTCACCCAGCGATGGACATATTCCTCCCGCATCCATTGCTGGGTTTCGGGATCCTCGTGGAGGCAGAACATCGGCAAAGGACCCATCGCAAAGCCTTTTTTCAAAGCCCCAAGGTGTTTCTGGCGCGGAGGAGAATGAGGGCTGGCCATCACCTCGGCGACCCGCAGCGCATGCTTGGCGATAATGGATTCAAAGGGATACCGCTGGTGGACAAGAATGTCGGGATGCTGTGCCAGCAAATGCATGAGCCAGGTGCTGCCACTGCGACCGAGGTGCACGCTTATCACGGGCGGTAACCTGGGCTTGAATTGGGGAGCGATTCTTTCCCGCTGACCTTCGATGCTGGCCAGCACCCTCGCTGCACCATCCTCATAATGGGCGAGGACTTGCAGGGTAAAGATCGTGGGAATTCCCAGCAGGCTGACACTGAGATGGAATCCGCTACTGGCCGCGGCGGTAAGCAGGTCCGGCGTAATCTTCGGGGCACCCTGCAAATGTTGCACGACATCCGGCCGAGGCATCCAGACCTCCGACTCTTGAAGGGTGCGACCGTGGCCGACAACCGAAATCCGACTGATGGCGCCCTTCTTCGGCACTATATATCCGTATACATCGATGCTGTAGGGGTAAGGTTTGCGACCCGGATCCGGACCATCCACAGAGAAGGAGAACAGGCGGCCATCGGAGATTTCCGATCTTTTCATGTGCGTGATTTCAATCATGATAATTTATTCGAAAATGGATGCTAGCCGGGTTCCCAATCCGCCCGGCCGTGCTGCAGGTTGGGGTTGTAAAAGGGATCCTGCGGACACAGGGCCGCCACCTTTTGACGGAACCAGGCGACTTCCTGCGGTCGGTCTGACCGGCTGCGCGAGGCCGATTCGTGATGGCTGAGCAGGGCATGCGGAGTGTAAACCAGGCGGAAGCCGGCCGCCCGCAGTTGCAGGCAGTAATAGGTGTCGTTGAAACTAATCGCGAGGTTTCCCTCATCCAATCCCCCAAAGCGATCCCACAACGCGCGCTTCGTCAGCAGGCAGGCTGCGGTGACGGCGGAAACGTTGCGAACATGCTGGAAGACTCCGTGATGCTGGCGCGAATCACCGGGCAGGCCCAGTCCAGTATGCGCAGCCAGGCCGCAAATTCCCACCGTGACGCCGGCGTGCTGGATGGTTTTGTCAGGAAAGAGCAGCTTGGCCCCCACGGCTCCCACGCCGGGATCCTGAATGTATTGGGCCATTTCACTCAGCCATTCCGGGTGGAGGATTTCCGTGTCGTTGTTCAAAAGCAGCAGCCACGGGCTGTCAGTATGGGCGACGCCAAAGTTGTTGATGGCTGAATAGTTGAAGGGCTTGTCGTAACGCACCACTTTGTGTCCGCAGTCTGCAAGCCATCGCAGCGTGGCGGGATCATCGCTGCCGTTGTCAACGATCACAATTTCGTAGGGCTCATAATCGGTGACACGCACCAGGCTGTCGATGCAGCGGGAGAGAAGATCAACCCGGTTGCGAGTGGGAATGATGATGGAAATTTTCTCGCGCAGCATCAGTGACCGGGAAATGTGCACGCCCGGTCCAATGCGGTTGGGCTGGACCTCCGCCATGATCCGCCGCCGGAGCAGCGCCGCCTCCACCGGAAGCTGCTCCAGCGTTCTCTGCTCCGGCGATGCCGCGGCCAGGTGGCACAGCACGTGCGGCACATGGAGGATTCCGCTGGTGCACTCCGTAGCTTGAAGCATCAGGTTGTAGAATGAGTCAGGAGCGCAGAAGCGCGGCCAGTCGGGAATCCTGCGCAGGACACTGCCGCGAATCACCGCAGCCCTGCCAATGTAGTCTGTGGCAAGAAACGCCTCAGGCGCCCAATTGGCCTTGAAGGCTGGATCGTGATAATTTCCTGCATTCCCGAGGCTGTCATGATCGGCATAGATGATTTCGGCGGAAGGATGCCGGTCCATCCATTCAACAAGGACGCTTAGCCCATGGGATTCCCAAACGTCCGTGCTGGCGCAACACAGCACCCAGGCATCGTCATCCAGCGACAGTTCAGCTGGGTCGCTGGTGAGGAAAACATGCGGCCAGATTTGGGATTGCAGCGAGGAAGTGGCGGCGGAGTTTCCCGATGAAAGGATGGCGTGAAACCTGGGGACAGAGCGCCCCACGGATGCCCGTCGCAGTGCATCCAGCTCGCTCAGTTTGGGACGATGCCGGTGCAGCCACAGGGCATGGGGCCTGATGGGCGCACTTCTTGATTCGAAGATCGAGGCATGATCCTGACGCCATTGATGCCATGTTTCGAAGACACGCTCCAGTGGCGGAAACGACGTCCGGCTTTTGCCCCTCCGAAAAACATTGCTGATCCTCCACCGTTTCGATTTATAAATGGACTTGGTCGCCTCCTCGGCCTTGCTGAGAAATTGAGCTGCTTTCCGCGCAAGGGCGGTGAGGTCTTTGGCCTTGCGAAGGCCCTGTTTGTCCGCGCCTTGAACAACCCTGACAGGTTCCATGTCGCGGACTTGCGAAAGCTTCGCAGGGCTGATGCTTGGCTCGACTCTGGCTCTGCGGACAACCGTCAGCCACTCATCCAGCGCGGAACTGAGTTGCTGGACCAGGGCGGGATTGGCGCTCGCATGGTTGATGGGCGGATCGTTGTTTTCACGCAGATCATGCAGGGCCACCTGATCTTTTCCCCACACCCACTCACCTCCGCAGTCATGTTCCACGTCCGCCCGCAGCAGCTTCCAGGGCCAGCGCACGATGCCGGGCATGACATCATGCATGTTCTCACTAAATGAGTCATGGTGGGGAATCTCAACGCCCTCACGCCACTGCGTTGCCCGACTGGCACCGCAACCCGGAGCCTCCAGCATTTCCGGCATTCCGAGCAAATCCAAAAGCGTGGGCGCTACATCCACCAGGTCCGCGATGCCATCGATCTGCCTTCCCCGTGGAAGCGCAAGCCATGAGGCCGGTCGCACGATCAGGGGCACCTTGAGGACGCATTCGGAGGAAACATGATGATGGAAATAAACACCATCCTCGGTGAGCGATTCCCCATGCGGAGACAGCAACACAACCGTCGTGCGGTCTGCCAACCCTTGCTTCTTCAGGCCCTCCATCAGCTTGCCGACATGCGAATCAAAATAACTCACGGCACCATGATACTGCCGCACGGGGAATCGAAAGTCCCGCACCCCGCTGAGCCAGGTCAAAATTTGCTGCTCCGCTCGTTCGATCAGCGGCAGGATCCCTTCCATCCAATGAACCAGGCTGGGAGGGATACGGCCCTCCTCCAGCTCCTGCACCTCATGGAGCAGTTGCCCGGCCAGGGAATCCAACGTCCCTCCCCTCCAGGCCTGCGGGCCGTAGGCTTTGAGATGGGAGGTCAAATCCGACGTCGTATCAAACTGTCCCCGGAGAGCAAGCGCGGTTTGGTGAAGGCGGTATTTCAGGAGGGTGTCGATGCGTCCTTCCCGAAATTTCGCCAGCCCCCGGCGCAGATCGCTGACGCTTTCAACACCACGAATCGCGCTAATTTTTTCAGTCTCAAATGCCGAACTCTCAGCGCATGGATCGCCCTGGTAATACATGGAGCGGAAGGGCTCGGGGGGCAGATCCGGAGGATGAGTGTCGAAATATTGAGCCCACAGAAACACCGGTTTTTCCGGAGCCGTCTCCAGCCATTTCAGGACCTGCCGCGTGGTGATCGCACCGTCCTGGGCGGGATTGCCTAGGCAGGGTAATATTTCCGAAAAAATTCGCCCAATTCCGTGGCGGCTTTCAACCAAATCACGCTCGCTGGCAGCCACCGCCGTGTGCCATCCTGCAGCATTGAGCAGACTGGGCAGCGTGGGTAAATGAAACGGCATATTTCCCCACTCCGACTTCACGCCATGCGTTGACGGGGGTGTGCCTGATAACACCGATACCATCGAGGCCAGCGTCGTTGTGGATGCCGTTCTTGCATGCTTGAACAACAGTCCCTCCCCGGCCAGGCGGTCAATGTTTGGTGTCTTGATTTCAGGATGGCCGTAGCAGCCCAGCACATCCTGACGGAGGGCATCGGCGGTAATGAGGAGGACGATCTTTGGCGGCTTCGTGGTGCTTGGTGCCGGTTCCAAGATCTGGTGATGGATGCACGGATCCGCCCAACCGGACCAGGCGTGATGGGTCGCTCCCATGTCCACAGACGTTACAAATTCCAATCGCACCAACCGAGCACTCCATGCCGCCAGATCGATGCGGTGGGAATGCCAGCCCTGATCCGGTGTGTTCATGCGCGGATCCAGAGTCTGCCGCATCAGTTCCAAGGGTTCGCCTCCCGCCGGGTGGAGGTAAATGATAAAATGCACGGGTCGACGAATGCCACTCACCGCCACATCATGGATTCCACAGGCCAGCTCCAGCACGGGATGGTTTCCAAGCTCCATGGTTGGAAAGGTGACGCGGGCGGGTGGATGCTGGAAAATAGCCGACGAGGACAACCCGCCACAGATCATCGTCTGGATTTCCACGGAGCCCACATCTTCGAGATGGATTTCGGCTTCTGCAAGCCGGTCTGTTAAATGCATCGTTTCCTCAATCATGCGCCATTGGGGGGATTAAATTTAAAATTTCGCGCGACCAGTGCTCTGGTGGCCTTTGAGGTTTGGGCTGTCGCGGCAAGGTTCCAGCGGCTGCGCGCTTCAAGGCCTCAGCCCAGGCGATCGGATCTCCCGGGGCGATGAGCAGACCGTGACGTCCGTCCTCCAGCAATTCGGGGAAACAACCTATGGAGGAGGCCAGCACCGGCACCCCTGCGGTCAGCGCAGATTTCACGGCCAGCGGGCCGTTTTCATACCACAGGGCAGGTGCCGCCAGCGCGGTGGCATTTGCCAGGAGTTCCGGAAATTTTTCATGCGGGAACAAACCTTTGAGTTGGAAACGCGGATCGGCCACCGCGGCCTCCCGCATGCTCTCACCAAAAGCATTCTGCGGCACGTTTCCGAAGCAGTGGACTTCCACACTGAGACCTGGAATCCGCTTCAATGCTGCGACAATGACATGCGCTCCCTTCAACCGCGAGACCGGCCCCACCATCAAAATCACCGGGATGGAACCGGCCGCCTGCGCATGAGGCTGCGGTTCCGGCATCGCCGGGCCGTGCGGTAGCAACCTCAGCTTCTCCGGTGCCACGCCCCGCTCAAGCATGAGGTCCCTGGCAAACAAAGTCAGGGCCACGACGGCATGGGCACGGTTCAAAACATTCATCAGAAAACCCGGACGGTCCTCAAGCGCTGTCAGTTCAAGCAAAGTCGCGGGTCCCAGCGTGCCGGCGCGCCGCCTTGATCTCAGGTCCTCCCACATTTCCGCCTCGGGCAGGTTCTGCCAGAGGCCATCGAAAAACCTATGGGTGCGGTGCACGCAACGAACACAGTCCAGTGCATGTAGCGGCCCCCGGCAGAGGGCATCATCCCAGCGCAACAGGCTGTGATTCGGACAAACGAACCAAAAATCCGTCAGCACCACGATGAGCGGAATGCCCGCCATCTGCAATACCTGCATCACTGACGCGGAGAGTTTCATGCCGTGAAAGGCAACCGCTGCCTGCGCCGGGAAATCCTGCAGCAACACCTCCATGCCTCTCGCCGCGAAGGGGTCGTCGAATTCTGCACGGGCCGGGTCATCCGCAAACGCTGCGTTTGAATGCAATTCCAGCATTTCAATCCCGTCGGGACACGATCGCCGAAGTCCCCAGGCACTGCGTTTGGCCCCCGCTGAAACATGTGTCAGCAGGCGAACCTCATGGCCCGCGCCCATCGCATCCCGGGCAAACCGGTCAGCAAGCCACTCCGTGCCGCCGAGATGGCGGGGCATGGCCTGATGGGTCAGAATGAGCAATCGCATGGAATGCCGCTCCATGACTTCGATGGGATACCCCGGCAAGGGGAATCCATCCTTTCAACGATATTTTGCCGGGTCCGGCGTCGGATTACTCCGCCAGCAATTTGGCCACCTTGCTCGCCAGATCCTCGCGGCCCTCGGTGTCCACCAGCATGCCTTTTTTATCAATAAGCCACATCGCGGGGATGGAATGGATGCCGTAGAGCTGGCCGAATTTGTTTTCCCAGCCTTTGCCGTCGAAATATTGCGGCCAGGGCATCTTTTTATCCTTGGTCATGGCGGCCAGTTTGTCTTTGTCCTGGTCGAAGGAGATGCCGACAATTTCGAAGCCCTGGTCATGCAGCTTGTTGTAGGTGGCTACAACGTTGGGGATTTCCTTGACGCATGGTCCGCACCAGGTCGCCCAGAAATCGATGAGCACGACCTTGCCGCGCAACTTGGCCATGTCCACTTCCTTGCCGTCCGTGGAGGTGAAGGAAAGTTCGAGGGGTTTCTCCTTGAGCGTTTTGGACATCTCTCCCGCTTTGATCTTGCCTTCGATCTGCGCGTTCCCCTCGAAATTTGGAAATGCCTTGATGTGGGCCTCGGCCAGCTTCTGGAATTTTTCCTCATCCTCACCGGCTTCCATCACCTGAATGTAGCTTGCGAATCCCTTTGTTTCCTCACTCGCATCCTTTGCTGCGATGATCGATTCGATGTCTTTGGCGATTTTTTCCGGGGCGCTGGCCTCGCCACCGACGAATTCCCGCATTTTGTCGATCTTGATCATGTGCAGCATGAGATCCCAGCGGTGGGCGTCCTCGGGATTGGCCTTGAGGAAAGCGGCGGCCTTCTCGTCGAGTTCCGCGAGATATTTCGTGTAAATTTCGATGGCTTCCTCCTTGGACTTCGGACGCGCCGACGGGCCCTTGAGCAGGGGTTCAACCGACTCCCAACCTGCCGCCCCTTCGGTGGCAACCGGAGCGTCAGCGGATTTGGCCTTGTCGGCTTCCTTGGCGTTTAAAATGGGCAGTCCGGCCAGGAGTGCGAGGATGGTGAGTTGGGAAGAAATTTTCATATCGGCGCGAGGGTAGCCGCAATCTACCCATGATACCAGCGCTTTCTTTGATTGGAAATAAAGCCCACCGATATATCATTCCAATCCATTGCAAAATTCATCCGATGGTTATGTGTGTTTCGAGGTTGAGATTGGACATGGGCCCCGCTTCAGCATACTCATGCTGTGAGCATGGAGCGGAGGGCGAAGCAACACAGCCCGTGCGTTCCAACTGGAAGTCTCAAATCGCTCGTGCTAGTTTCGCCCAATGAAGAAAACCAAACTCACCCCCGACCAACGTCAGGAGATCCAACGGCGCGTGGCTGCTGGTGAGAAACAACTGAAACTGGCGACGGAGTTTGGCGTCAGTAAGCAGGCGATCAATCAACTGATCCTGCGCCCAACCTCCGGCGTGCACGGACGTCCCAAAATGGTCTCGCTGGGCCAGGCCCAATGGAAGGAACTCTGCTCCATTGTGACGGCGCAATCACCGGCGGAGGCGGGCCTGGGGGAAGAACACACGGGCTGGAGTCTGCCGGCTGGCAAAGCCCTGGTGAGAAAATTGTTCAAGGTTCACACGCATACCCACAAGCTTTACACGGCGCTGAAGACCTGGGGTGTCGCTCATTTTCCACAGGACACCACACCCTTGGATTTCGATCAGGACTATTACGATTACATCAATTCGGACATTGGCAGGGAGGTGCGCCGCCGCGAGCTGGAACACAAGGCCAGACAGGCCCCGATCCACCACCAACCGTATGACCACGGCGAGGCCCGCGCCCTCCAAGCCATGCAAAAGGAGATCGAGGAAATTCGGAATAACATCGCCCGCCCCCCGACGATCCCACCGCCCGTTAAAAAGCGCGGCCCTAATTTTCAACCCAAGAAGAAGCGCCGGCGGCGTTAACAGCCGTGGTCCGTTCTTTCGTCAGGACCCGGTGCCATGGCGCATTCAGGATCGGATCGACCGTGAATTCGCACGATTAAAAGTGCGGAAGCTATCCGCTGTTCCGCCCGCAATTCGGCGTATTGAAAACAAGGAATGAGAGCACGAGTGCGCCCATTTCCATTTCAGGGGTGCAGATATAAGTGACCTCCGATTTAAAATCGCGGTGCTCCACGCGAATCATCTCGTTGCCGACGACGCGTATGTTGCCCTCCAGCATAAACACAGGTCGGATGATTTCGCCGCCAATGGTCACGTGTTTGTAGCGTCGGAGCCATCCCTTTTGAATCGCAAAGTCTGGCAGCAGCTCTCCGTTGGCGTGCCTGATGCACAGGACCTTTTGTGGCAGCAGTTCGGTCCAGGCCAGTTTCCCGCCCTCTAGATCCTTCACGCTGTATTGATCCCGGCCCTGATCCCAGATCACCTCCCGGCCGGGTCCATCATGCAGAGTTAACGCAGACCACTGGTTCCCGAGGGTGGACTTCAGGCCAACCATCCCCAGACGCCCGATCAATTTTCCAGTGCGGTCGAATTTCATTTTTCTAGGGAGGTTTGGTTACTGAATCTCGTCAGGGGATGTTTCTCACGCAATTTGGCCCTCACAAATTCCGACTAATTGTAACTACGAACCATCTATCTGCTACCTCAATTTCAGTGCAATCCTCCAACCGACATGGGAAGTATCGCGAACGAGGCGCGTTTGCGATTGAACCGCAAAACAGTGAGCTGCTCATATCAACACTGAGAGTTAACTTTTGCATACGCGCTCTTGAAAGCCGGGATTCATCTAAATTTGAAATTTTGATCGGTCGCAAGCCAATGGCGCTCCATTCAGTAGCAGGATCCTTCACGGCAGCCAGCGGATGCACGATGGCATGGGCATGCTCAGGGGTTCCCCTGCGGCCTGAATCTGTCCTGACGCTGTGTCTATTTTAAATACAATCACAGTGTTGCCAGGCATGTTCGCGCAGAGCAGCCATTGGCCATCCGGGGTGATGAGCAAATTCTGCGGGCCTTTTCCATGACTTGGCTGGATGGCGTTCAGCGTAAGTTTCCCATCCTCAGCGATTCGATACACCGCGATGCTGTCGTGGCCACGATTCGTGCCGAAAAGGAAACGTCCATCCGGAGTGATCTTCAAATCGGCACAGTGGCTTGTGCCGGTGAACTCAGCGGGCAGGGTTGAGGTGGTCTGGAGTTCCGTCAGCGAGCCGGTGGCTTTGTCATAGCCAAAGTAGGTGACCGTGTTTTTCAGTTCATTGATCACATACACCGCCCTGCCATTCGGATGAAAGGTCAGATGCCGGGGGCCGGAGCCGGGCTGCAGTTTCACAAAGGGTTGTGCTTCATTGGCAGTCAGTGTGGCCGCACTGGCATCCACCCGGTAGTTCATGATTTTATCGATCCCAAGATCCGCGGCGAGGGCGAAACGATTGTCAGGACTCATCACGATGCTGTGGGCATTGGGACCTTTCTGACGATCCGGATTGATGCTGGAACCGTGGTGCTGGATGAATGTAGCCACTTCGCCAAGTGCACCATCCTTCCCCACGGGCAGCGCGGCCACACTGCCGGAAAAATAATTCGCTACGACTACCATCCTGCCCGTGGCATCCACATCCAGATAGCAAGATCCCGTGCCACGGGCGGATTGCTCATTCAACTTTCGCAGGTTACCGTTGCGACCCTCAATCGCATACGCCCTCACAAATTCATCGCCCGGGTCCCCAAATTTCTCTGCGTTGATGGCATAGAGAAAATGATGGTCCGGAGAAATGGCGAGGAAGAATGGGTTCTGGATGTCCGCAGTACGATGAAGCGGATTTAACGCCCCGTTCTTGCTGTCGAAGGTGAACGCATGAATCGCTCCTTTCTCGCCATCTGCGAAGGCGGAAATGAAAATGAGCGGATCCTCCGTCCCGAAGACCGCACCGGTGGTCATCAGGACAGTGGTGAGCAGTGAAAGAAAGGGTCTCATGGCTGGCACGGATGGGTTTAGAACAGTTTCGCGCCACCGGTGTATTTTTCCACCACATCTGGATCAAGTTCGAGGCCGAGGCCCGGTTTTGTCGGAATGGCCAGCTTGCCATCGGCATCAATTTTCCAGCCACCCAGGGTGATTTCATCAATGAATGGCGAGCCGGTCAGATATTCGACAAGATCGGTGCCAGGAAATGCCGAAGCCAGGTGCAGATCTGCGGCCAGTCCCACCGCCGTGTTCCAACCATGGGGAATAAATTGCACCCCATGCTCCTGGGCCATCCAGGCAATGCGACGCTCCTCGCTGATGCCGCCGACTTTCGTCACATCGGGTTGGATGATATCGAAGGCCCGCGCCTCAAGGAATGGCTGGAAAGCCTGCCGCCGTGTCAGCACTTCGCCTCCGGAAATGGGCACGGGTGAATGTTCGCGCAGTTTCACATAGTCCTCGAGGGCGTCGGGGTTGAGCGCTTCTTCAAACCAATGCACATCGTAGTCGGCGAGCATTTTCGCCGTGTTCAATGCCCACTTGTATCCATTGGGCCAGAAGGCATCGCTGCCGCCGGCATCCACCATCAATCGCGAATCCGCCCCCACGGCCTCGCGCGCTGCTTTGACAATGGCCTCATCCGTCGCCGCATTGCGACGCCCGAAGGGGCCCCAGCCAATTTTGAAAGCCCGGAAACCCTGCGACTTCACCGACAGGAGATGATCGCGGAGCTTCGCGGGTTCATCCATCAGCAGTGAGGCATACGGCTGCACCCGCTCGCGATACCGTCCGCCGAGCAATCGTCCCACGGGCTGTCCCGTGGCCTTTCCCAGCAGATCCCACAGCGCAATGTCAATGCCGCTGATCGCATGGGTGATGGAGCCGCCGCGGCCAAGCCAGAACATGTTCTGATGCAGCTTTTCACTCACGCGCTCAGGCTCAAGGGCATTTTCACCGCGATACAACGGCTCCAAAACGGCCAGCGATGCACGCACCAGCGCATCATTGGTGAACACACTGCCAAGTCCAACCGCTCCCTCATCGGTGTGAACGGCGATGAGTGTATGGACGCAATCTTCGGGACGGAGTTCATTGCTCCAGCCGCCTTCGGGCGTGGCACCGCGCAGTCCCGCGCAGCGAATTTCGGTGATTTTCATGTGGATGTTTTGGGTTGATGGAAAAGTTTGGCCACTGGGGTAGATGGAACCTCCGCATCCAGCGGAAAGATGGGCCGGGGGCAGCGGGTGTGGCCGAGGTAGCGCAGGTTCGCACTGGATGAGCCCGGGGCATCCACATGAACCATGCGCGCACACCAATCGGTATACATGTGAGGCTGGCAGTGGGGTGATTTTACCACCACGGCATCGAAGCGCTGTGGGTTCTGTCCATGCGCCATGAAGAAGGAGCGGTCATATAGATTCACCGCATGACTGCTCACCACGAGCGTGAAATTGTCCGATTCCAAAACGGCTGTGGGCCCGGCCAGCCATTCCTCGCCGAAGGATTCACTGCGAAACCGGCCATCCGCGAGCAGCCTAACCTTGGCGGTAATCGGAAGCGGCGTGAAGCGCTTCGGATCAAGCGTCCCGCCCACCATTGTCTGAATGGCGGCTCCGACTCCTGCGGCAAACGCCCGCATCACCGCAGGTTCATCCACCATGGGCAGGAGCGTGCGTCCTTTGTATCCCACGTCAATGAGTTTGCGCAGGATCGCATTGCTATCGCCGGAGGCCCCGGAACTCGTGGCATCCGCGGCATCCACCAGTGCGAGCGTCCCGCCAATGTGCTCCCGGGCGATGCGCCCCATTTCCTCAAGGCTCACCAGCGGCACCTGCATGCTTTCGTGGTTCTTCCAAAAATTTTCCGCCATCCGCAGGGCCGCACTTTCCGCCAGTTCGGGGTCCCCATCGGTGACCACAAAACTATACGTCTGCAAAGCCGGCACATCGGTAAACGGATTGCCGATGAACATTCCGGCGGAGAGTCCGTGGGGACCCTTCTCCACCTCCTGCGCCATGCGGATGCTCCCGCCAAATAATCCCGTCGCCGTGATCAATTCATCGCCACGCACCAACGCAGGAATGGCTACTTTCGCCGTAACAGGACTCACTTCGCCAGCCATGATCTTCAGCAAGAGTCGCGCCGCTCGCTCCCCGGTTTCAAAAAAGTCCACATGGGGATACGTGTGATAGGCCACGATGGCATTGCTGTGCTCGACCATCCGGTCCGTGAGAATTCCATGGAGGTCGAGCGATACGACGATCGGAATATTTTCCCCAACAATCCTGCGCGTCTCCTCCAGCAGCCAGCCTTCCGGATCAAGCTCCGTCTCGCTGGCCATCGCACCATGCATGCAAAAATAAATGCCGTCCACCGGTGGTGCAGTGCGTATCCCATCGAGAAATTCCGTGGCGATGCGCTGCCACGCCTCATCCGCCAACGTGCCCCCGGAGGTGATGAAAAAGGCACTGTAAGCCGGCACCAATTCGATCCCCGGCGCGGCATCGAACACGCTTAACGCCCCGCCAATCTCATTGCGCACGGTGCGATGATAATTCACCAACTCGACACCCCGCCGCACTCCAAAGTCACCGTAGCCACTGAGGTGCGGATTGAAGGTGGATACCTCCTGTTTGCATTCAGCGATAAGAATTCTGGGCATGGGAGAAATGGCTAGGGAACGATGCTATGCGGTTTTTGCCACGCTTCATCAAAATAGCCAGCATAAACCACCTCCTCCGGAAAGGTCGGCGAGGCGGGCTGCCATTGATCACCTCCAAGGGAAATTTTCATCAACGCCCAATCACCCAGCCTTGGAAAAAGCAGGTAGTTAAAGGCCCCGAACTCCTGCTCATGGAAAGTGTGTCCACTATTGATGACAAGATAACGGCCTGCCGCGAGGGGATTTGGAAAAATGAAAACCGGGGCATGATTGTTCGCGGGCTGTTTCTGCTCTCCGATGCCTATTTCCTCGTGCGTCCAGGTAACCGGCAATTGGGGCAGCGTTTTCGCGATCCATGCATTGCTGCCGGGATCCCCGAAAAGAATCAGGTGCTTGTCGCGCACATCCTCCTCCGTTACCTCAGTGTCGTTTTTCACCGGCAGCACCCCCCGCATGTAGCGGTGCCATTCATACTCAAATCGTCGCAGACTCGCCCTGGCCCAGGCATCGACGTCTGCATTCCACGGCTGCCCGGTCCCTCGCACACAGAGGAAGGGAGTGGCGAACGCATCGTCAATCGGTCCCTGCAGGCCGGGGCTTTTGCCGGTGAGTGGGATCGTTGCCCTGGGACCTTCGCATTTCCATCCATCGTTGATTTTCGTAAAGCCCAGGGCCTCCTCAGCTTTGTGAATCGGCAGCGCAATTTCAGCACCATTGATGCGTACTTTTTGCACAGGCCGATGCACGGAGAATCGCGTGATGTTCGTCACCTCGGTAATCTCCATATCGTCGCCATCGTTCACCTTTGCCCTGAATTCGGAGCGATCGTAATGCCTGCCAAGACCAAGCAGTTCCAGCCAGTGACAGCGGTTGTATTTCAGCGTCCAAGTGACAAAGCGCAGTTGGCGGGGGTCGTGCTCCAGTCCCCTGGAAACATATTCACCGATGCGGCGCAATTGTTCCGCGTGCGTCACGGGATCGATGACATGGCCGGTGCCGGGGGATATCAGATTGACCATTTGCAGTCCTTCCTTCGCAAAGGCCTCGCCCATGACGACATGCGCCTGAAAGAAAACGTCCTTGTCGCCAATCGCCGCAATGGCGGGCACCACACTGGCGTTTGCAGCGTAATCCACGGAATCGAGCATGTGCAGTCCCAACTCCTGATGTGGTGGCAGCGGTCCAACCTTAATGAAGCCCGGGATCGGCGTCTCGGAGAAACGATGCGTGTCCACATAACCACAGTAGGGACCGATGGCGACGAAGCGGTCCGGATGCTTCAAACCAAGGTGCCAGGTGCCCGAAGCACCCATCGACATCCCCCGCAGCACAATGCGGTCTCGGTCAATGTTGTAATTCCGACAGACGGCCTCGATCGCTTCAAACACATCCGTCTCGCCGGCCCAGCGATAACAGTTTTCCACCCGGCCCAATGGATGCAGTTCGATGAAATCAGCCTCCGGACCTGATTTGGATTCGTCCCCCTCATCAAACTGCTGGATGAATCGGAGTTCGCTCATGCCCACAGGTTTGGAACTGCCGTGGAGCACGACATCAAGTCGCAGCGGCTTGGTGCCATCATAACTCTGCGGGACGATCACGCCATAAGGTTGGGTGGAACCATCCACCGCAGAATGAAAGCCTCGCAGCACGCGGCCCTTCTTGGAAGCCCAGGGCGTTTGATTTTCCGCCAGTAAATCCGCACGCTCAGACCCGCGGGCGAGGGCTTTCTTTGTCAGGGCAAGGTCATCGGGCGCGAGGGGAGTGTCGTAGCGCAACGCCCAAGTGACGCCTTTTAGAAAGATTTCCGCATCCGCCTTGAGATCAGGGGTGGTTGATTTTAGAGAGGAAATTTTTTCCGCGATGCGTTGCGAGGCCGACTGCAAAGCATTGGCATCGTCCGCCTTCAACCCCGCCGCCGTCAGCATAAACTCCATAGCTGCACAGGCGTCCTCATAGTTCGTGGCATGCCCCGCAGTCTCGCGGTGGATGGACAGCACCTTGCGCCCATCTGCTTTTAATTTGGCTGCCAGGCGAAGCACACTTTGCGGTGGCACCACCGTATCCTGACCCCCTGTCGTAAAGGCAACGGGCATCTTGAACCGGTCTGGCCACAACTCGGCGCTGCGTCTCTTATATTCTTCAGAAACTTCTGTTTTGCCGCCTCCAAACGATTCACTGATAGCGTCTTGAAATTGATCATACTCCACCAAATTTGCCATCCCATTCAAACTGCAAACCCCGGCGATCAACTCCGGGTGCAGGGCCGTGAATGTCAGCACGGCCGTTCCCCCCATGGAGCCACCGGCCAGAAAGATTCGCCCAATCTTGTGCCGCTGTTTCAACTCTGTGATGATTTGCAACACATCCGCCTCCGCCTTGGGGCCCATCCACGATGTTTTCGCCCGATAATCGGGCGATACCACAATCAGTCCATACTTCGCCGCCACGTCACGGACGCCGCGGCATTCGTCACGGGCATCGCGAATGAACTGCCAGCGGTCTGATCCGTGACCGTGAAACGCGAACACAACATCATGCTTCTTCGTGGAATCACATCCGGGTGGCAACATTTCCACATACGCCTGCTCCGAGCCGTCGAGACTCGACTTGAAGGCAATGTCCTGAGGATCGGCGGCGATCAGGTGGCTCGTTATCCAGAGCACGGAAATGAGGAGTCGATTCATGAATCACTGGCTGGAATGAGTTTTTGCATGACGAGCCACTTCAATGCCGCGGCCTTCCATTGTTCCCAAAGCGGGCCTTCGCAGCCATTGAGGCCGTGGCCGCCGGCGGGGAGTTCGAGTAGCTCGACGGGGACGTTGTGCGCCTTCATGGCGGCGACAAATTGACGACTGTTCTCCGGGGGAACCGGTTTGTCGTCGATGGCGTGGGCAAGGAACGTGGGCGGCGTGTCGGCCGTGACCTGGGTTTCGTTGGAATAGAGGCGCACAAGGTCCGGCGAGGCATTGGCACCGATGAGTTTCTCTTTGGATCCGGTGTGCGTAAACTCGCCCATCGTGACAACGGGATAGACAAGCCAGCCAAAGTCAGGTCGGCAACTCAAGCGCTCAATGGAATCGGCGGATGCGGGATCTCCCGCATTGAAATGCGTAAGTGCAGTCGAAGCGACGTGACCTCCAGCGGAGAAGCCAAGGATGCCAACATGCTTCGGATCGATCTTCCATACGGCGGCATTGGCCCGGGTGAGGCGGATGGTGCGCTGCGCATCTAGTAGCGGCACCAGATGGCGCAGCTCAGGCAAACGATACTCAAGAATGACGCACGCGATACCATGTTCGTTGAGCCATCGCGCGATGGGGTAGCCTTCGCGGTCGGTGACGTGGCGGATGTAGCCACCGCCGGGACAGAGCACGATAGCGGCGCCGTTCGCCTTGTCAGGTGGCGGGAGGAACACTTCCAGTTCCTTGGTGCATGCCTCAACTTTGCCATCGCCAACCGGTGCCTGGCCGTTCCAAAGCGGAACACGATGGGTCGCGGTTGGTTTGGCAGCCTGGGCTTCCGATTGAGCGTGCAAGTCTGGGGCTGCAGCCAATAGGATCGTGAATGCGAATAGGGGGCTTATTTTCATGGCGTTGGATTGTGTGTCTGGTGATCGCGAATGAACAAGCCCAGGATTCCGAGGATTAAGGTGGCAGCAACGGCGAGATAGGCGACGGCGGTGATGGAGAGCAGCCGATCGATGCCGAGCGTCTGTTTCCACATGCCGCCGAAGAGCGTGGCGAATCCCGACATGATCCCCCCGCAGAGATTGAGTAGCCCAACTGCGGATGCGCGGGCAGCGGCTGGGACGACATCAAAGGCGGCCGGAAAAATGTTCGCGATAAAGAGCCCGCTAAACAGACCAAAACCCGTGGCGGCAAAGCGCGTGATGAGCATCGAATCACTGTTGCCCAGCGCGTGAATGCACGGGGCGGCAAGTGTGAGACCAGTTACCAGCAGCCAGAAGCGAGCGGCCTTGGTGCGATGGCAGAGTGCATCCGCGATGATGCCGCCGCTGATCACGCCGACAAAAGTTGCAGTCTGCAGGAAGACCGTGGCATTGAAAGCCGCATCGGCCTGATTGAGATGAAATTTGTCATGCAGAAAAACCGGGAACCAGCCGTAGAGCAGCCAGATGCCAAAAACGAACACGGGGAAAACAAGACAGAGCAACAGAAAGGTGCGAGAACGAATCAGCGCTGTAAAAGTGAGGCCTGCGGTGGTCGCGGCTTTGTCCGCCCGGGGTTCCTCAACGCGGCGGAGAAAGGCGAAATACGGCAAGGCATACAGCACGCCCACCGCACCGAGAATGAAGAATGCCCCGCGCCACTGACCGCGATCCGCCATCCACCCGCCAAACCAACTTCCCACCACCGTTCCCGCGATCTGGCCTGTCATGAGTAGCGAAACCGCCCGGGAGCGCCGGGCCGCCGGATAGGCGCTGGCCGTGAGGGCGATGGCGCTGGACATATAGAGCGACTCGGAGACACCCATCGCTGCCCGCATGGTCAACAGCATCGCGCCCGAAGCAACGAGACCAGTGCCAATGGTCACTACGCTCCATACAACGAGGCTGAGCACCACCAGCAGGCGCTTGGAGAAACGATCGCCGAGATAGCCGGAGATCGGGCAACCGATGGCATAAACCCAAAGAAATACCGCGCCGACGAGGCCGAGCTGCTGATCGGACATGGTCAAATCCGCCTTCAGCGACGGGAACATCGAGAACACCGCCTGGCGGTCGCAGTAGTTCAGGAAATACGCGAACCACATGAAGGCGACCAGCGCCCCGGCTGATTTCGCACGGGTCATGCGCGCAGCACCTCTCGCTCGCTGACTTGTCTGGCAATCACCGCCACGCAATCGCCCTGCTGCGTGAGACACGGCGCGCGCATGGTGATGAGATAGCCGTGACTCTGAGCCACGATTTCCTCCGGGACGCGATCCGGTCGTTCCAGATGGTGGATGTAGCCAACGGTCTGACCCTTTTTGATTTTTGATCCAAGATCCACTGTAACTTCGAAGATGCCGGACTCGGGCGCGAGAATGTAGTCCTCACGGTCTGTCGCCTGCGTGAGAATCGCGGGCGCCTTGCGCGGCTGCTCCCGTCCCCTGAGCGCGCCGACATGCACCAGCACGTTGCGTAGGCCGCTTTGGGCAATGCGATGCACGCTCGCAGGAATGCACTCGCCGCCGCCGAGTTCGGTCGTGACGACAAGCTTTCCTTGATTCTCAGCTTCGACGGGAAGCAAACCACTCCCGGCGATATCGGCGTAGATAAAACAGAACTCCGTGCCCCAGGCGAGCATGGCCGCGAACATCTTCGCGCGCTGTTCACGATCCGGCACCAGGTGCATGTGCGAACAGGGAACAAACTCCATGCTGCGACCACCCGAGTGCATGTCGATCACCACATCACTCAGCGGAAACAACAGCGTCCGCAGATAATGCGCGATCTGGCTCGTGACCGGCCCTTCGGCCTCCCCGGGAAACGCACGGTTCATGTTCATCCCATCGAGCGGCGACAACCGCGTGGCGGCCCGCGCCGCTGGAAAATTCAGCGAAGGGATCAGAATGATGCGCCCGGTGACCCTCTCCGGCGTCAGCTCCCTAGCCAGCTTCATCGCCGCAACCTGCCCCTGATACTCATCCCCATGATTTCCTCCCAGCACCAGCACCGTGGGGCCCTTGCCGCGGGAAACGATCGTGACAGGGATCATCACATTCGCCCAGCCACCGAGATTGTGGGAGTAAGGAACCTGTAAAAAACCCTGCTGCTTGCCGGGTTGTTCGAATTCGAGAGAGGTGTGGAGCATAATGGGGTTTTCTCAGGCGATGATCGGATGAACCACTTCGCCTGCGACATCGGTCAGGCGGAAGTCGCGTCCTGCGTAGCGATAGGTGAGGCGTTCATGATTCAAGCCCAGGAGGTGGAGCATGGTGGCGTGGAGGTCGTGGGTGTGGACGGCGCCTTCTGCAGGGAGGATTCCGTGTTCGTCGGACTGGCCGTGGACGTAGCCTGCCTTGACGCCGCCGCCCGCCATCCAGGAGGTGAAGCAGAGGTTGTGGTGTTCGCGTCCGGGGTGGTCGGCCTTTTCATGGAAGGGAGTGCGACCGAATTCGGTGGTCCAGACGACGAGGGTGCGCTCCAGCATGCCGCGTTGTTTGAGATCCGTGAGCAGGCCGGCGATGGGTTGATCGACGGCTTTGGCGAGGCGTTCGTGATCGGACATGTTGCCGTGGGAATCCCAGTTGTTGCTGGAACCAACGTCGATGAGTTCCAGGAATCGCACCCCTCGCTCCGCCAGGCGGCGGGCCACGAGACACTGCCAGCCGAATCCCGTGTTGGTGCCGCGCTTCAGTCCGTAGAGGGCGAGCGTGGCGTCGGACTCGCCAGATAAATCAAAAGCCTCCGGGGCTTCGCGCTGCATGCCGAAGGCCGTTTCGAAGGAGCGGATGCGGGCGTCGAGCGCCTGGTCGGCGGCGCGTTTTTCCAAATGGTCGCGGTTGAATTTCGCCAGCAAATCCAACTCCATGGCCTGCAGTTCGGTTGTGGGTGGTTTGGCCTTCAGGTTGGGCAGCGGTTCATTTCCGGGGATGACGTGCGTGCCCTGATGACAGGCTGGAAGGAAATCGCTGCCCCACGTTTGCGCTCCAGCGTAAGGTGCGGCGGGAGCGAGGACCATGAACGATGGCAGATTTTTATTTTCCGTGCCCAGACCATAACTCACCCAGGAGCCCGCGCTTGGACGGATCGCCTGAGCGGAACCGGTATGCGCGGCGAGCGTGGCTTTGTCGTGGCCGTCGCTCTCGCAGTGCATGGCATTGAGCATGCAAATGTCATCGATGACCGAGCCAACGTGCGGGAAGAGGTCACTGACCCAGAGGCCGCTTTGTCCGCGTTGTTTAAAATCCCAGCGGGGTTTGATGAGGAAGCGGTCAAATTTCCCCGGCTTGTTCAACCAGCGCGATGCGGTGATCGCCTTGCCGTGATCTTTGATGAGCTGTGGTTTGTAATCAAACGTGTCCACATGCGAGACTCCGCCGGTGGCATACAGAAAAATTACCCGATCCGCCTTGGCCGGGAAATGGCCGCGCTGGGGTGCCAGCGGATCCACGGTTGCCCCGTGGACCTCATCCCAAAGCCCCGCCAGCGCGAGGGCGCCAAAACCGCCCGAGGCGCGGCGCAGGAATTCGCGACGCGATGATTGAAATGGGAATCGATTAGTCAACATAGAGGAAGGCGTTGCTGGTGAGCAGGACGCGCGCGAGACCCGCCCAGGCCTGCTCCCGGGCGTTTGGCGATGCGTTGAGTTTTTGCCGGTAGGAATCAAGAAATTCCACTGCCTCGCGAGTCTGGGATTCGGTGACGTCGCGGCCATGAGCTATTTCAAAAGCGAGCCGGATTTTCGCCGCTTCATCCCCACCGCTCTGCAAGATCCGCTGCGCGAAGGCGTCGGCCTGCTGCTGTACGAAGGGCGAATTCATCAGGAAGAGCGTCTGAGTGGGCGTGGTCGTCAGCAGCCGCTGATCCACACTGACATTGGGATCGGCGGCGTCGAACATGGCCAGGAACGGATGTCGGCGGGTGCGCTGGAGCATGAGATAAACGCTGCGGCGGTCGTGCTCATAAACTGCGAAAAAGGGCGCATGAATCGTGAAGGCCCAGGTGTTCACATCAGGAAACGGATGCGGCACGGGCGGGCTCAGGTCCAATCGGCCGCTCACGGCGAGCATGGCATCGCGGATGGATTCCGCATCCAGCGGACTCCGTGCGTGCCTCCAGAGCCAGTGGTTCGCGGGATCTCGCTGCAAATTTTCCGCGGCGTCATCACTCGCCAGTTGATACGTTTGCGACAGCATGATGAGACGATGCAGGGCCTTAACAGACCAACCCGAGGCGATGAATTCCGACGCCAGCCAGTCGAGCAACTCCGGGTGGCTTGGCGGTGTCCCTCGCAGGCCAAAATCACTCGGTGAGGTGACAAGACCCTGACCGAAGTGCCACTGCCAGACGCGATTCACAAAGACGCGGACCGTCAGCGGATTCGATGGGCGAGTCAGCCAGTTGGCCAATTCCAGCCGGCCGCTTCCGGGGGCATCCGGAGGCAACTGGTCCCCGCCCAGGATTTCCAGGAAACGCCGCGGCACTTCATCGCCGAGTTTGTCCGGCTCGCCGCGCAGTTGGATGCGGACATTCACGGGCGTGTCCTCGCTGACCCCATACGCCACCGGATAGGCCTCCCGGGCGGCTTCGGCTTCGCGAAGCTTGTTGGTGGCTGCAATGTCAGCATCCAGTTTCTTCGACCGTTCCAAGGAATCCGTAGTGGGCGCGACCGCGATCACCGGGCCACTGCCGGGGTCGCCAAAGGGTTTTTCCTGAAGTCCCACGTTGTCCAGATCACGTTCGGGCGCAGTCCCTGCAACGTGTCCGATACCATCGCAGATGAAGGTATCCGCAATGCCATTCCAATTTGCCCCCAGGGCTTTGTCTTGAAAATGAGTCAGGTCTCCAAGCACGCCAACGTCACCCGAAAACGATTTGGCCTCAGGATCCAGCGTCAGACGCAACGTATGCCAGGCGCCCGGCGTGGCCTTCCGCACCACTTCCCACTGAGCGCCGTTGCGAATGGCGATTTCCGTGGTTGTCACGCTGACTTCGACGGCCAGCGATTCGATCACGCCCTTGCCAAGATAAAATCGGTAGGCCCCGATTTTGTCCGATGGATT
Organism: Akkermansia muciniphila; assembly: GCA_943333275.1. Classification (GTDB taxonomy): domain Bacteria; phylum Verrucomicrobiota; class Verrucomicrobiia; order Verrucomicrobiales; family V1-33; genus JAGNEJ01. The sequence goes on from CALQSQ010000022.1 coordinate 55,216, forward strand.
GGCCGTGCGGAAATCAATCGTGAAATGCATCTGCCGGCCCGGCGTGGCCTTGAGCGGTGTGGCGAAAACATACCGCACGCCTTCGAACTGCGTGCCGCTGCCCAGCCGCACCCCGCGCGTGCCCGCCGGATGCACGTGGGTGAACGGGCTCTGTGCGTCTGCGAGCACCTGGTTGGGTCCTGCGGAAAGCCATGGAGCTTCCGGAGGCTTGCCGATGGGTTGAGCCTCCAGTCCTAGATCCACACCGCCCGCAATGGCCGTTCCATCCAGGTCAGAGCGTTCCCGTTTCATGCCGGCAATTCTATCATCGAGTCGGGTCAACTCTTCTGCTTTCAGTTTATCAAGCCTGGCCGCCTCTGCGGGAGGCACCAGGGGAAGAAACGACGAGGGACGTTTCTGCTCCTCGCCGCCGGGAAACGCCCATTTCGTGCTTTGGAAAATGCCGTAGAGCGCGTAATAATCCGAGGCGCTGACAGGATCAAATTTGTGATCATGGCAACGCGCACAGCCCAGTGAAAGCCCCAGCAACGAGCGGCCGACGGAGTCGATGGCATCCGCGAAATCCAGGTGCTGGTAATCCGGCGATGGCTTGTATCCGTAGCGTTTGCCCACGGCGAGAAATCCTGTCGCCGTAATCCGGCCTGCATACTGATCCGGCGGTCCCTGCGCAGCCAGAATGTCCCCGGCGATTTGCTCGCGAATGAATTGATCAAACGGCTGATCCGCATTGAAAGCATTGATGACCCAGTCGCGATATTTCGCCGCTTCGCGCACCGGATAATCCGCTCCATCGCCCGCCGTATCCGCATACCGCGCCACGTCCAGCCAATGGCGGCCCCAGCGTTCGCCGTAGGCTTTGCTGGCCAGCAGGCGATCGATCAGTTTTGCAAACGCCTCCGACGAGGTGTCGTCGAGAAAGACCGCGATTTCCTCCGGAGTTGGCGGCAGTCCCGTGAGATCAAAGGTCGCCCGGCGAATCAGCGTGCGCTTGTCGGCGGGTGCATTGGGTTCAAGCCCGTGCTCCTTCAGACCCGCACGGATGAAGCCATCCAGGTCGGAAGCGGCATGTGTCAGCGGTTGAAAGGCCCAGTGCCTGCGGGCCGCAGCCATGTCCACCCCGGCCTTGGCGGGCAAGGTCTCGGCGGCCGAAAGGGAGGCAAGCGCACTACCCAGGAGTGCTGCACACAAGCCGAGTGCTGATTGGACGTAAGGCATTTACTTATTGATTCTTGCAAGGTGCCTTTGTCGATCCTGCCGTGCAAGCCGGAGGCTCCCCCGAAATCAAGTAGCCTCAGCCACTGGTTTTGGGCTTTTCAACCGCCTCAGGTTCCTGCGGTTCTGGGACCTCGGGGGACGTTTCCTCTGTCGGCACTTCCGGAAGGGCTTCCTTGGTGATTTTTGTGATGAAGTTGGGAACCAATCCCTCGGTAAAACCTGCAACAAAGGCCCAGAGCAGAGCCTTGGCCATATCGTTGTTGGTGGCTGGCATCGCCAAGGCCGCAAAACTTTCGAATGTCGTGAATGGACTCTCCACTGCGGCAAAGGCCGGAAAGAGCACCCCCTGCACAAATCCCGACATGAAAATCACATACAACACCATGGCAAAGATGCCCCCGACAAACGGCGAGAGATAAATCTGAATGACGATCAGTTTCTCCGCCATCACCCCGGCCTGCCGCGCTTTCGTCAGAGTGAGGCTCTGAATGCGCCTAAAACTATTGACCACTCCACCCACAGTTCCAGCCACGAAAATGAGCGTCGTCCAAGGAAGAATTCCCCACTTCGCAAGAAACGCGCTGGTTGCCATCGAGGTTACCACCAGCACCAGGGCAATGGCGATATGGGTGGCCGGATTGGCCCGGCGGCGGGCTTTGCTTTCCTTTTTGGCTGGGTTCTTCATGATGGGAACAGGCCCGCTGCTGGGCTGGTTGTGGCAGGTGGTCTTTGCTTTTGGATGGCGGGAATCAGTCCCGTGCGGTCCAATTTGTCCGGCGTTTTTGTTTCAGGGGATGGCGGCCGCCTGCGGCGCGGCGGAAGGGTTCGAAGACGGATTCGGCTCCGTCCACCTTGATCTGGCAGACGAGTTCCAGGAGTTTGCCGAGTCGGCCTTTGGGAAAGCCTTTTTGTTTGAACCAGAGGAGGTATTCCACAGGGAGATCGTAGAGCGGCACGCCGTGGGGAGGATGCGACAGCGGGCCGAATTTCCCGAAAGGCATGTGCATGCGGCCGATTTCCGCCATGGCGGCGGCAATGTCCCTTTGCAGACTTTCGAGCGATTCTTCGGAGGAGGCGGGATCGCTCATGGGAGGTGCCTACTGACCCATGTTGACCGCAACTCCCGGAATCTTCCCTTGCAGGGAGGCGGCCCCGGCGGCGGTGACCATGGACTGCCAGGCGTAAACTTTGCGCAGCTTGGCGAGGGATTCCAGATTCGTCAGGCCGGCATCGGTGACTTTGGTTTGGTAAATGTTGATGTAGTCGAGCTGGGAGCAGGTTTTCAGGTATCCGAGACCGACGTCGGTCGTATCGGTGCGGCTGAGAATGAGCCGGGTAAGGTGGCCCATTTTGCCGACGGTCACGAGGTCCTGATCGGTGATTTTGGTGCGGCTGAGGTCGAGCGTATGCACATTCATGGCGATGGGGGCGAGTCGTTCGAGCTTGATCTGGCCGGGACCGTAATCGCTGTGGCTGAAGTCGATTTCCAGAACCTTGCCATCCTTGGAAACAGGCCGGATGAGGACACCGTCCTTCTTCAGTTCCTCAATTAGGGCTGGCGGTGGGGCCTGCAGGGCGGCGCCGAGCGCATCCTCGGCAAAACTGGCTGCTCCGGAACTGGCGGTGGAAACGCCATCCCCCATGTCTGCGCCGCTTTCGATCCATTTCTTGATCATCGCAGCGTCCGCTGGAGAAACGCCGTCACCTTTGGGAGGCATGCGGTCTTCATCGCCGGGGGGTTTGGTGATGGATTGGAAGAGGCCGCTCTGGGTCGGCTTGCCCGCGAGGATCACTGCTTTGCCACGCACTCCGTTGCGGATGAAATCGGGTGAGTCCAATCGCAGATCGCCCTTTTGTTTCTCCGCTCCATGACACGTGATGCAATGCTTCTGGATAATCGGGCGGATTTTGGATCCAAAAATGCTGTTTTTGGAAACCGGGCGGGCGTCCGCTACGGCCACCACGGGAGTGGGGGCGGGCGCGGGGGTTGGTGGCGTGCCAGGTGCTGGAGTGCCTTCGGCGGGCGCGGGTGTGCCTTCGGCGGGAGGCGGAGCAGGCGTGCCCTCGGCAACCGCCGGAGGGGTTTCCTCCTTCATGGGTTCGGTGGGAGCCTCCGTGGGTTTCTCGGTTTCGGAGGATTTGTCAGGGGGAGTTTCTGTTCCGCCGTTGTTTGCCACGGTTTCCGGCGGAGTCTCCGTTACTGCGGGGGTGACGGGAGCGACGGGAGCTGGGGCGGGTGGTGCTGCGCTGGGATCTGCGGAAGCGAGCGCGCCGGAGCCTGCTTTCATTTCCAGAACGTGCCCGTTAAACAAAGCGAAGCCAGCCAGCACTGCGGCTCCGATGAGGGCACCGCGATATCCCAGTACATACAAATCCTGATTCGGCATCTTCACCGGAGCATAACTGCCTGCGACCATGAACCGATCCTTGAGATTGGTAACGCCGCGATTCCGACCGCTGCGCTTGAACCACCACCCGATCGCCGTCAGCCCGGAGGCCAGGCCGACAAACAGGCTGTAGTCCCAGGAGCCATGTTGAAGGAAATGCACACCGCCGCAGATCAGCGCCATGATCGACGCACAGAAGAGCAGCCACAACACTGCGGGCTCGGCATCACGGCGGTCCTTGAACACCACGAAACATTCCAGCAATCCGGCTGCGAAGAGGATGCCAAGGGGCAGTTGGAGAAAGAGAGTGAGAAACGCGTCCATCGGGTGAAATAATTGTAGAGAGAATTGGGTGCTGGGTAGTATGTAGCCAGATTTTCCGCTCGTCCACGTCTGGATTTACGTAGCCGCAAATCTTTTCCACCCCCTTCGCTCATGCCCACCGACCCCACATCCCCCCGCTCCGGCCTGCTCGCCGCTGGCAATTTCATCATCGATCACGTCAAGATCCTCGACTACTATCCCAGGGAGGAAATGCTCGCCACCATCCTCGACCAAAAGGCCAGCAATGGCGGCGGACCGTATAACGTTTTGAAAAATCTCGCCAAACTCGGCGCCTCCTTTCCCCTCGCCGCGGCGGGTCTGGTGGGAAATGATGCCGGAGCCCAATGGGTCATCGATGACTGCACCAAACACGGCATCGATACCACGCTCCTGAAGCAATCCCCCGACTACGCCACGTCCTACACCGACGCCTTCACCGTGCAATCCACCGGCAAGCGCACCTTCTTCCATCAACCGGGAGCCAACGCCCATCTCGGCGCGCAGGATGTCACGCTCACGGATTCCCGCGCCAGGCTCTTCTACCTCGGTTACCTCATGCTGCTGGACCGGCTGGACGCATTGGATGAACACGGCCGCACCGAGGCCTCGCATCTGCTGGAAGCGGCTTCCAACGCAGGATTCATCACCATCACCGACCTCGTCAGCAAGCAGCACAAGGACTTCGCCACCTCCGCCAAAGCCTCCCTGCCGTTTGTGGATTATTTGATTTTAAATGAAATCGAATCCGGACGGCTCGTGGACCGCGACCTGCGGCCCGGCGGCGACCTCGACGTCGCCGCCACCGCCGAAGCAGGCCACAGC
>CALQSQ010000023.1 GCA_943333275.1 Akkermansia muciniphila
AACCAACCCCCCGGCGACGGCACCCCCGACACCACCCCCCGCCCCCACAAATTCGCCCGCCTCCGCCGCACCACCCCCGACACCAACGCCAACGGCATCCCCGACTGGTGGGAACTCCTACACAATTACAATCCCTTCGCCGGAAACGGCCAACCCGGCTTCTGCTACCCCGGAGCCGACGACGACTCCGACGGCCTCACCAACCTAAACGAATACCTCTACCACACCGACCCCAACGAAACAGACTCAGACCACGACGGCCTCACCGACCCCCAAGAAATCCTCAGAGGCACCGACCCCAACGACGAAGACACCGACAACGACGGCCTCCTCGACGGCTACGAAGCTAACCCCGACCCCACCAACCCCAACGGCTACGCAGGCACCACCAATCCCCTCGACCCCGATACCGACCACGACGGAATCGGCGACTTCGAAGAAATCCAAACCTACCTCACCCACCCCAATCTCCGCGACACCGACGGTGACGGCTACGCCGACAACCTCGAACTCCAACTCGGCACTGACCCCCTCATCGCCACCAGCCTCCCCGGAGACCAAGACCACCCCAACGACCCCGACAACCCCTACCCCGCCCCCATCTACGAAGCCAGCACCTTCGGAGAAACTCGCGAACTCCTCTACACCTACCACCACGTCACCCCCGCCCTCGGCCTCCCTGGCCAATACTACGCCTACACCGAAGGCTCCCTCGACGGCCGCTGCACCTGGCCCGAGATCTCCTCCTACCACGAAAGCCTCACCCAAATCAGCGATCGCATCGCCCCCGAAGCCCTCGCCGGAAAATTCATCACCCCCTTCGCCGCGTCCTTCCCCACCGTCGACGCCAGCCACTACCGCCACTTCGCCGACTCCGCCAGCGGCCACTTCACCCGCCGCTTCGACTACCTCTTCCCCGGCGGCCAGGAAGACCACGACAACGCCGGCCTCACCCACACCCGCATCGTCCTCCGCACCGCCTCCCTCATCCACCCTCCCATCACCGAGCGCATCCACGTGTACGCCACCTACCAAACTGACGGTGGTCCACTCACCTATATTGAGGACAAAATTACCGAAATCACCATCCTCGCCGACCAACAAGTCTCCAGCACTTCAATTAACCTCGACAAAGGCTTCCAAGCCTTCACAGGCAACAGCACCGTCAATCTTGACCAAGGAGCCAAAAACCCCAAGATAGTCCTCGGAAAGGATATGGAAGGCATCATTGGGGATACCATTCCTTCGATGAAAGAAGGCAGTAAAATGAGGCACTTCGTTACCCCAAAACTTTCTGCGGAACTCCCGCAGCCCACAGTAAATTTAATAGCCGAAGGAATCACCGCCACGGATTTTGAAGCGCTTTACAAATGGTCAGGCGACGGGATCAACCTCGGTGCCGAAAAAAACCAATGTAGCATTAGCCGAGCACAAGCAGGTGGCCCCTACAAAGTTCAAATCGTGTCCAAGTCTCAAGCAGAACTAGTAGTCTCTGAGATCTACGTCTGGGTCGTGTGGGCTGAACCCCTGGTGGTACCCAAAGGAGAGGGTGAACCAATTGCACTTCCCGGTGGCTTCCGTTACCAGACTAAAAAGCAACAAAGGCCTTGGCGATTTAAATTTGTGGTTACCCCCGCCAGCATTTGTGATCCAACCGTCGAAGAAAAACCCAATCTAATGGGGGCGAAAAAGCAAGATCCCCCCGGAGCGAAAAATAAGCACATTTTGGATGAAACTTTGGATTGTGATTCTGCGACCCTGAAGTGGGACGTGTCTAGACAAGCTCAGATCACGATGGAGAACCCCACTCGCATTAGTGCTGCATTACTCAAGCTGGATTTTCTGGATGCGGAAATAATCGGCCAACCTGCCGAAGTAGGGCAATCAACGGCTACGGTCCCGCTGAACTTCCCGGCGGATGCCGTCGAGGGGAATGATGACCCCCTACCACCTCCCGGGGCCGGGACCGATGAAAATGACGATCCTTATACGAAAGCAACATCCCCTAGTGTCCTCGCGCACGAAATTGGAGAGCTGAGTTCAGTCGATGCGCCTAGCATAAGTATTAAAAATGCTTTGGGTGGGCGAGCAGGGGACTTTGCTTATAAGTATGATTTCCGCGAATTTGCCCGACTGGAATTGTATGATGGGCAACGCAAATTAGCGGAAAATGCCCGAACTTGGTACAGAATTTCCGATTACAGTCGGTGGCATTTTTACTTCAAAGTCGAGTGGGATGCCACGAATCAGAAATGGATTAATAAGGACTCAGAAACCGAGCCAGATGCAGCACCCGCGCCATGAACCCCTTCCCTAAAGCGCTCTCCGCGTTATGCTTGGTCTGGATTCTGCTGCTGATGCCAAGAATAGGCCAGAGCCAGGAACCAATCCCGGATCTTGGCAGCTTAGGAATCGATGCGGCTCGTGCGTACGTAAACTCTTTAAGTGAGCAAGAAATCAGTCAAGTGGACGCCCGCAAAACCCTGGTGGCGTCTGGGTTGCATAGTGGAAATCTCGAATTGATCAAATTGATTGCAGAAAATCCTGTGCTTGGAAGGTGTTTTTGGGAAGAGTTTGGTAGGCTTGAAGATTCTGCCACTAAGGAAAAAATCCTGCCGATGCTCCTACGGATAGAATCCCCTGGTTTTTGGACGGGGGTGGAAGTGCCGCTTAAGCGAGGTCCTACATTTTTCCCCAAGGCCGACAACGCCGACCCTTTCCCATACGAAAAAATGGTTATCAAGCGACTAACCAACCGCCCGGTCTCTTGGGAAAGGTTCCTAACGGTGGAAGCGAGGCGACAGCTCGCGGACGAATTGGAAGCAGCGGTGTCCCGTGATGGTGCCGCTAATCCCCCCCCCCCCCACTTCAATTCCCCCATCCCCAGCCAGTTTTCCTCCCCAGAGCCAAGTGGGGGATACCACCCGGCTGCATTCCCTTAGTGAGCAAAATTCTGACCACCCCATCACCCCAACACAATACCTCCTATGGACATTGGCCGTCCTCGCCGGCCTCGGAGCCATCGCTTTCGTCATCAAACGCAAGACGGTGTGATCATTTCCCCTTGAAATCCCCCCGCTCGAAAAACAGCGTGAATTCATGGCCGTTGTAGGTCAGGTGGGTGCGGGCCAGGAGGGTGAGGCCGTGGCTGTGGGCCTGGGTGGTGATGTTGCGCAGGAGTTGGAGGGGATCGCGGACGGTCTCGGTGCGGGAGAATTTCAGGGTGAAGACGACGAGGCCGCGGGGTGCGAGGTGGGGGGAGAGGCGGAGGACGGCTTCCACGGCTTCGTGCGGCGGCTGGCCGCAAAGACGGCGGCCTTCGGGTTTGCGCAGGTGGGCGCAGTCGCCCCTGCGGCTGAGGCCAAAGGCTGCACAGAGTTCGTCGATCGGGTAGTCTGCGTGGTGCATCTGGGTGATCATCTCGAAGGGTGGCGCGGCTCCTGGGCGACGATGGCCATAGCCTTTTATAAAATGTCGCACTGACGGGTCATGCGTTCGAGTTCGGCACGCTGACAGGCGTTGTCCGCCAGCGCTGCCAGGGAGATTTGGCTGACGGAAAGGTCGAGGGAGGCCAGCACACGGCGTTAAGTTTGAAGCTCCCGTTGGAGCGCTTGCCGGTGCGGGCTGCGCCCGTTGATTTAGGATTTTGGTTGCCTATGGGATTTGCGGTCAGGTAGTTTTGGTAATTTGTATCCGCAAAATCCCGTCAGGCTCAGGAGGCAAACCGAATTCCCCAAAAACCTTGACAAGGACTGAACTAAATCAACTAACCACAGCAGACATGCTTAACCATCGTATTGGTCCTGGACCGCTGGAAAAGGTATCGGCGTTTTTCCGTAAACTCAAAGGGGAAAAGTAAGAGACCAATGAAGGTGTTTTGCTCACGGCGTTGCCCAGGCCGTGCGCAGACGGCGCAGGAAATTTCCGTGCATCACGCCGTCGATGTCGGACTGGGTGTATCCGCGTGCGCTCATCATGGCGGGGAGTTTTTGGAGATCGGCGATGGAGTTTAAATCCTGCGGGGTTTGTTCGGTGCCGAAGCAGCCGTCGAGGTCGGTGCCGAGTCCGACATGCCGGGCATTGCCGGCAAGCTGGCAGTAGTGATCGAGGTGCTCGACGATTTTTTCCAAATACAATCCAGCGGATTGGGGGGTGGTGACGCGGCGTTCCCAGGCGGGGACCATCATCCAGGCATCCAGGGCTAGACCGACGACGGCGTCGCGTTGGACGAGGGCGAGAAACATGTCATCGGCGAGCTGGCGTTGATTGGGGACGAGCGCGCGGGCATTGTGGTGGCTGGCCCAGAGGGGGCCGGAATAGAGGTCGAGTGCCTGCCAGAAACAATCATCGCTGAGATGGGTGACATCCAGGATCATGCCGAGCCGGTCACATTCGCGCAGCAGATCGAGCCCCTTTGCCGGAAAGCCGCCGATCGAATCCGTGCCCTGCGCGTAAACGCCCGGCCCGTAATGGGCGGGGCCGATGGCCCGCAGACCGTTGCTCCAGGCGCGTTCGAGATGGTTGAGGGTGACGAGTGAATCGGCTCCTTCCAGACTGAGGACGTAGCCGATGGGGAGCGTGGCGGCCGTGGTGTCGTCGGCATCCATCCATTTTTGAAGATGCGTTTCCAAGTCTGCCGCATTGGTAATCTGCACCATTTCCCCCGCTTCCTCCATGGCCCGATACCATTCCAACTGCCCCTGCGTGGCGGCCCAGGCCTGGTGTTGCGATTGCCAGCCAAAGATGGGGCTGAAGGCGTTGTGCTCGAGGCGGGCGATTTGGGTGGCCACGCAGAGGCCGATTCTGGCGCGCCGCATTTCCGGCAGCGTGACGGTGCCGCGCCCCCGCCCGGCCTTGTCGTTGAGGTGGGCCTCGACCTTGCGCAGGTCATCAAGCGGTCGGCGCAGGTCGCGATTCCAATCCTGCGCATTGAGCGACAGATCCAGGTGAACGTCAAAGATGAAGGGTGGTGGCATGGCTTAGAGGAAAGAATTGACGAGCATGCAAAGGCCGAGGCCGATGATGCCCACGAGGGTTTCGGTGATCGTCCAGGTGCGCAGCGTCTGGCCGACTGTCAGTCCGAGACTTTCCTTAACGATCCAGAATCCGCCATCATTTAAATGCGAAAGAAAGAGTGAGCCAAAGCCGATGCAGATCACGATCATTTCCTTGTTGATCTCAGAATGAGCGGCCAACAACGGGGCAAGGATCCCAGCCGCGGTGGTAATGGCTACAGTGGCGGAACCCGTGGCCACGCGGATGAAGGCCGCCACCATCCAGGCATAGAGCAGCGGTGGCAGATGGAACTGTCCAGCGACCTGGCCCATCGCATCCGCCACCTTTGATTCCCGCAGAACTCTCGCAAATCCACCGCCCCCGGCGACCACCAGCAGCGTCATGCCAATGCTGAAAATACTTTGTTCCGTGAAGGTCAGAATCTGGCTGCGATTGAAGCCGCAGGCGCGCTGGAAGGCAACGGAGGCGACGAGAACGGAAATAGTCAGCGCAAAGACCGGATTGCCAATGCCGACGAGTGGATCGCGGAAGGCATTTTCCTTTTTAAGAAACAATTCCGCAGCGGTGCCGAGCAGCATGAGGGCAATCGGCAGCGCCACGATGAAGAGGGTGACGGCGAAGCTTGGCTTGGGTCGATCAGCAGAGGCGTCCGCCGCCAGGACGGGAGGGTCGGCCTGCACGTAGCGTGTGGCGATGCGCGCAAACCACGGACCCGCGACGGCCGCCGTGGGCAGGCCGATGAGAAATCCGTAGAGCAGCACCTTGCCCGTGTTGGCTTCGAGCAGTTTGATGGCGGCGACCGGCCCCGGGTGCGGAGGCATCAGGCCATGCATCACCGAGAGGAAGGAGAGCAGGGGAATGGCCAGCAGGAGAAAGGGGCGCTTTGTCTCCTTGGAAAGAGTAATCAGCACTGGCAGCAATAAAAGCAATCCCACGGCAAACCAAGTCACCAAGCCCACGGAGATGGCCAGCGCGGCGATGCACCAACCGACTCGCTGTGGCCCGAAAAAAGCACTGAACCTCACCGCCAGAACCTGCGCAGCTCCCGACTCCGCCAGGAGTTTCCCCAAAATGGCCCCGAGGGCAATCACCGCCGCGATCCCGCCCATGGTGGTTCCCATGCCATCCTGAAAATGTTGCAACGCCACCAACGGCGTCAAATGCGCGCCCACCCCGACCAACAGCGATGCCAGCAGCAGCGCCAGAAAGGCATTCATTTTGCGCCAGGTCACCAAGAGCACGAGCACAGCGATGGCGCCGACGGCTAGCAGGAGGAGAAAGGTGGGAGAGGGAGGCATGGGCAGGTCAGGAATTCCGCGGAGGTTGGCAGGCTCTCATCGGAAAGCATAGGAGAAATATCTCCGCATTATCTGATGAGGGGGCTGCCCGAACTATCGGAGTTAGTGTTGGTCCGGTATCGCCCCCCCTTTTACGAAGCAACTCATAGCGCCCCATGGCAGCCCTGATCAGATGCCATCACCGGAAAAGCAGTTCGCGGTCATTTTTGAAAATGACCTGGCGGTCGAAGTGTCCGCGCTGCAGCAGGACGTAGGAATTGATGTTCGAGTTGGTGGCGAAATACCAGGTGCTTTCGGCGGCGACGAGCGTGATGGCGATGAGGTATTGCAGGTATTTGATTTTGCTCATGCCGTGCTCCGCCTCGAATTGTGCATCGCCGGTCAGGTGCAGACTTAAATGCGCCGCTTCGTTGCTGGTGCGGATGGTGGTGAGGTGGATGGAGCGCAGGAAATGATTATCCATGGCGGCGATGAAATCCAGCTGGTCCGTCCGGTAGACGAGTGGTGGCTGCTGGATTTCCGGAATGGAATATTTCAATCCGACGGCCACGACGGCATCAATGAATTGATCGGGCGTGGGGATGAGGTTCTCGGTGATTTTGTCGGTTCCGCGATACCAGAGGAAGGCGTATTTCGCAGGCAGGTCCTTTTTGATTTCATAGAACAATTCCATCACGGCGTCGCTTGGTTGCAGGAAGGCCCGGGTGACCTTGCCGATCCTGGCCAGGTCCACCCTGGAGTTGAAAAGGCCGTAAATATCGCTGGGACATTCGGCCAGCAGATACTTGCAGTCATCGAGGGGTAAATTTTTGCGGGCCTCATGATCGATTTGGAAAAGGCTGGGATATAAATCCGCCTCCTGATCATATTCCGTCAGCAACATGGTAATATGATCGATCTCAACGCCGCGTTTGATGGCCTTGCAGATATCCCGGTGCAGCATGCTCACATTGGAGAACAGTCCGTGAAGTCTTCGGTGGTGCAGGGTGGCCATGGCGGCCAGCTTTGACCCTGGATTGGGATCGTCAATGGAAATCCCGGGCCGGCCAGCCCGCATGGGCGATTGTGCCCGCGGGTGGCTCTTTTCACTGGACGGGTCGCGGGCTCTTTGGCAATGCTGGGGCATGGCATTTCCTTCCACGACGTGGGATAAATTATGGGCAGATTGTTTTGCGGTGGCACGCCGACCTCTCGGGGGCGTGATCCTGCCGTTGCCCGAAGCGGAGGCGGTGGCGCGTGGAGCCTTTCAATCCCTGATCAGCGGGGGTGGCAGGGAAATGCCGATTCCCGAGATCATGGAATTCCTCCGCAGGCAGGCACGGCGGGGGGCGCTGGAGGCGGTGGCCGCGGCGCGCCGATCCAGCGGGGATCCGGCCCGGTGGGCGGAATTTCCGGAATCGGCCCCCACCGTTTCCCTGGAATCCCTGCGGCAGGATGATGCCGCGACGGACGCCTGGAAATCGACCCTGGGACAATTTCGCCAGCGCACCTATCACACCATCAAGACCCTTGGCGTGCCGCCTGAGGAGATCGACGATGTGCTGTCGGACACCCTGCTGCAACTTTTCCGCCCCCGCGCGGAAGGGGGGCCGCGCCCGCTGGATAACATCCTCGTCTATGAGGAACTGATGCCCTATCTAAATGGCATGGCGCGACATGTGGCCACGGATTACCTGCGGGCAAGGACGGCCCAGAAGCGCCAGCCGAAGGAGGGATTCTCAGAAGAGGAGGAAATGGAGCAGGTGCCCAGCGATGATCCCGTGCCGGGTGAAACCTATTCGCTCGAGCAATGCTACCGCGAGTGCCGGGATGTGCTGAGTGACTTCCAATGGGATGTGCTCATGCGGCTCTACGTGCTGGAGTCCGCCAACCGCATGTCGCTCATCGAGGAACCAGCCGTGCTCAAGGCCCTCGGGGTCAAGCCGTCAGCCTCCTCCGCCACCCGCCGCCGCCGCCTCAACGAATATCTGGAGGAGATGGTCGGTACCCTCGCCGCGCGGTTAAGAGTACCAGCCTGAAATATTTTGAAAATGAGCCCGAGCGAATCCGATGATCTAGGTAGACCTCCCACACGACCTGCCATGAATCCCAACTCCTCCACCGACAAACCCACTACTTCCGACCCGGACGCCATCATTCGATGGCTCGCCGAGCAGGGGCCGGTGGATCGTGACGAAGCGCCGCCGCTGCCGGAGGATTTGCTCAAGCAATTGGAGATCACCTTTGGCAAGGCGGCGGATCCCATTCCGGTCCCGGCCTCCGTTTCGCGCTCCTGGTTCAGCCTGCGTTCCTTCAGCTTTGCGGTGGGCCTGGCGGCCGCCTGCGTGGTGGCCCTGCTTATGATTCGCGGGGGTCAAAACGGCGGAGATTCCGACGGCCGGCCGGTCCTGCGCGGTGGCAATGGTACCGAAGTCAAGGTGCACGGCGTGGCCTGGCATTGGGACACGGCGCAGGGATTTGAAAAGGAACGGGAGGCTCTGGGTCAGGAGGGCTTCACCGAGGAAAAGGCGAATGCCATGGTCATCATTTCCATCGACACGCAGAGCGATGCTCAGTTTGTGCTCGTCTCGGGGCAGAAAAATGGTATCGTTCAGCCTGAATGGTCGGTTCGCCTGGCCAAGCTTCCCGCGGGTGCCCAGCGTCCGGAACGGTGGCTGCAGGCGCTGCTCGACCTGCAAAGCAAGATCGACGCCTCCTTCTGATGTCCCATTTCCCAACATCCCCTTTCCGGGCTTTCAGAAATCTGATCGTTCTGCAGGGGGGATTGATCTGCGGCATGCTGATGCTGACGGCGCAGGCGGAACCGCTGCGGGACTTCAGGCTCAATCATCAGAACGCCATTCCGGCCCGGAATCTTTTGAAGGAGCGGCTGAGCAAATTCTTGAACCAGGAATATTCCGCCACGCTGGCCGAAGCCATTTCCGAGGCCGTGCTGCAACATTACCAGGCCCAGGATCATCCCGTCGTGCAGGTGAGTCTGAGCGAGGATGCTTTTCAGAGAGGCGTGCTGCAGGTGGATATCGCGGAAGGAAGGGTTGGTGAAATTCAGCAGCGTGGTGGTGCGCATCTGGCTCCGTATTCCTCACGGCTTGCGACCGGAGATTTCATCACCGGTACAAATTTGCAGCGCGAGTTGGACTGGATGAATCGGAATCCCTTCCGTCAGGCCACCCTGACAGCCACGCCCGGCGCCAGCCCGGAGATAGCGAATCTGGAAATGAACTCCAGTGACCAGTGGCCGTTGACCGCATGGACGACCTATTCCAATGACGGCGTGCACCCGCTGGACGGGAATCGCTGGCTGGCTGGACTGAGTGTGGGTGACCTCTTTCGTTTGGACCACACGCTGACCGTGCAGGGCCAGATGGCGGACGATCCGGATGAATACCATCTGCTGATGGGCGAATGGAAATGCCGACTGCCATGGAGGCATGAATTTTCCCTGTCGGGTGCCGGAGTGGGGACGGACGCGCTGGTTTCCGATGACACCAGCGTGAACGGTTCCGCCTGGTTTGCCAGTGCGCGGTATCGCATTCCCTGGCGCAGCAGTCTGAGCTTGAGCGGGGAATCCTGGCTGGGCCTGGACCGGAAACATTTTTCCACCGATCTCCTGTTCGGCGGTGCGGCGGAAAATTTCCATCCCATCACCATGACTACATTGGATGTGGGATCACAGGTCCAGTATGTGAAAGGGAGGGACTCGTTCGAAGTCGCCGCAGAGGCCGTCTGGAGTCCCGGAGACTGGTTGGGATCGAGCGATGATGTCAGTTTTGGGGAGGTTGCTCCCGGCGCCCAAGCCGCGTTTTTCTATCTGCGGGGGCATGCCAAATGGCAGCATGTGTTCCGCAGCGAATGGTCGGTGCATTCGGGCGTTTACGGGCAGTGGTCGGATGGGGAGTTGCTGTCTTCCGAGGCCTTTTATTTAACCGGAGCCAATGCCGTGCGCGGCTACGAGGAACGCTCCGTACTTGGCTCCAAGGGGATTCGGGCCACACTGGAAACGCGCACTCCGGCGCTTTCCATTCCTTCATGGAAGCTGCAGGCGCAGGTGGTGGGATTCGTGGACGGTGGCCACACCTGGACGGAGCAGTCGGGCACCGAGGACCCCGTGAGCATGGGCACTGGTCTCCGCGCACAGCTTGGAAAATTCAGCCAGCTTCGATGTGAGGTGGCATGGCCGTTGACGGACCACCTGGCCCCTCGGCTGCATGTGAACTTAACCCTAACTTTCTGAGATCATGCGACTGCGTCTTCTATTGCTCCTTTGGCTGTCGTTCATGGCTTCGAGTCCGGCTCAAACCGGCGCGCTGCCGCGTTACCTGGTTGCTGTCCGCGATGCGAACCTGGTGCCGCAGACGGATTTTCTCTTCAGTCTGCCGCATCCGCTCGTGCCGCCTGAGGAATGGGCCATCTTTGACCACGATTTAAATACCAACCTCGCGGCGATTTTCCTCGACCCCAACCTTGCCAACGACCTGCGCAACACCCACCCGGAATACATTGTGGAGCAGGACCAGCAGATGGTGCCGACCGACGGCCCTCCCCCGCCTGATCCCACTCCCACAGGCTGGGCGCTGCAGGCGCTGCTGGACAGTCATCCATACGGGCTGCCCAAGCCCGCCGGGTGCGAGCCTTGCCAGGTGACACTTTATGTTGTGGACAGTGGCGTGCAGAAAATCCTCGGCACCGGATTGCATCCCCAGTTCGGGCCGACCTCACCGGTGGTCTGGGGTGGGGGATTGATGGCACCGAGCCTGACCGGATCTGGTGCCAGTCCGTTCATTGATGTGCGAAATCACGGCACGGGAGTGGCATCCACGGCGGTGGGTCTCGATACCGGATTGTTTGCGCACCTGCATGGTGGGTCCGTGGTGCTGGAGCCCTGTCAGATTTATTATCCCTCGGTTTCACCAACAGCACCCTGGGTCAGTGATGCCCTGAATGCGGTCTTCCAGGCCTCGGTGCAGCACCTGGCGCGGCGCAATGATGCCACGGTGCTCAACAACGGCAGTGTGCTGATGTTCGCCAATCGCACGACCACCTCGTATTCAGAACTCATGGAACGCCAGCTCGCGGAGGCCACCAAGGCGGGCATGGTCGTGGTGGCGGCGGCGGGAAATCAACTTTCCGCAGCAGATCCCACCCTGCCTTCGCTGACGGTGCCGATCCCACCGATCTGCGATCCCATGCAATTGGTCTCGCAAATCAGTCCACCCCCCAGCAGCACCAAGACCCCCTCAGGCATGCCGTTGAGTGGACTGTTGGGGAATCCCTTTGTTGGGCCCTGCGCATTCTATGCCACGCCCACTGCTCCCTATCTGCTGCTGGTGGGCGGCACCGCCGTCGATGGCAGCATGTGGAGTGCAGGGCCGAGCGGGTCCAATTACGGTCCGCAGACGTCACTCTTCGCCCCGGCGGCCTTGGTGACCAAGGCCAGTGCCGCTGCCGCGCCTTTAGTCACGGGCAATGGCACAAGTCTGGCCACGGGTTATGTCGCGGGATTGTCCTTGTATTACCTTTCCTTCCGTCCCTGGGCGAGCGTCACCGAAGTGCGAAATTTTGTGCTAAGTCAGACCTCCGTTTCCATAAGCCCCGTGGCCGGCAGCTTCCTTTCCATGAATCTGGACCTGCTCACCGCGCCGGATTGCTGTCTCGACTATGTGACCTGGACAGGGGTGACAGGCTTGGTTGGGGCGCAGGGAGCCAAGACATTGGATGTGGAGAGCGATGGTCTGGTCAACCTCCTGGAATGGGCCCTGGGAAATGATCCCAAGGTCAACAGCACGAATCGCGGACTGAGTTTCACGCACCACGATGGCCAATTCTGGTTGCGCAAAACCCTGGCGCATTATGGATTGTGCGGAGCGACGATCACCGTGGAGGCCAGTTATGATCTCCTGTCCTGGGAGGCGCCGGTGCCTGCGTTCGTGCCCCTGCCGTTGATTTCCTCGTGCAGCGCGGGATCGATCTCCGAAGCTCCGCTCGGTGCCGAGCCGCCGTGTTATAAATTTTACCGCATCCGGGTGGTGAGTCCATGAAACGATTCCCAGGCTGGCGGTTCGCTTTGTGGGCGGCAGTGCTCAGTGCAGGCTGGCTGGGGGCGGGGTATGCCACGCCCGAGGAGGCGGAGCGATTGCTGGCCCGTGGGGAGTATGCCGCCGCGCTGCCGAAGCTGCTGGAGTTGCAAGTCCAGCATGAGAAGCCCGGCACCGAGGCGGAATTCCTGAGTGCCGCCGCTTTTTCGCTGGCGCTGGGGCAGACCTATCGGCAGCTTGGAAATCAGGCCGAGGCCGGCGTCGCACTGAAACAGGCCGAATCGATTTTGCGCCAGCATGCCTCGTCGGCGTTGTTAGGAAATGTGCTGGTGGAGATGTCGGAATTGCCGTCGCACGATGCGCGCGCCTTGTTGGAGGAGGCATGGAAAGTCTGGCGGCAATGTCCGGAATTGCCGGAACTGGCGGCGGCGGCGCGTCTCAGGATGGCTGAGCAACTCATGACCCAAGCCGACTATCCTAGGGCCAGAGAGGCATTGGTGGAAACGCGGGCCTGGTTGGAACTTCCTGCTGCTCAAAAACGACCGGAGTGTGAGCAGGTGCGCAGTCGACTGCTGCACGACGAAGGCCGCTGGGCATTGGTGATGGGCGATTTTCCATCGGCGCTGGATCATTTTGCGCAGGCGTTGGAGGTCGCTCCGAAGTCGCCGGAAATTTTATCGGACCGCGCCCTGGCCCTGTGGAGAGCGGGCCAGGTTGAGGACGCGGAATCAGCCTTTCAATCAGCCCTCAAGGCGGCTCCGGAGAAGTCGAAGGATGCCATCCTTGCCAATTATGCGGCGGCGCTGCTGTCGTGGATTTCCAGTGATTCCGATCCTGCTTTGCTGCTGGAGCAGACCACGAAGATTGCCGCCATGCTGCAGCCTGCCAGCGTTTCTGCGCTGCTGACACTGGCCGAGGCGGAACGGTTGCAGGCGCTGGCCGCGTCCCAGCTGGGTCGCAGCTCGACCGATGCCGAGAATGGATGCCGGCGTCATCTGGAGGCCTTGGAGAAACGCGAGGATTTCCAGGCGCTGGCGATGAATCATTCGGCCCGCCGTCACGGTGCCATCACGCGATGGGCGCTGGAGGTCGTGAGTCATCCGGAAGCCGCCGAACCGTTTGCCAAAGCCGCGCTGGAAAGCGGATTGGCGCAGATTTCCGGCACGGATGGTCTCGCCACGGAATCGGCGAAACTGGCATTTCTAAATCCGCTGGATCTGACGAGTCCGCTGCTGGCGCTGCCCGATTCCGGGCGCATTTCGTTTCTCCCCCGCGTGCTGGGAGCCTTCTCGCTGGCTGGCCGGGAGCGCATGGCAGCGCATTCCCTGGAGGAATGGCAGGCCACGTTGCCCCCGCATTCCTGCCTGCTGGCCTATTTCACTTTTCGCAGGCCCGCAGGAACCTCGTGGTTGAATTCCGTGGCGGTTGCCGTGGTTCCGCCCACGGGCCTGCCGCGGGTGATCGATTTGAAAATTTCCGCCGTCAATCTTCTGCGCACCACCCAGCAGCTGCGCGATGGCACCGAGGCGGATGCGGGATCGATTCAGAATGTTTTGGAAAAACTTGGCCGGCAACTGTGGGTGCCGGTGCAGTCGGCATTGCCTGCGGGCACGCAGCGGGCGTTTGTTTTTTTGGAGGGTGCGCTGACGGGGATCCCGTTCGCGTTTTTGCGCGATGGCCGCGGTTCTGTTTTGGAGGGGCCGGTCATGATGACGTTTCTGGAGGCTCCGGAATGTTTGTTTCATCAGGCCGCTGAAAACCTGCCGATGCGCCCCGGACCCTGGCTGGGGGTCGATGCCAGTGAGGTGCCGCGTTCGATTCCGCGGCCGGTCGGTGGATGGGAATTTCCCTACACGGTGCTGGCAAATCGGGATTTTGCGAAACTGACAAATGTGGGGGCCGAGTTGAGCGGGATCTCGGCATTTCAGAAGGATCGCTGGAAACTGACCAAACCCACGGAAGCCGAATTGCGCCGCGAACTGGCCACGAAGAGCTACCGAGTGTGGCATTTCGCCGGTCACGGCGTGGCAGATACTTCGCCCTTGCCGATGGGGGCCAGTCCGTATGCCAACGCGCTGTTGTGCCGGGAGGTCGATGTCACGCAGGCACCGGAAAAGGATGGTGTGCTCTTCGCCAGCGAACTGGCGGCGATGGATCTTTCGTCGCTGGACCTGGCCGTGTTTTCCGCGTGCGACAGCGGACGGGGTGCCACGCAGCACGGAGAAGGAGTCTTTGATCTGGCGCGTGCCTGCCATCAGGCGGGCGTGCGCGATGTGCTGGTCTCCGCCGCACCGGTCCAGGATGCGGTGGCGCCCATCCTCATGAAGGAATTTTACCAGCGCCTTGCCGCCGGTCAGGATGCTCCCCAGGCTGCCTGGGAGGCTCAACGGGCGGTGGCGAAACAAAATCCCAGCCTGCATGCCACCGGCTATTTTCGACTTATCCGCAATCAACGATCCACCCCATGAAAACATTACCCCTCCTGCTCCTCTTCACTGCCCCTTTGATGGCTGGTCCGGTTCCGTGTCATGACTTGATTGGCTATCAAGGATTCAATGGCGCGGTGCCGCAGTGTTTTCTCGATGCCTCCGGACAGGCGAGCATCGTTCTCAATGGGGGCTCGAGGCTGGACTGGCAAAATTTGCACCTGGCTCCCGGCACTGGATTGTCCTCATTGACCATTCAAAGTGGCGGCCATGCCGTGGCGATTGTGGATGGTGGCACGCTGACGCAGATCGATGGAGCGCTGGCTTCCAATTCGCGGCTGGGACTTTTCTCCAGACAAATTGTCATCGGCACCACCGGGCAGATCACCGCACCGCAGCTCGTGGTCAGTGCGCTCCCGCCCGCCAATGCGGATGCCTGGATCACCACTGGCAACACCACGCTGACCCAGGCCCCGGGGAGTATGGGACAGGTGATCAACCATGGCGTGTTGAGAGCCACGCAGGGGACGCTCACGGTCGTGGGAACGACGGTGCAAAATGGGAACGAAGGCGAGACCTCCCCGGTGATGCAGGCGAGCGGTGATTTGCATGTCACGGCAGGGGGATCGGTCGCCCTCAATGGAGCGGAGGCTTTGGCGCAGGGTGAACCCGCTGCCGGTCTGGCGACGGTCAATAATTTTGGAACCCTCTCCGGCTTTTCGGTACACCTGCGCGCCATTCCCCACTTTGATCCGGCCACGAGCGGATTCATTCAGATCAACATCACCAATGGCGGCATCATCGCATCGAATGCGAATGGAAGCGGGGTGCATTTAAACACCGTGCATCCAACGCAGCCCGCCGTGGGTTACACCGCCCTGCGTCCGGGCAGCCAGATTTTCACGCCCAATCCGGCGGCATGGCCTACGTCGGCCAACGTCCAGACACTGCTCTTCAATGATGGCGAAGTGCTGGCACCGCAGGAGGATGATGCGCCCACCGCACCGGCTGCCCCACTGGCCATCCCCAAACTTTCCGGCACCGGAGTCGTGGCGGCGGACAGTTCCGCCCCGGCGCTCGCGGCCACCTACAGTTCACTCAACTCGCTGCCGAAAGGATTGACCGCGACAGCCCCTGCCGCTCAGAATGGTTCCGTGGCCACGCGGGGCACGCCGGAGAAAAAAAAGCGGGCCGCCGTGGTAAAGGGATCCTTTTTCCAACTGAAATACCGCAACTGAGGTCAGGGGCTCAGGCTTTGCCGCTCAGGTGTTTCTTCAGCAGCGCCAGCAATTCCGTGTGATTTTTGACTACGTGGTCGGCTTTAAAGGCAATGGGTTTTTCACTGACGTAACGCACGGCGGTTCCGATGCCCGCGTTGCGTGCCAGTTCAATGTCCCGATCGTGATCGCCGACGAGCCAGCTGGTGGCGAGATCGAGATTGTGTTCGGCCTGGGCGGCCAGCACCATGCCGGGGGCGGGTTTGCGCATGGGTGAATTTTCCTTCTTTAAATGCGGGGAGTAGTAAATGGCATCGAATGCCGCCTTGGGCCCGAGTTCCGCCTGCATGCGTTCGTGGATGGCATCGAGCTGTTCCGCCGTGATCAATCCGCGTCCCACGCACTGCTGGTTGGTGACCAGCACCAGAAAATAACCCTGTTTCTTCAACCAGGTGAGCACCTCGATCGAGCCGGGCTCAAACTGGAAATCCCACCAGCTCAAAACGTAGCTTCCCTCGCCGGGTGAACCGTTGATCACGCCATCGCGATCAAAAAAGACTGCCCTTCTGGGCTTCACTTTCTTTGCCTTAACCTTAATCATGCCCTCTCATAAACCAACTTTACGTCCGTGCCAATCATCTTTGTCTCCTTCCACCACAAAGGTGCCGTGCCAGCTCCGGCAAAGGCGGCGGTGTCCACCATTAATTTGCCCGTGCCGCAGATCATAGGGGCGATGTAAACGTGAAATTCGTTCACGAGGTCGTCTGCGAAGGCCTGGGCGAAGATTTGCCCGCCTCCTTCCAGCAGGAGGTTCACCACCCCCATTTTTCCCAACTCCGCCACCACCTGACGCAAATTTTTCCCCGGCCAGAGGATCGTGCGCTCCTTGTGGGCATCCGTCAGGATTTGGGAATCCTCCGGCAGACTGCCGGATCGGGTGAGAATGACCCGCCACGGTTGTTCCTTCCATGCGGAGGCGGGGCCGCGGACGGTGAGGGCGGGATCGTCCTGGCGGATGGTTTCCGCCCCCACAAGAATGGCATCGGCACCGACCCGCAATTGCATGGCATCGTGACGGGATTGATCACTGGTCAGCCACTGGCCCTCTCCGGCGCGCCGGGCAATGCGGCCATCCACGCTCATCCCGGCCTTGGCGATGATGTAGGGTCGGCCCGTGGTGATGAAATGCGTCCAGGGCTTCAAAAGCGTTCGTGCCTTGTCGCCACAGGTTGCGGTGGTGACGGAGAGGCCGGCCTTTTTCAAGATTTCCTCAGCCCTGCCGGCGTGGGCCGGATTGGGGTCGTGCATGGCATAGACCACGCGGCCAATCCGGGCCGCGATGATCGCATCGGTGCACGGTGGTGTGCGTCCGTGGGTGCAGCAGGGTTCGAGGGTGACGAAGAGCGTGGACCCGGCAACAGAGCGCTGATCGGCAGGGGAGACGCCGGCCAACGCGGCTATTTCCGCGTGCGGCCCGCCCGCCTGCAGGTGCGCCCCCCGGCCTAGCAGGCGCCCGTCTGCTCCGACTAGCACCGCCCCGACCATGGGGTTGGGACTGGTGCGCCCAATCCCTTGTGCGGCACTTTCCAGAGCGAGCTGCATCCAATGTTCGTCGGTTTCCTGCATGGTTGAATCAGGGGCTGGCGTGGGGACGGGGGCAAATTTCAGGTAAGGAGTGGGCGTGAAACACGGCGGGGATTTGAGGGAGGGAACGTTCCCCAGCATAGGGAGGTTTTGAGCCAGGGAAACGGGAAAGTGTCCGCCTTCTGTGATGGCCCACGCGGCCGGGAGGGCTCTCTAAATCAGCGATCCGGGGATGACCTGGGCGGCATCCGTGACGCCGGTGAGCCTCTCGTTGAGTCCGGCGTGGGGGAAGGTCAGGGTGCGGTTGTCGAGGCCCAGCGCGGCGAGGATCGTGGCGTGGAGATCTGCGAAAGTATGGGGCCGATCCAGCGCGAGCAGGCCGAGTTCGTCGGTGGAGCCGATGCGGCCCGGGCGCACGCCGCCGCCGGCCATCCAGAGGGTGAAGCCCGCCGAGTTGTGCTGGCGGCCGTGGTCGTTTTGCATCATGGGGGTGCGGCCGAACTCACTGCCCCAGACCACGAGCGTTTCATCCAGGAGGCCGTGCTGTTTCAGATCGGAAAGGAGGGCGGCGACGGGCTGGTCGCACTGGCGGGCGAGGCGCGTGTGGTTCTCCGGGAGGCCGGTGTGGGCATCCCAACCGTTGCTGTCAAACATGTTATAAATTTGCACGAACCGGACGCCCCTTTCCACGAGACGGCGCGCGAGCAGGCATTTGCGTCCAAATTTCACCAAATTCTGATCCTGATGCCCCAGGCCATAAAGTTCCCGCACATGGGTGGGTTCCGATTCAAGATCGCCCACTTCGAATGCGGCCGTCTGCATGCGGTAGGCGAGTTCGTAGCTGGCGATACGGGCATCGAGTTCTGAAAATTCCGGACGGGCGGAGCGGTGCTTGAGGTTGAGCTTGTGAAGGAGGTCGAGGGAGGCGCGCTGGCCGCTGGCGAATTGCTGAGGGGGCAGGATATCCAGCACCGGAGGGCCCTGGGAGCGCAGGCGCGTGCCCTGAAAAGCGGCCGGGAGAAAGGCGTTGGTGTAGTTTCCCGCGCCTCCGTAGGGCCCGGCTTCGAAGAGCAGGACATAAGCTGGCAGATCCTGGTTGGCGCTGCCGAGACCATAGGTGATCCAGGAACCCAGGCTGGCCTTGCCGACGGTGGTGGCTCCGGTGTGCATCTGGTAGCTGGAGGGAGCATGGTTGTTGCTGTCCGCCTGCATGGAATGGATGAAACACAGGTCATCCACCTGTCTGGCCAGATTGGGGAAAAGCTCGGAGGTCCACATGCCGCTCTGGCCATGCTGACTGAAACTGAAGGGGCTGGCCATCAGATCCCGGCAGTCCACGAACACATTTTGGAAGCGCGTTTTTTCCACCGATTCACGAAACGAGGCCGGGACCGGCTGGCCATCGAGCTTTTGGAGCAGCGGTTTGTAGTCAAAGGTGTCCAGCGGGGAGGGACCGCCGACCATGTGCAGGAAGATCACGGATTTGGCCCGGGGCGCAAAGTTTGGCATCCGGGGCAATTCCGGCTGCGTCGGGTCAAATTTGATCACGCCCGGGCCCGCCTCGGCACGGGCGCGCTCCTGCCCGAGCAGTGAGCCCAGGGCAAGGTAACCCAAACCAGTGCTCAGCTGGGTGAAAAAGTGGCGTCGATTTCCTGGTGAAATGTGCAGCATTCGTCGGGCTACATTCGCCTTGAACTCGGCCCGATGCAAACATATTGTCCCGCCCCGTGACGATGTAGTTTTTTTGTCGCTGATACAAAAAACGATGCCCCCCAATCCCAATCGAATGATTCATTTCAGTCCATTGCGCCGACCCCGGCTGCTGGGTGGGATCGCGGCTGTCCTCGTGATCGGTGGTGGATGGTTTGGATACCGCAAATTTTCCCGCACCCAGGCAACCGACGTGCCCGCGGAGGAAAAGATTTTTATGACGCCGACCCGGGTCGTGGAATTGCTGCGAAGCCAGTGTGTGGAATGCCATAACAAGGAGCGTCCCGATGGCGGCCTGGCGCTGGATTCCCTGGAGGGCCTGCTGACTGGTGGCAAAAGCGGTCCCGCACTGGTGCCGGGGGATGAACCCAAGAGTCTGCTGCTGCATTTCAGCCATTCCGCCAAGGGAGTGAAACTTCCCGGGAGCAGCAGGCTTTGGAAGCGTGCCCAGCCGATGCTGGAACGGTGGATTGAGGACGGTGCGGCCTGGCCGCAGGAGCGTCCCGTGGAGTTGCTGGGGGATGCCTGGTCGGATCCGCGCAATCCCATCCGCACCCATTTTAAAGGAGCGCGGCTGGACTTGTGGTCGATGAAACCCATCGCGCCCCCGCCGGTGCCTGAAAAATCCGGTGAACCATGGGGCCGCAATCCGATCGATGCCTTCGTCCTGGAAAACATGCAGTCCGGGCAGGCCCGGCCCGCGCCGGAGGCGGATCGAAGGACGCTGGGGAGGCGGTTGTATTTCGACCTCACCGGACTTCCTCCCTCACCACAGGAAATGAAGGAATTCATGGAGGATGGATCGCCCGATGCCTATGAAAAGCTGGTGACGCGGCTGCTGGATTCCCCTGCCTACGGCGTGCGTTTCGGCCAGATGTGGCTGGATCTGGTGCGGTATAGCGACAGCAATGGTTTTGACTATGATGAATTCAGGCCGCAGGCGTGGCGTTACCGGGATTATGTGGTCCGCTCGCTGAATGCAGACAAACCTTATGATCAATTTGTGTTGGAGCAGCTCGCCGGGGATGAACTCGTCCCGGAGTATCCGGAAACCGCTGCGGATCAGGATCGCCTCACGGCCACGGGCTTCCTGAGGATCGGACCCTACGACAACAGTGCTGTGAAATTTGGCGAGGAGGACCGGTGCCATGCGCAGGTGATGTCGGACATTGTCGAGACCACCAGTGCGGCCTTTCTTGGACTCAATTTCTCCTGCTGCCGCTGCCACGACCACAAGACGGATCCCCTGACCCAGCAGGATTACTACCGGTTGCGCGGGTGCTTCGAATCCATTGCGCCGAATGACCGCCTCCTGCTGGATTTGGCCCCGCAGCAGCGGACCATCGCCCGCGAGGTCGGGCAGATCGAAGCCCTCCAGGCGAAACTCGCTGAGATGAAGGTCCAACCCACCCAGAGGGCGATGGATCTCAAGATCAAAGTGCTGGGGCCGGATGATCAAAATTTTCTGACCGAATATTTCAAGGATCGCACCAACGTGAATTTAAAAGGACGGTATAAGAACCTGAAACACCGGATTGACCCAACGGAGGCGGAGATCGTTGCCGCGCTCAGGGAGGAGGAAAAAGCCGCTTTTGACCACGTCACCGCGCAGATCGAGGAACTGCGCAAAAAGCGCTCCCAGGCGCAGGCGGGATTTCTGGTCACGGAACACGCTACCTTCCCCATCCCCACCCGGTTGCTGCGGCAGGGCGACTTTACGCAACCCAGGGAGGTGGTGCCTCCCGGGGTGCCGTCCATTTTCGATCCCAATCCCATCAATCCCGCCAAACCTGCGCGGCAACGCACCTCCGGAGTGCGTTCTGCCCTTGTAAAATGGCTCTTTGGCGAGAAAAATCCGCTGACCGCCCGGGTCATGGTCAACCGGCTCTGGCAGTTCCATTTCGGCACGGGATTGCAAGCCAGTGCCAGCGATTTCGGATTCGCGGGGACCAAGCCCACGCACCCCGGGTTGCTCGACTGGCTGGCGGCGGAATTTCGCCGCCAAGGCTGGTCGATCAAGAAAATGCACCGGTTGATCGTGGAAAGCGCCACTTACCGGCAGGCCCTCGGGTCCGAAACCTCAGCCCAGCCTGAGGTGCTGGCTGGCCGGGTGCCGCAACGCTTGAGCGCGGAAGCCCTGCGCGATTCCATGCTCCACGTTTCCGGCATCCTCCTTCCCTGCGAAGGCGGCCCGCCCCGGTGGCCGAAACTGCCCACTGAAGTGCTCAATACCAATCCCGGCCTGCTGGTCGAGAACGACGAGAAAACCCGGGGATGGTATCCCTCTCCGCCTGAAACGC
Organism: Akkermansia muciniphila; assembly: GCA_943333275.1. Lineage (GTDB taxonomy): Bacteria > Verrucomicrobiota > Verrucomicrobiia > Verrucomicrobiales > V1-33 > JAGNEJ01. Next base: position 21,587 of record CALQSQ010000023.1, read on the forward strand.
TCAACGTCCGCAGCATTTATCTTGTTGCCAAACGCAGCCTGCGCCTGCCCATGCTGGAGACGTTCGATCAGCCAGAGAGCAACCAATCCTGTGCCCGCCGCATTGTTTCCACGGTGGCTCCGCAGGCGCTGGTGCTGCTCAACGACGACTTCACGGTGCAGGTCTCCCAGGCCTTTGCCGACCGCCTGACTCGCGAAGCGGCGGCCACGCAGGAATCGCTCATCCGGAGGGCCTATGAACTGGCCCTGCAGCGCGAACCCGATGCGGAAGAGTTGGCCAGTTGCCAGGAGTTCATGGGGACGCACACACTACCGGAACTTTGCCGGACAATTCTGAATTTGAATGAGTTCAGCTACGTGGATTGACGTCTGGGGGAAGTGCGTCGTATGTCGCCCGCCATGACATTTCCTGATTCGCCCATTTTCCTGCCCGACGAAGCCGCCACAGTGGCGTGCGGCGGGCGTTTGGCGCAGGAATTGCGAAATGGCGATGTGCTGGCGTTGACCGGTGGCCTGGGCGCGGGCAAGACGCATCTGACAAAAGGCATCGTGCATGGGCTCGGATGCCATGCTGATGTCAGCAGCCCGACGTTTTCCCTGGTGCACGAATATCAGGGTGGCACGCTGAGCGTGTATCATTTCGATTGGTATCGGCTGGAGGGCGAGGAGGAATTGCCGGGAATTGGCTGGCAGGATTATTTGGATGCCGACGGCGTCTGTATTGTGGAATGGGCGGACCGGTTTCCGGCGGCACTGCCAAGGGGCACGCATTGGATGGCTCTGGAAACGTTGCCTGAAGGTGGGCGCAGCCTGAGAATGATCCCGGCACCGGAGGGAGCCTTATGAATTGCGTGCTGGCCATCGAGACCTCCACGGCGCAGGGGAGCATCGCGCTGCAACGGGGCGGGGAGGTGCTTTTCACCGCGTCGTTTCTCTCGGCGCGGACGCACAATTCGGTGATCTTTGGGCCGCTGGAGGAGGCGTTGAAACTGGCCGGGGGATTGGATTGTATTGTCGTGGGAACCGGGCCGGGTAGTTACACGGGAGTGCGCGTGGGGCTGGCCGTGGCCATGGGGGTGGGGATGTCACGCCAGGTTCCGGTGATTGGCTGGACGTCGTTTGCCGCGTTGCCTTCGGCCCCGGTGCGTTATGCCGTGGTGGGGGATGCGCGCCGGGAGCAATGGCATTTTACGGAAATGGCCGATGGTGAAATGCTGGCCGCACCGGTCGTTGGCGATCGGGCCACCATCGCGCTGCTCTGCGCGCGGAATTCCCTGCCGCTTTATACGCTGGATGCGCGCAGTCCGGATTTCTGCGAGGCCGTGAAGGTGATTCCCGAGGCCCGGGCGCTGGCAGCGCTGGCGCAGGGGCTCACGCCTGGGGACGTGGCGGCGCGCGCGCAGGTCTGTGCGGAACCCATTTATTTGAGCGCGCCGTTCATCACCGCGCCGCGTCCCAAGGCCTGATTCCGTCATCGCGGACTTGCCAGGGTTGCGGCACTTGGACAGGCTGGCCGCCATGAATTTTCGCACCCTCTGCCTGCCGCTTCTGTTTACCAGCTGTCTTGTTTTCAATAGTCACGGAGGAAACTGGCCGAATTGGCGGGGGCCCAACTTCAATGGCACCGGCGCCGAGGATGAAAAAGACCTGCCGGTCAAATTTTCTCCCACCGAAGGCGTGGCCTGGACCGCGGATCTTCCGGGACCCGCCGCCTCCACTCCCGTGGTCTGGGGCGATTCCGTTTTCGTAACCGCCGCCGTGGAATCCGAGAAGAAACTCTACGCCTTCTGCCTGGATGGCAAAACCGGGACGGTCCGCTGGAAACATGCCGTGGGCGAAGGCTTCCGCCTCGATGACAAGAGCAACCTGGCCAGCCCCTCGCCGGTGACGGATGGTGAACGGGTGATCTTTTTCTTCGCCACCGGGGACCTCGTGGCCTTTGATTTCAGCGGCAAGGAAATCTGGAAAACCAATGTGCAGAAGGACCACGGGCGTTTCGCCATCCAGTGGACGTATGCCAGCAGTCTGATGCTCGCGGACCAACGCCTCTATGTTCAGGTCCTGCAGCGCAACGAATCCTTTGAGTTCGCCGGGGTGCAAAAGGGCGAGAAGGACAATCCCAACGACAGCTACATCCTGGCCCTCGATCCCAAGACCGGCAAACAGATCTGGAAAATCATCCGTCCCAGCGATGCCGTGGCCGAGTCACGCGAGGCCTTTACCACGCCCATCCCCTTCACCCACCAGGGACGGGCGGAGTTGCTCATCACCGGGGGCGATGCCATCACCGGCCATGATCCCGCCACCGGGGCCGAACTCTGGCGCTGGAGCACCTGGAATCCCCAGAAAATCGGCCACTGGCGCCTGGTCACCAGCCCCGTCGGCGGCGACGGCATCGTCCTGGCCTGCGCCCCCAAGCGCGAGCCGATCTACGCCTTCAAGGCGGGAGGCAAGGGTGTGCTTGGCGAATCGGACATCGTCTGGATCACGAATGATGACGAGCGCAAGGAAGTGAGTTCGGACGTCTGCACGCCAGCCTTCTACAAGGGCCGGTTCTTCATTGTCAACGGCGACCGCCAGAGCATCGCCTGCGTGGAACCCACCACTGGCAAGGTGCTCTGGGACCAGCGGATTGAACCCCCGGACGTCCGCCTCCAGAAGATCGAAAGCTCCCCAACGGTGGCCGATGGCAAATTGTATGTCATGGACCATCGAGGCACCGTCATCGTCGTCGCCGCCGCCGATACATTTGAGCTGCTGGGCATCAATCAAATGGGCAGCGACCAGGAGCAGGAAATCCGCAGCACCATCGCCCTCGCCAACGGCCACCTGCTGATCCGCAGCAATGGGAAGTTGTATTGCGTGGGGAAGAAATTCTGACTGGCGGGCGGTGGCCGGAGGGTGGAGACCCCTAAAGGGACGGGGAACTTACTCCATGAAAAAGCAAATTCCTATCAAACAGAAACGCGCCTAGGGGGGACCAGAGTTGTTGGCTGAGACAGTTCCCTCTGCTCTGGTGATCTAACCGGCGCTCATCGCTCCGCCACCTCCTTTGCCTGCATCCGGGCTGATGCCCGGCGCCCCGATGGGTGCTTCCCTTTTGCGGCAGCGATATTGCCTGCCTTGTGGGTGGTTGCGATCATGCGTTCCGATTTCCCGGGCGATGGCATTTCGAAAAGGGCTTTCAGATCCTCCCGGGATTGGATCGGGCAGTCCCTGTCCTCGTGGAAACAAACATAGGAGCCCACAGGTTTGCCGACGGGAGCCAGGGATCGGTTGGAAAAGAAGGAAAGGGCCCGTTCCCGGTAGGCGCGGCCCCCGGGTTTGAGGGTGACGGGGTCGGTTTTTTTCAGAGCCTCCACACAGGCCTCATCGGCCCAGCAGAGGGTGCGGTAGCATCTGGCCTCGGTGTAGGCAATGTCGTGGCGGCGGAAAATTTCATCCATGGCATCCACAGGCCTGCCACCGCGACAGCCGAAGCCCCCCCAGTTGCCGTAGAAGGCATTGCGTCTGGTGTAGGGAATTAATTTTAGAACCGCCCGGTAAACGATTCCCGTGGCTGTATCGGGAACGGATGCATAGTTGTCATAGGCGTATTTTCCCATTTTCCGGTGGCTCACATCCCCAGGCTTGATGCGGAAGGGGACGTTGCGGGTTGCGTTGCAGGCTGGCAGGCTGGAAAGGCAGACGGCGCAGGTAAAAAGTATGTGTAGTGATTTCATTTTATCCTCCACCCTTGAAATCAGGAATTCAGATAAAATGGTTACACACGGATGATGATTTTTGAAATTTTCCGCCGGAAGCCTGAGGCAACGCCGGGAAGATTCACGCCTGTTCCAAAACATGCGGCTGGTGGCACAGCCTGCCCGGCCAAAGTCCGTCGCGAAGCAAGCCAGGCATTCATGGGCCATGATCCCGCCACCGGGGCCGAACTCTGGCGCTGGAGCACCTGGAATCCCCAGAAAATCGGCCACTGGCGGCTCGTCACCAGCCCCGTCGGCGGCGACGGCATCGTCCTGGCCTGCGCCCCCAAGCGCGAGCCGATCTATGCCTTCAAGGCCAGCGGCAAGGGCGTGCTTGGCGAATCGGACATCGCCTGGATTACAAACGACGACGCGCGCAAGGAGGTGAGTTCGGACGTCTGCACCCCGGCTTTTTACAAAGGCCGGTTCTTCATCGTCAACGGCTACCGCCAGAGCATCGCCTGCGTGGAACCCGCCACCGGCAAAGTGCTCTGGGACCAGCGGATTGAACCCCCGGACGTCCGCCTCCAGAAAATCGAAAGCTCACCCACCGTGGCCGATGGCAAACTGTATGTCATGGACCACCGCGGCACCGTCATCGTCGTGGCCGCTGCTGATAAATTTGAGCTGCTGGGGATCAATCAAATGGGCAGCGATCAGGAGCAGGAAGTCCGCAGCACCATCGCCCTGGCCAATGGCCACCTGCTGATCCGCAGCAATGGGAAATTGTACTGCGTGGGGAAGAAATTCTGACCGGCGGGCGGTGGCCGGAAGATGGAGACTCCTAAAGGGACGGGCAACTTACTCCTATTTGTCAGGATTCTTTTCGCGACCCCTTTTCCGCGGACGTGGTGCGGCATGAGCTGCGGGTGGTGCCGGGAACGGAATATGAACCTGATCTGGAAACGGTGGATGCAATGCTGGCGGTGGGCCAGCCGCCAGTGTTCCATTCGAGCAGTCTGCTAGGGAACCGGGGGATGTGGTGAGCTACCGGGTGTATGCGATCAATGCGGATGACCAGGAGGCGGACTCGGGGACGGCGATGGTGCAGCGGCCGGTGTGAGGGAGAAACTGCCTGTCCTTTTGAATTGGAGATCGATAAACTGGGGTTTGCCTATTCTTGTCTGGCGGCCCGATGCCACTCGATCTGCAAATGGGTTTCCGGCTTGGGTTCGAATACTTTCAGGTAATTGAGTTCGAAACTATTTCCATCTGCCTGCCACTTCCATGAGTTCCGGGATCTATCCTCGGATTGTTGCTTTGGAGCCTTTATTTTCACCTCCTTGGGCACCCACTTTCTCAGTGCGGCGATGATGTCCTTCTCTGCGGCTGTGGTCCAAAACGACACGCTTTCCCCGCTCAATGCTTCACGACTAAACCAGCGCAAGTAAACGATTCGCTCTGATGCATCAGCGCCCGCGATTGGAAATCCTTGGAGCAGCGGAGATCGCATCAAACGCAACTCATCTTCTGAACACCAACGTTCATCCCGCCAGGAATCGAACGTGTCGTCAAAACGCAGGCCACACGTCCGGCACATCACCCAATGTTCCCTCGAATCGGGAATGCAGCCACCGAGAATGGCGTCGCCACGCTCAAGCTTTTTTGCCACCTCCGGATCGTTGCCTGCGCCACGGCCATAGGCAATTTCGACGTCCTTAAGAGTTTTGTGCCCATTAACACATTTCTCCAAGTCGACCGCCCGCTTTAGCTTATTTGGCGGAGACCCAAAGGGATCTGCCAGTTGGTCTTGTGCCATAAGCACGGCTGCACACAGGCAGAGGATTGGAACGATGGTTTTCATGATCCTTGTCGATCTATTTGTTTGGCGACAGCGGTGCCGATTGCTGACTTTGCCATGGTCGGCAGGTTTGGCAAGGCGCGCGTCTGCAATACGGAGGTTTCAAGTCCAGTAGCTCGCTGCAAATTTTCCGAGATCGGAGGCAGTGCCTACTCGGCCACCGAAAATTGCACGAGGGTGGAGTTGCCGGCAGGCAGGCATTCGAGGGTCATGGATTTTTTGCCGGGGGAGCTGAACTGGTAACGGGTGCCTTTTTTCCCCTCCGGGGTGGGGATGCTTTCCCCGGCCCAGCCCAAAGGTGTGAGGAATTTGTGGTAGAACTGGGAAACGTCCTCAATCGAGAGGGGGGTGTAGCAAAAAACAAAAGGTGGGCTGTTTCTCAACTCCACGCTTTTGGCCTGGGGCGGGATGGGCGGATCCCATTCCAGGATGCTGGAGCGACAGAGGGCGATGAGTTGGGTGTCGTTCATTCGATAGAAATACTGAACGATGGTGCCATTTTGAACGAAGCTTTGCTGGAGCTCTTTTGTTTCGACGGGGATTTCCACGCCTTCAGGATCGGGTTCGCGGTATTGGTGCCACCCCAGCTTCTCGTAGGCCTGGCGGTGGTGATCGCGGACGGTGGCGATCTTCTCCGTGGTGGAGAACTGCAGTGAAAAGGGGCCGTGAAAAGGGGCCGGTGTGCGAAAATTGACAAATTTCCATTAGGCCTGGAAGACTGACCGAAAGGCACCATGTGCAGCATTCATAGCTCTAGAAAAGCCATGTGCGAGGGTTCGCCACTGGGGCAGTGTGCCCAACCGAGTTCCGCGTCGTCGTTCCTGACCGACATGGAAGGATGGTTCTGCGGGTGTTCCGCCGTTTCCACCGTAAACGGATCTTCCGGCAATGATTTGCCGGTTGAATTCTCCGAGGGGTGGAGCCATCGTGGGACTGACATGAACTACCATTCCACCATCGACGATCGCAGTTTGGCCTTTGGCCGGGCTATCGCGGCTCGATTGGTTGCGGACGGGTCTTTACTTGAACGGGCGGGTGCCACGCTGGCACGCTGGTTGGAATCATGTTCGCCACAGGCGAGGCCGACGTTACTTGAATGGAAGTCTGCGCTGGAAAGGCCCCTCGAAGAGGTGGTTGCTTTGTTGACGGGTTCCAGCGAGCGAGCGGTGCGGTTGCGACAATCGAATCCTTTTGCCGGAGTGCTGCCGCAGGACGAACGCCTGGCGATCATCCGCGAATTTGAGGCGCGCGAATTTGCGGGGCATGAATAGGCATCAACTTGAGCATGTCATCCGTGCCGCAGCAGGGAATGCGGATGTGCGTGACATTGTGGTGATCGGCAGCCAGTCGGTTTTGGGAAGCTATCCCGATGCTCCGGAAGCACTGACAGTCTCGATGGAGGCGGATGTGTTCCCAAAGGATGCGCCTGAGCGGTCCATCCTGATCGACGGGGCCATCGGTGAGTTGTCTCTGTTTCATGAGACGTTCGGCTACTATGCGCATGGTGTGGACGAATCGACGGCTGTGCTCCCGGACGGCTGGAGGGAGCGATTGGTAAAGGTGGCCAATGAAAACACCATGGGTGCCGTCGGTTGGTGCCTGGAGGTCCATGACCTCGCTGTGAGCAAGCTTGCAGCCGGGCGGGAGAAGGATCTCGCGTTCGTGGAGACAATGCTGCACTCTGGGATTATTGCCTCCGAAACGGTCCAAACGCGACTGAAGTGCACAGCGGGACTTACCTCAGAAGGCCGGAAACTTGCGGCGGCACGTCTGGCCCGCTGGGAACGCTGATGAATGGGAAAAGGATCAGGAGAGGAATTCTGCCAAACTATCCCTCTATCTCTATCGCTTGCCATCATGTAGGCCTCTACTGAGTCACCGAAAATTGCACGAGGGTGGATTTGCCGCTGGGCAGGCATTCGAGGGTCATGGATTTTTTGCCGGGGGCGCTGAACTGGTAACGGGTGCCTTTTTTCCCCTCCGGGCTGGGGATGCTTTCCCCGGCCCAGCCCAAAGGTGTGAGGGATTTTTGGTAGAACTGGGAAACGTCCTCAACCGAGAGGGGGGTGTAGCAAAAAACAAAAGGCGGGCTGTTTCTCAACTCCACGCTTTTGGCCTGGGGCGGGATGGGAGGATCCCATTCCAGGAGGCTGGAGCGACAGAGGGCGATGAGTTGAGCGTCATTCATTCGATAGAAATACTGAACGATGGTGCCATTTTGAACGAAGCTTTGCTGCAGCTCTTTTGTTTCGACGGGAATCTCCACGCCTTCAGGATCGAGCTCGCGGAATTGGTGCCACCCCAGCTTCTCGTAGGCCTGGCGGTGGTGATCGCGGACGGTGGCGATCTTCTCAGTGGTGGAGAACTGCAGGGTCTCGAAGGTGGGAGTGCCGATGACGGTGCCCTGGAAGTGCGGCAGGTTGCGGACATCCACATTTCCCAACAGGAAAAGCCCGGCATTGACATCCTTGGTGCCGGGCTGGAAACCCACTGACGTGCCAATGGTGGCGAGCAGGTGGATGCCCGATTTCTCATAGTAGGCAGCGCCGCTTTCGTCAGTCCACGTGGTGCCGCCCGCTTGCGGAGCCGGCTTCCAGCCCTGCCCGGCAAGGGCCTTCGCGAAATTCTCCGCCAGCGCCGGAACGCGAACCTGGTCCGATTTCGCCAGGGAAAAGCTGGCGTTTGTCGGGGAATGGCTATTCCGACTGGTATTCTCCGGCACTGGGATCTTGGAAAAATCAATGGACTGAAGCACGGTGAGATGTGCGGCAGGGGGAACCGGAGCGGAGGGGGCGGGAGGAGTGGCGGCTCCGGATGAACCTGTGGATGGGGTAGTGGGCGGAGCAGCGCCCTGGGCCGCAGGCTCGGAAGCAGCAGGCTTACAGCCGGTGAAAGCCAGCAAGGCGACGAAGACTCCGGCAACGGGGTTTCCATACCGGGCCATGGAGGAAAAGATATTTGAAGAAGGCAGCGACATGCCGGGATGTTGCCATGAAACCGGGCGCGCCGCAAGCAGGGGAATCAGGGTGAGAGGAGCGGCAGACCGCCGGGCGCTATGAGCCAGGTGAGAGGTGAATCCGACCAAAAAGGAATTCTCAATGAAAGCCGTGGGGTCAGGAATCCTGAACTTTCCCCTTTGCTAAGTGGCGGATTTCCTCTCTAATCATCGAATTTTCCCTATGAAGATCTGTTGTTTAGGAGCTGGATATGTTGGCGGGCCGACGATGGCCATGATTGCGGCGAAATGTCCCGACATTCGTGTGACGGTGGCGGACGTGAATGACGCGCGCATCGGTGCCTGGAATTCCCCGGACCTTCCGGTCTATGAACCGGGGCTGGATGCCATCGTGGAAAGTGCCCGCGGGCGGAATTTGTTTTTCACGACGGATGTGAAGCAGGCCATCCGCGAGGCGGATATCATTTTCGTGAGCGTCGGAACCCCGACGAAAAAATACGGTGCCGGTGCCGGGCGGGCGGCGGATTTGAAATACATCGAGCTGGCGGCGAGGACGATCGCGGAGGTCACGACGGGCCCGAAGATTGTGGTGGAGAAAAGCACGATTCCCGTGAAAACCGCCGAGGCCTTGCTCACGGTGCTGCGGGCGAACTCGAAGAATGGTGAGTTCCAAGTGCTCTCCAATCCGGAGTTTCTCGCAGAGGGAACCGCCATGGCGGATTTGGAAAACCCGGACCGCATTCTGATTGGTGGCGAAACCACGCCGGAGGGGCAGAAGGCGGTGGAAACGCTGGCCTCGATCTATGCCCGCTGGGTGCCGCGGGAGCGCATTCTGACCACGAACCTGTGGTCGTCCGAACTCTCCAAGCTGGTGGCCAACGCGTTTCTCGCACAGCGGATTTCCTCCATCAATGCGATCTCGGCACTCTGCGAACGCACCGGAGCGGATGTGGATGAAGTGGCCCGTGCGATTGGCGCGGATTCCCGCATCGGCCCCAAGTTCCTCAAGGCGTCGGTGGGTTACGGCGGGTCGTGTTTCCAGAAGGATGTGCTCAATCTCACGTATCTCTGCGAGCATTTCGGGCTGCCGGAAGTGGCGGCTTACTGGAATCAGGTCGTGCAGATGAACGACTGGCAGAAATCGCGTTTCGCCGACAACATGGTCCGGACGCTTTTCAATACGGTGGCTGGTAAAAAAATCGCCATCCTCGGATTTGCCTTCAAGAAAGACACCAACGATACCCGCGAGTCCGCCGCCATTTATGTCTGCCGCGACCTGCTGATGGAGGAGGCGAATCTCACCATCCACGATCCGAAAGTGGACCTTGTGCAAATTCGCCGGGACCTGGCGGAGATCGGTGTGTCCGAGGCGATCATGGATCGTCATCTGAGCTTCTCCGCAGACCCGCTCGCCGCTGCGCAGGGGGCGCATGGTCTGGCCATCCTCACCGAATGGGATGCCTTCCGCACGCTGGACTGGGCCAGCATCCACGAGGGCATGTTCAAGCCGGCGTTCCTCTTTGATGGTCGCAATCTGCTGGACCACGCCGCTCTGCGGAAATTGGGTTTCCAGGTTTACGCGATCGGCAAGGGATCGGTCTGACAGGAGCCATCTCAGCTGTCGCATCCGGGACAACCGTGGTTGCCTTTTCCGGGACCTTCATTAAGATGCGCTGACTTTTCTTAAACCTCCTTTTCCCCGACCATTCCATGAACCGATTCCTCACCCTCTGCGCCTTCAGCACTCTCGCGATTTTGTCCTTTGCCAATACCGGATGCCAGGGGCTGGCGGCGGGTGGCGGAGGAAGTGGGGTGCCGGAAATGGGGCCGGTGTTCCCGGGCATCGCCAGCTATGTGGTGGTGGATACGCATGACAAAAAAGTGGTGCTTTCCCACGCGGCGAATCAACGACGCAGCGTGGCCAGCCTGACGAAGATCGCGACGGGTGTGGTGGTGCTGGATACGATTGCGGCGGCCCAGGGATCGCTGGACGAGGCCCTGGTCATCCCCGGGAGCGTGATGGCGCTGGGCACGAGTGCGCTGGGATTGCAGCCGGGTGACCGCATGAGCATCCGCGATGCCCTGTATTGCGCCTTGATGGGATCGGACAATTTCGCCGCCCAGGCGCTTGGCGAGCATGTGGGAGCCAAGATCATCAACCTTACCGGCCAGGGCAATTCCCCCATGGGGGCGTTTGTGCTGCAGATGAATGCACTGGCGCGGCATCTCGGGATGAGCCAGACAAATTTCACGACCCCGCATGGGTTGGATGTTGGAGGTCAGCCGGGATTTTCCACCGCAGCCGACATGGCGCGGTTGACGATGCATGCGATCGACAAGGGGAATTTCAATTTCTTCGTGAGTCAGGCGACGCGCAAAGTTTCCTATGTCTCGGCGGGTGGATCAAAAAGTTTCATCGTGAAGAACACCAACGAGGCGCTGGGGCGCAATGGGATCGATGGCGTGAAGACCGGGACCACGCAACTGGCCGGCCCCTGCCTGATCATCACGGCTCCGCGACCCGCCACGGTGGTGAAGCAGGCGGACGGCAGCACGCTGGTGGTGCCGCATCGACTGGTGGTGGTACTGCTGGGAGCGCAGGATCGTTTTAATCAGGCTTCGCAACTTCTGGCGCAGGGCTGGGCTGCCTATGATGGCTGGCAGGCAGCCGGACGCCAGGTGCAGTCCGCTGGTGAACTGCTGAGTGCTCCCGCAACGGCGGCCCCTTCCCGCTAATTTATTTTTCTGTGATCTCCACGAACGAACCAATGAGAATCGGGGTCTTGAACAGTGGAGGTGACTGCCCTGGTCTGAATGCAGTGATCCATGGGGTGGTGGGTGCGGCGGATGCGCTGGGCTGGGAGGTGATTGGATTCCGGGATGGCTTCGAAGGACTGCTGCCGCCGGGCGATTACATGATGCTCGACCCCCGCGGCACCCGCGGCATTTTGCAGCTGGGCGGGACGATTCTGGGCACGGTCAACGAGGGGCATTTCGCCGGCAAAACTTCCGGTGGACTGGTCAATAAGATTCCCCAGGAAAACATTGAGAAAGCCAAGGACACCCTGCGACTTCTGGAATGCCGGGCGCTGGTGGTGATCGGTGGTGACGGGTCTCTGACCACCGGACTGCAGTTGCTGGAAAATGGGATTCAGGTGGTGGGCGTGCCCAAGACGATCGACAACGATCTGCAGGCCACCGCAATGACCTTTGGTTTCGATTCCGCCCTGCATTGCGTGGTGGATTCGTTGGATCGCCTCCACACAACGGCGGAAAGCCACAAGCGGGTGATGGTGCTGGAGGTGATGGGAAGGGATGCGGGCTGGATCGCGCTGCATGGCGGCATTGCCGGGGGGGCGGATGTGATTTTGATTCCGGAGATTCCCTTCGAACACGAGCACGTGGCCAGGGTGGTGAGGGATCGCAGCAGCCGGGGGCAGCACAGTTCGCTCATCGTCGTGGCCGAAGGCGTGCGCCAACCCGGAACGAACAATGCCTTTATCAAGGAAGCCAGCGCCACGCGCGAACACCGGCTGGGCGGCGCGGGCGAGACGGTGGCGCATGAAATTCAGAAACTCACCGGCAAACAAACGCGCGCCTGTGTGCTGGGGCATCTACAGCGCGGTGGTGCGCCCACGGCGCTGGATCGGATTCTGGGCGCGCGCTTCGGTGTCATGGCGGTGAAGCTGATCCAGGAGGGGAAATTTGGCCACATGGTCAGCTACCAGTCCTACCATGTGGATTCCGTGCCGATCGAGGAGGCGGTGGGCCAGGTGAAGCGTGTGAATCCCGAGGGCGAAATCGTCAGCGCCGCCCGAGCCATCGGCATTTCCTTTGGAGACCGCTGACCCACCGATCCACGATCATGCCGTCTGCCAATCCGTCTCCCTTTCTGGAATGTCCGCGGTGCCATGAGGCCTTCCTTCCGAATGTGGTGGCACCCGGGGTCTTTACCACCTGCCCCAGATGCTTCGCCGATTTTCAATTGGGGGAAGCCAGGGTGGCCGCCGCCCCGCAGTTGGAAGTGGGGGAGTGGCGCACCGAGGAGGCGATAGTGGCGCGGGCCACGGCGGACCGGCAGTTTCGACATTCGCGGTTGATTCTCAAGGTGGCTGCGGCCATCACAATTCTCGGAGGGCTGGCCTTTTGGAAATTTGGACTGGGCTCGCGGGGCAAGGGTAAACTTGACGAGGCCTCGGTCCCGACTGAGCAGCGTTCGGAAATCCGATCCGCCTTCGCTGCTGCCAAGGCTGCGCTGGAGGCGACAGACTGGCGGGCGATGAATCTGGAGGTGGTCGATGCCGGGCGGGTGCGTCCGCTCATGGAGTGGTATTATGGGCAGAAGCCCAATGGCTACACCCAGCGGCGCATCCAGAGTTATGATCAGGAACTCATCGATCTGGAGGCCAATCCACCGGTCGCGACGCTGCGCTTGAAGGCAGCAGTGCCCCCTGCGACGCTGCATGTGGTGATGCAGAAGGGCAAGGCTGCGGAAGGTTGGAAAATGGACTGGGAATCGTTTTCGAATGTGCACGGGGCCCGCTGGCAGGCGTTTATTACGGCACAGGCAAATTTTCCGGATACCATCGAAGGCCCGGTCCTCGTTGAACGATGCAGTGCGAGCCAGCTGGTGCCGAGCTTTTTCACCGCCTCGGGTCTGAATCCCGGGGACGGGTCCCGGGCGGTGCGGGTTTCCCATCCCTCCGTGGGAGATTCCGGGGTGGCTTGTTTTCCCGAGGACTCCGAGGTGTGGCAGAAGCTGGGGTCACAGCTCCCCGAGACAGGAAATGCTTTGAAGGTCATTTTGCAAGTTCGCCGCCTTCCGAAAAGCTCGGCGCCGCAGGGCATCGTGATTGAAAAAATTGTCCAGTTGGGATGGACCAATGTGGCCGCCCCGGAACGCCCCATGTTGGACCCCCGCTGAGGCGCGGTTAAACCTGCGGATGTCCCCTCCGCAATCCCCCGATTACGTCTTTAAATTTAATGTTAATTGGGGTGACAATTCCGGCAATTTTCAGCACCTTATGCCAGACTGTGGGATTGTGCGGATGTATCCTCCCCATTTGTGTTGTTCATGAGAATGCCCCCCCATTATTTACGATTATTGAGCCTCATGGTTGCGATGGGAGGCTGGGGGAAGGCGCAGACGCCCGTGGTGAGTGCGGAAGCCGTGCGCAAGTTCACCTTTTGCAGTGAACCAGGCAAGGCCTACCAATTTGAAGGCGCCTCGACACTGGCTGATCCCAGTGCATGGCAGCCGCTGGGTGAAGTGGCCTTCGGGACCGGGGCTCTGCTGCATTTTGATTACAAGCCCTCCGCGGCTGCGGCGCTGGCTCATTTCCATCTGCGCGAAGTGGACCGGGCCAGCGTCGGAATCGCGCCCGTGCAACTGCCCCGTGGGACGCTGACGCTGGTGAAAGGTGGACTGGCGGATCAGATGGTGCTGATGTCAGCCAGCCAGGGTGTCTGCCATCCGGTGAGGAACGAGCCGTTTGCCATGGATTGGATTTACGAAAAGACCGGGCCCAATGAGGGCCGGTGGACGGCCACGCTGACTACGGGTGGCGTGGCGATTGTCGAACTCTCCTTCTGCTCCGCATCCACCGGCAGGTTCGTCCGCACCGTGCCGGTCCCGGAGCAGCCGCCTTACGTTGATGGCGGGATTTTTTCTGTGAGCGACCGGCTGGTCTGGCACGGTGCTGATAGTGGCATAGTGCCGACCGATGTGGTGGGCAGGAAAATCGCCTTCCAATTCAGCGGGAAACCGCTGCAGTTTGAATTTGGGGCCACGCATGTGGAGCGTCGCATCGGCTCTGGGCCCGGGCTTGATCTCCCGTATGTGTATGAGCCCGAGACTTCGAGCATGGGAGTGCTCCACGTGACTCGTTCGCCCTTCCGGGAGGAGCGCCTCACGCTCTGGGCGCAGTCCGAGACATCCGGGGATGTGATGAGGGAGGTGGTGGAGAATGGCATCGTGAAGGATTTTCAATTTGGAACCTTCACCCGTCCGGCGGACGCGGCTCCACCCACCAATTCCAGCGTGAGTTGCTCTGCGCCGCTGAGTCTCGGAGGCAGGAGTTTCGATTTCAGCAATACCACGAGCGGGGTTGTGACCATGCAGTATGACAACAACGGGGAGGGCACGAAATCCAATCTGGAGGATGGTTCCATCCAGCAGAGCACGTTCTCCTTCACCTATACAAAAATCGATGACCGCACCGGGCGCATACTTTTGGTCTTCCCGGTGCTGGAGGGAACGCAGATCGATGAGACGATCCTGCATTTCAGCGAGGACGATGACTGCTCGGGCACCTGGGAACGGCACTCCAGTCGCAATGGCGTGCAGTTGCCCGCGTCGTCCGGAAATTTCGGGCCTGGAAATCCTCCGCCGGGTTAAGGGCGCTCGGGGAGCGTTCAGGGTTTCCTGGACTTGGGAGAATCCTCGGGCCGGGGCAGGGAACTGATGACCGGGGTTTGGGAATCGGTGATGAGTTTCGACTGGAAACGTTTTAAATCGTTTTCGAAACCGGGGTAGGAGGTGTCCACGCATTCCACGTCTTCGATGATGGTCTCGCCGACGGCGAAAAGTCCGGCGATGGCGAAGGCCATGGCGATGCGGTGATCGCCGTAGCTTTGGAGTCGGGCGGCCCTGAGAGGCTTGCCGCCATCAATTTCAAGGCCGTCGTAAAGCTCGCGCACTTCCACGCCCATTTCCTTGAGGTTGTGGGCAACCGCCGAGAGCCGGTCGGTTTCCTTGACGCGGAGTTCCTGGGCGTCGCGGATGACGGTGCGGCCCTGGGCCAGGGCGGCGGCGACGGCGAGCACGGGCAGTTCATCGATCACGTTGGGGATTTCATTGCCTTCGATCACGGTGCCGCGGAGCGTGCCTCCCTTGATTGTCACCGTGCCTATTGGTTCCGCCTGGTCCGCATGGGACAGCACCTCGGTTATCTGGGCACCCATGCGTATGAGGACTTTGAGAATGCCGGTGCGGGTGGGGTTGAGTCCCACGTCCTGGATGGTCAGTTCGGACCCCTCCTGGGCGGCGGCGGCCACCGCCCAGAAGGCAGCGCTGGAAATGTCTCCGGGCACCAGGAAATCCCGGCTCTCCGGCACCTGGCCCCCGTAAATGGAAATGCTCTGACCACTGCGCAGCGTCTTGACCATGAAATATTTCAACATCGTCTCGGTGTGATCCCGGGTGGCCTGGGGTTCGACGATGGTGGTTTTGCCGGAGGCAAACATGCCGGCGAGGAGCACTGCGCTTTTCACCTGGGCGCTGGCGACTGGCAGGGTGTAGCGGATGGGCTGGAGCGCTCCGCCGGTGATCTGCAGCGGAGGTGAACCATTAGGCCCCTCGGCCTTGATGTCCGCGCCCATGGCGGTGAGCGGTTCCATGACGCGCTTCATGGGGCGCCGCGAGAGGGATTCGTCGCCAAAGAGCCGGCTGGAAAAGGGCTGGGCCGCCAAAATACCAGAGAGCAGGCGCATGGTGGTGCCGGAATTGCCGCAGTCCAAATCCTGGGTCGGCGCGGACAATTGCATGCTGCAGCCGATGACCTCCAGACGCGTGGGGCCGGGGAGTTTTTTCCCCTGGCTGTCGGTCGATTTCCAAGCGTTGCCATCCTCGTCGATCGCCCGGATCTGTACGCCGAGGCGTCGCATGCATTCCACGGTGGCCAGGCAATCGGCGCTGGCGAGGAATCCGGAAATGACGCAGGTACCGTTGGAAAGGCCAGCGAGCATGGCGGCGCGGTGCGAAATGGATTTGTCACCCGGCACGCGGATTTCAGCAGCGATGGGACGGGCTTGTTTGACTCGGAACTCGGACATGGGTCGGTGGGGGAGTGGGAGGGGAAAATGGCTGAAGGTTACTTTGGTTGGCAGGGATAGCGGGCATCACGCAGATGCTTGGCCTTTTCCAACGCGGCGAGCAGTGGTTGATGGTCCATATTTTCCAAAAACTCAAGTAGTTCCCCGAGCTTTTGGTGCAGGTTCCTGCCTGCCAGCAGCACTGCGGAACGATTTTCGCGCAGGATTTCCTCCCACATGGCCGGATCGCCCGAGGCCACCCGGGTGGTGTCCCGCAGACCGCCTGCCGCAAATTGAGCGATGGATTGGTCTTCACTTAAAGCCGCCAGAACTATGGCCACGGCTGCGAGATGAGGGACATGGCTGATGCGGGCCATGATGGAATCGTGCAGGTCCGGCTCGACCGAGGAGACGCGCGCCCCAAGCGTGTTCCAAAAAGCCGTGACTTTCTGAAGGGCCCCTGCGGGTGTGGAGGCAACGGGGGTGAGCAGGCAGGCGGCATCTTGAAACAGAAACGGCCGCGCGGCATCCAGTCCCTTGGCCTCCGATCCCGCCATGGGGTGTCCGCCGACAAAGGCAATCCCGGCATCCGCCAACTGGCGTCCGATGCCGTGAACCACGGGGCCTTTGACACTTCCCACATCGGTGATCGTGACGCCTGAGGCCAGGTCCGTCTGCATCAGCTGACCGATCAACTGCTGATAGGTGCCAATCGGGGAGGCGAGCACAATGAGGTCTGCGCCGCGGATGGCCTCACCGAGGTCCGTCGTGGCGAGGTGGGCCAGCCGGGCTGACTGAATTTGCTGCGCGACTTCCCTTCGCCTGGTCCAGGCGCGGACGTCGTTCCAGCCGAGGCGTTTGGCGTCGTGCAGGAGACTGCCACCCAGCAGACCGGGGCCGAGAATAGCAACGGAGGAAAAAGGACTCACAGGGGACGCGGGATAAAAACGAAGCGCCCGGTGTGGAGGGTGGCCACACCGGGCGGAAAGTTCGGGTTCAAGCGTTTCCGCTGCTCACGGAACGCGGAAAATTTTCTTGGTGTAGGGGCACTCGACTTTCGTTCCGGAGGGAATGTCTTTGACGTCCACCTTGCCCTTGTCCGGGGCGTAGGGGCTGTAAACATAACCCTTCTCGCCGATCACCGGCGTGCCGAAAGGAAGGCTGGCTCCCTGCGTGGTGGGCTTGACGGGTGGAGTAACCGGATCGGGAGTGCTGGGATTGGTTGGGGGGGGCTTGGTGCCCATGTCATTGTCACTAGGGTTGGTTCCGGTGTTGGAGTGGAGTTTTTCCGGATCCTCTCCCTGCGTGCCATTGTTTTTGGGTGGCTTGGGAGCCTGGTTGTCAGGCAGCGTTTCCGTGCCGCCGTAACCGTAGCGGGGCTTGCCGGTTTCCCGGATGAAGACATTGCCGTCCGGCCGGTAGTGGGGCTGGTTCACACAGGAGACAGCTGAGAACGATACGGCCAGAAGCGCAGCAGCGCGCAGTGGGTTTGGAAGGGAGTTTTTCATAGATTTAAAGGCGGAACATTTGGGCGGCCGCACGCTTGGGATTGTTACGGGGCACTTTTGATCTTCTTTCAAGGTGGTCAAACTATTTCCTCGGCTGAAGTCAGCATTTACCCGCGAGGCACACCCTAGGTGCGGCTAGACTGGGCGGAACGTTGCAGTGCCGCCTCACGGCGCATTTCCCGGCGCACTTCGCGGAGACGCTTGTAGCCAACCAGCTTCTTCTGACCCTCGTCGTAGAAGCGATGGCCGATCGTTTTCAGGCTGCTCCAGAACGTGATGGGCTGCACGCTGGTGAAGATTTCGTGGGATTTGTGGCAGGCTTCGAGCAGGTAATTGGGAATCCGGGGACTGAGGTGGTGGATGTGGTGGAAGCCGATATTGCCGGTGAACCATTGAAGGACCTTTGGCAACTTGTAAAAGGAACTGCCAAGGAGCGCGGCGCTGGTGAAGTCCCACTCATCGTGTTCCTCCCAGTAGACATCCTCGAACTGATGCTGGACATAGAACATCCAAATCCCCAGGGATCCGGAAATCATGGTGATGGGAAGCTGGATGGAAAGATAGCCTTTCCAGCCCAGAAGCCAGCAGCCGAGGCCGACCATGAGAGCGAGGGCCACGTTCATGGCATACACGGATTTCCGCTCACGCCAGGTGGCGTTCTTGTTCGAGAAACGCTGATAGCCGACGAACACCACCAGCGGGGCAAGCACGAAGAGCATGATGGGATTGCGCACCACGCGGTAGACGAGGCGTTTCCATTTCGGGGCGGCGAGATACTCGGAAATGGTCATGGTCCAGATGTCCCCGGTGCCGCGACGATCCAGATCCCCGCAGGAGGCATGGTGAATGGCGTGTTCCCATCTCCAATGCACGTAGGGGGTGAAAGTCAGCATGCCGGTGATGAATCCGACGATATCATTGGCCCGTTTACTCTTAAAGAAGGAGCCGTGACCGCAGTCATGAAAAATAATAAAAATGCGCACAGTCAACAGTGCCGCCACGGTTGCCAACAGGAGCGTGATCCAATAGGGGCCCTTGAGGCTCCAAGCCATCAACACCCACAGCCCTGCAAATGGGACCATGGTATTGGCGAGCTGCCAGACGGCCCGGCCTGCGGAGGGGCGGGTGTACTCGGCAATGATTTTCTTCCATTCCTGGACAGATGGGAGAGCGGGACTGGTTGGGGACGTGGGGGTGCTAGTCATAGTTGGTATAACGGAAAACGGTCTGGTGGTCAGAAATCGGCGGGGGTTCGCCCATCGGGAGCACTCATTCCTAGGGTGGCATACCCCAAAAATAGGGGCCGGTCTACCGGTTCTTTTAGGGAAATGAATTGATTTGTTTAGACGAAAATCAGGAAGGGCGGTCCTTAAAGAGCCGAGGGGACGACGCCCTTGGCGGCCCTGGCCACCCCTTCGGAGGTCGTAATGATGTCCTTGTAGGTCATGCCGCCGGGAATCATCGGCAGCACGTGTTCCGTGTAAGGCACCATGATGTTCAGGACATAGGGAGTCTTGGCGGCCAGCATGCGCTGGATTGCGGGGACGACCTCGGACTTCTGCGTGATGTGTTCGCACGGGACCTCGAAGGATTCGCACATTTTGACGTAGTTGGGGTAGATGTCCCCCGGGCTATCGAGCTTGCCGAGGAAGGTGTGGGCGCGGTTGGATTGATATTTCAAATCCTCCCACTGCACGACCATGCCGAGGTGCTGGTTGTTCAGAATGATGCACTTGATGGCGATGCCCTCGGCCACCGCGGTGGCGAGTTCCTGGATGTTCATGAGCACGGAGCCGTCCCCGTCGATGTCCACGACCTCGAGATCGGGGAAGGCGACTTTGCAGCCAAGCGCCGCGGGCAGTCCGTAGCCCATGGAGCCAAGGCCCAGGCTGCTCACAAAGCGCCGGGGTTTGTCAAAATGGTAATACTGCGCAGCCCACATCTGGTGCTGGCCCACGCCGGTGGTCATGATGATGTCGCCCTTGCTGACCTCGTAAAGTTTCTCGATCACAAACTGGGGCGCGATCGCATTCGGATAGTCCTCGTAGGTGTTGGGGCTGTCCTTTTTCCACTTGGCGATCTGAGCCAGCCAGTCGGGGCGCTGGGTGAGCTTTTTGGCATCACGTTTGTAGCCAGCCACTTCCAGTAATTCGTTGAGGCGTTTGAGGGCTTTCTTGATGTTTGCCTGGATGGGGAGTTTGACGTGCTTGTTCTTGTTGATCTCCGCGTTGTCGATGTCGATATGGATGATCGTGCCGTGTTCGCAGAATTTCTCCACCTTGCCGGTCACGCGGTCATCGAAGCGGACGCCGAAAGCCAGCAGAAGATCGGCTTCATTGGCAGCATTATTGGCAGCGACAGTGCCGTGCATGCCGAGCCATTTCAGCGAGAGCGGATGCGTTTCGGGAAACGCTCCCACACCCATCAAGGTCGTGGTCACGGGTATGTGCGTGCGTTCTGCGAACTCCAGCAGTTCATCATGGGCTTCGCCAGAAATGATCCCGCCGCCGCAGTAAAGAACCGGGCGCTGAGCCTGCTTGATCAGTCCAATTGCCTCGTTCATGGCCACCTCGTCGAGTTCAAAATCGGGCTTGTAGCCGCGCAACTCGATGGTTTCCGGATAGATGGGCTGGCGGCGCGCTTCCTGGACATCCTTGGGCATGTCGATGATCACCGGTCCGGGACGGCCCGTCTGCGCAATGTAAAAGGCTTCTTTGACGATGCGGGGAATGTCATTGGGATCGGTCACCAGATAGCTGTGTTTCACGATCGGCAGGGTCACTCCAAAAAAGTCCGTTTCCTGAAAGGCACCGCGCCCAATCATGAACGTGGGCACCTGGCCTGTAATGACCACCAACGGCGTGGAGTCCAGATAGGCATCCGCAATCGGCGTTACAATGTTGGTGGCACCCGGGCCGGAGGTTCCCATGCACACGCCTGCCCTGCCGGTCACACGGGCGTAGCCCTCTGCGGCAAACCCGCCGCCCTGTTCATGGCGCGGCAGGATCGTGCGGATCTGTTTCGAAGCTGTCAGCGCCTGGTGGATCGGCATCGAGGCCCCGCCAGGGTAGGCGAAAATGGTATCGACCCCCTCACGCTCCATGCAGCTTACAAGGATCTCAGCCCCCGTCATCATTTGTCCGCGATCAGGCGCGGAGGTGGAGTCTTTCGGGGCGGTGGCAGTTTTGGTGGACATGGTTTGGATTTTGGAAATTTCGGATCCGGGAAACGAACTATTTCCCGGGAAAAGGACGGGCATTCTAAACGCACTGGGGGAAAGCGCAAATGAGTTTCCTTCACGAAGATTTGATCCGTTCGGACCCCTTTTCAGGCCAGCAGCCCATCCACCACATTTCCTGCAACATCTGTGAGGCGGTAATCGCGACCCGTGTGGCGGAACGTCAGCTTTTCATGATTCAGGCCCAGAAGGTGCAGGATGGTGGCATGGAAATCGTGCATGTGGACGGGGTCGCTGGCGACGTTGATGCCGTAGTCATCGGAGGCGCCATAAACGCTGCCGGCCTTGACGCCCGCGCCTGCGAGCCATGAGGAGAAGACCCAGTGGTGGTGTTCGCGGCCGGCGGCTCCGGCTCCACTATTGAAGGGGGTGCGGCCGAATTCGGTGCTCCACACGACGAGGGTGTCCTCCAGCATGCCGCGTTGTTTCAAGTCCTGGAGCAGACCGGCGATGGGCTGGTCCACATTCTTGGCCAGCGGGGTGTGCGTCAGCATGTCGCCATGTGCGTCCCAGTTGTTGGACGAGCCGACGTCGATCAATTCCACAAAGCGCACGCCACGTTCGGCGAGTCGACGCGCCACAAGACACTGCCAGCCGAAACCTGAGGTCTGGCCGCGGGTCATGCCGTAGAGGCTGTGGGTGGCATCGGATTCCTTGGAGAGATCAAAGACATCCGGAACTTCCATCTGCATGCCGAAGGCGGTCTCGAATGATTTCATTCGCGCCGCAAGCAGAGGATCGTTGGAGCGTGCGGCAAGGTGGCGGTCGTTCATGCGACTCATCATGCCCAGTTCCATTTCCTGAAGACGATTGGTGGCCGCCCGGCGCTGGATGTTGGCGACGGGTTCCGGACCGGGGACCACGAGGGTGCCCTGGTGCGCCCCGGGCAGGAAATCGCTCGCCCAGACCTGCCCGCCGGCATAGGGCGTTTGGGGAGCGATGACCACGAAGGAAGGCAGATTTTTGTTCATGCTCCCCAGCCCGTAACTGACCCATGATCCAATGCTCGGCCGGGCAAAAGTGAAGGAACCGGTGTGGATGCCCAGCGTGGCTTCGTAGTGGTTGGTGTGGTCTGATTTCATCGAGCGGATGACGCACAGGTCATCCACCTGACCGGCCATATGGGGAAAGAGGGAACTGACTTCTGTGCCGCACTTTCCATGCGGGGAAAATTCCCATTGGGGGCGTTTCAGAAACATTTTGAAATCGCCCTTACGCCCCTGGAATTCATTGACGGAAACCGTCTTGTCACCATCCGCGAAAAGCTTGGGCTTGGGGTCCCAGGAATCGACATGCGAGACCCCGCCGCTCATGTAAAGAAAGATCACCCGTTTGGCCTTGGGGGCGTAATGCGAGAGCTTTGCACTCAGAGGATCATCCTCGGCCAGCAGTTGGGAAATCATGCCGGGCATCAGCATGGACCCACCCATCAATGAGCGCAGAAAGCCGCGGCGGGTGGGATCGAATTTGCAGTCGGATTTCATAAAGGTGTGGTCAGTCTAAAGTGAGAAATTCATCGCTGCCAAAAAGCGTGCGGACATACGCGGCCATCGGCCCGAACTCGGCGCTGGCCTGTCCGCTGGACAGCATTTCCGCGCGGTAGGCGGCGAGAAATCCGCTGGCTTCCGCTGTTTCGACATCGGTGGGATCGCGTCCCAGAGTGAGCTGGGTGGCCATCGCGATGCGGGCTGATTCCTCGGCCTGCGCCGATTGCAGACGTTGGGCGAATTTTTCGGCCTTCGCATGCACGAAGGGATCATTGAGGAAGAAAAGCGACTGCGTGGGCACGGTTGTGGTGCGCCGCTCCGGGGTGGAGGCATTGGGATCGGCACCATCGAAGAGAGCCAGAAACGGATGCCGCTTGATGCGCTGCACCATCAGGTAAACGCTCCGTTTGTTGTGGTCATAGACCGCGCTGAATGGGCCATGTTGGGAAAAGCCCCAGGTGATGGGGGAGGGGAACGGATGCTCGCGCCCGGGGGTCAGATCCAGTTCGCCGCTGATCGCGAGGATGGCATCCCGTGTCTCCTCGGCACTAAGTCGACGGCGGGAAAAACCATTGTAATACTCACCATGGGCCTCTCCTGCGGAGTCCTGCTGATAGGTGGAACTCAGCATGATCAGCCGATGAATGGCCTTGATGGACCAGCCGCTTTTGATGAAGGCGTCCGCCAGATGATCGAGCAACTCCGGATGCGTGGGCGGCTGTCCACGGATGCCGAAATCATTCGGCGTTCTGACAAGGCCGCGACCGAAATGGTATTGCCACAGGCGGTTCACCATCACGCGAGCCGTCAGCGGATTGTCCGCCCGCGTGATCCATTGCGCCAGTTCAAGCCGTCCACTGCCCTCGGTTCCCGGTGGCAGAGGTTCGCCGCCCAGGGCCGTGAGGAAGCCGCGGGGCGTTTCCGCGCCGGGGTGATCCATGTCCCCGCGCACTTGCACCCGGGCATTATGCGGGGTCCCCTCCACCATGCCATAGGCCATCTCCGCAGGGCCATTGGTCAGGAGGGTGTTGAGTTCCTCCTTGGTTTTTTCCAATTCCGCTGTCATCGCGGTGAGCTTTTGGCGAATCTCCGCCACCTTTTCCAGCCCACCGCTGCGGGCCACCACCGGCGCTCCGTCCAAGGGTGGGAGTGGGAGGTCCGAGTGGATGAAATTATCCGCATCTAGTGCCGGCCGAACTCCGCCACGGTGGCCGTAGCTGTCGATGAACGTGTAGTCGAGCGTGCCATCCCATCCCGTGGCCACCTGGCCGTTGAACTCATGCCGTGAAGCCTTGGAGGCGATGACTCCGGTGTAAGTTTTCGCCTTGGTATCGAGTCTGACCTGCACTTGATACCATTCTCCAATTTTGATCGGCGCCACGGCGTCGCGCGCGTCGCCACTGCGCCGGAAAAATTCACTGCCGTTGAAGAACAACTCGATCGCCGCCGAACTTCCAGGACCATGGCCAAGGTAGAAGCGCCACGATCCATCACCTCCCGCCGTGGCCTCCGCACAGCGAAAATCGAAACCCACATTCAGCACACCATCTTTGTCGGGCTTCACGCTGGCGACGGACTGGCCAAAGCCATCGTATTCGCCGCGGTTGGGCATGTGGATGCCAAGGCCCCGGGCGGGGAAAATATTTTGCCAGGGACTCTGGGATGCCGCGGAAATTTTCACCACGCTGTTCGGACCTGGTCCCCACGGCGAGGCGGGCACCGCGCCGTCGTTCTGGGCCTCAAACGCGCCATCGATTCCCACCAGCTTTTGCAGGTCCGCGTTCAGCGTGGCGTAATCGGGTTCACCGACCGGGGATACCGAATCGGGGATGGTTGTGCTTACCGGAAGCAAGGGGGTGTCCTGTGCACCAAAATTATCCAGATCAATTCCCGGAAGCCCGGTGCCTGGCTGGTTGCGTGAATCGAGTTGCGCAAAATCCAACGCTCCCGGCCATTGTGCGGCGAGAGGGTGATTTGGAAAATTTACGATCTCGCCCGGAGTTCCAAGACTGCCGGAAACTTCCCTGGTCTGCAGATTGAAGGTTAGTTGAAGGTTGTGCCACTGATTGGGTTTCAAGTTTCCGACGATCTTGGTGGAGTCACCGGTCCGTATTGAAACGGAGCTTGATGAAATCAGAACCTCCACCGCCGGAACGCCATTCTGGGAACCAATCCAGAAACGGTGGGAACCCGGGGCGGCAGCATCCGGCGGGGCGACGCGGAAGTCCAGATTGACATGGAACAGACGGGTGTTCTCACGCGTGCGGCGCGGATGGATGCCCTGGGATATGCGGTAATCGGCCGTTCCGACGGATACGTTTGCCCCCACATTTCCGCGTGGATACAGATTCTTAAAAGGACTCTGCGCTCCGGTGCTGACGGCGATTTTCCCTTCATAAATCCATGGTGGCACGAGGACTCCGTTGCTGCCGCCGGCCGCGGGGGCCTGCATTTCAAAATCCCCGTCGAAATCTTCAAGCGAACGCAGCACCGCAGCCGGCACGGGCTGCTTTTGTTGTTCCAGTTTGCGTGCAAGCGTGGCCACGCGGGAGTCGAACTCGCGCCAGCGGGGGCGCGATTCCTCGGGTGGTTGCAGCGGAAGCATGCAGCGGAATTTCTGCTTTTGTTCCGAGGCGGGAAAGGCGTAGTGGGAACTGTCGAAGATTCCATAGAGCGCGTAGTAATCACTCACGGAAACCGGATCGAATTTGTGATCATGGCAGCGGGCACAGCCCAGGCTGAGGCCCAGCACCGACTGGCCCAGGGTGTCGATGGTGTCCTGGATGGTCAGGTTGTGGTAGTTTTCCGAATCAAATCCAAAGCGGCGCGAGATGGCCAGATAGCCTGTGGCGGTGGCGCGTTCGGCATATTTTTCCTTGGGACCCTTTTTAGCGAGGACATCGCCCGCGATCTGTTCCTGAAGAAATACATCGTAGGGTTTGTCGGCGTTGAAGGAATCGATCACATAATTCCGGTATTTCCACGCTAGTGGCACGGGATAGTCCGCCGTTTCCCCTGCGGTGTCTGCATAACGCACCACATCCAGCCAATGCCGTCCCCAACGCTCACCATAATGCGGCGAAGCCAGCAAACGCTCGATGACTTTGGCGTAGGCATCCGGTGAGCCATCGTCCAAAAACGAACGGATCTCCTCCGGCGTGGGGGGCAGCCCAATCAGGTCAAAGGTGGCCCTGCGAATGAGTTGGCGTTTTTCAGCTTTTGCCGCGGGTTGCAGGCCATGCTCCTCCATTTTGGAGAGTATGAAAGGATCGACGGAAGTCGCCACCCAGACCGCATCTTTCACCGGGGGAGGCGATGGATTGGAAATGGAAGCGAAGGACCACGGCCGCCTCGCCATGACGGGCTCCGCCCCGGCAACTGCGGAAACCAACCACGGAAGCAGCATCCCCAGCTTCAGGAATCCGAAGCTGGGCATGCCAATGGGGCGTTTAAAAATCTGGCGCATCTTACCAACAAGTAACTGACATCAAGGCTGCCGCCATCGCCAAAGCGCGGTTTCTACTTGAATATGGGGTCTCCTTCCTTCCAGTCCAAAGCACGACGGCTTGACCAGTCCAATCACGGGACACGGCCTGAGGGAGGATGACACAGACCCGTGAATTTTGTAGTTTAGCGCAGGCTGGTTTGGGTTTAAGGAGACCGACCAGCCCATGAACACAAACTACGAACTGAGATCCCCCTCCGCGGCCCTGATCACCACGGCATTTGAATTCCCCGATTATCAAATCGTCAAAAGCTACGGTATCGTCCGCGGAATCATTGTCCGCTCCCGATCCGTGATTGGAAATATCGGGGCGGGAATTCAATCGCTCTTTGGCGGCAACATCACCCTTTATACGAAGCTGTGTGAACAGACGCGCCGTGACGCCTTCGAACAAATGCAGCAGCAGGCTGTCCAGTTGGGAGCGAATGCCGTGATTGGAATGCGATACGATGCCACGGAGATCGCAGCGGGGATCACGGAGGTGCTTTGTTATGGCACTGCGGTGACCGTGCAACCTGTCTGATAGGTTGCAAAAATAGGCGGGAGCTACCTCTCCGGATTGCGCCGTTCGATTCCTGCCGTATTCGCGCCGCGCGAATACGCGTCTCCGCCCTTGTGTGACGGGAGCGGGATCGGTTTAATGCCTTCACTATGAACGCTCGCCTTTCTTTCCTGTTGTTACCGCTGTGTGTTTTAAGCGGTGGTTCTGTCTCCCGACTTTCTGCTGCCGAAACGGCTCCGCCGCTGGTGATCCGGGAGTTCAAACGGATGGCCCTGTCGGATCAGTTCTGGTGTGAGGGAGCGAATTTCGCTGATTTTAACAACGATGGAAAGGCTGACATCGTTGCGGGGCCGTGGTGGTGGGAGGGGCCTGATTTCGGGAAAAAGCATGAGATCTATCCGCCGTCGACCACGTTTCAACTGGCTCTGGGAGAACTGACCCAGGTGGCGGTTCCTGGCTTTGAAGGTGGGTTGGGAAAGAACAATACCTATTCGGATAATTTTTTCGCATTTCCCTACGACTTTAACCGTGATGGCTTCAAGGATGTGCTCTTCATCGGGTTCCCCGGTCGTGCCACCGAATGGCGGGAGAATCCCAAGGGGGCGGATGCACCCTGGACGCGGCACTTGGTTTTCATGCAGACGGATAATGAATCGCCGACTTTTGCCGACATCACTGGCGATGGAAAACCTGAGTTGGTCTGCATCACCAAAGGAGCCTACGGCTATGCCACAGTGGATTGGAAGGAGCCTGCAAAAATGTGGGATTGGCATCCGATTTCCCCGAATAAAAACTACGGCAATTTCACGCATGGCATGGGCATTGGGGATGTGAACGGCGACGGGAAACTGGACCTGATGGAGAAGGACGGCTGGTATGAACAACCCGCGTCGCTGCAGGGTGATCCCGAGTGGAAGCACCATGATGTGCCGTTTGGCGGTGGAGGAGCGCAGATGTATGCTTACGATGTTAACGGTGACGGGCTCAACGATGTCATCACCAGTCTGGCTGCGCATGGATTCGGACTGGCCTGGTTTGAGCAGATCAAGGGCTCGGGAGAGATCCAGTTTAAACAGCATTTGATCGTGGGATCGAAGCCCGAGGAGAGCCGGTATGGAGTAAAATTTTCGGAACTCCACGCCATTGATCTCATTGATATGAATGGGGATGGCCTGAAGGACATCGTGACTGGCAAACGCTTCTGGTCGCATGGTCGTGTGGGGGATCCTGACCGTAACGATGAAGCAGTGCTGTATTGGTTCGAACTCGCGCGCAAGCCGGAGGGAGTGGACTTCATCCCGCATCGCATCGATAATAATTCCGGCGTTGGCACGCAGATTGTCGCCGGTGACATCAACGGAGATGGACTGCCTGATGTAGTGGTGGGAAACAAGAAAGGGATCTTTGTCCACCTTCAGCAAACCAAGCCGGCCACCAGGGAGGAATTTGATGCCGCTCAACCCAAGCCGGTAGCTGAGGCTAAATAACGCCGGCCGCTGCCTGCATTTTCTCCGCCAATTTGTTACTTTCCATGCCTGCAATGATTCATCCATTCTTCTGTTTCTCACTCCTGCTGCCCTGCCTCACCCTTGCTGCGGAATCCACCAACTTGTTCGACGGCAAATCGCTGCAGGGATGGGAGGGCGCTCCCGGCCTGTGGAGCGTGGAAGACGGGGCAATCACCGGCGAGATTAAGGATAAGACGAGCCTGGACCACAACGAATGGATCTTTTGGAATGGCGAGGTGAGTGACTTTGAACTGGAGGTGGAATACCGCATCGCCGGCGGCCCCTCCGCCAACAGTGGAATTCAGGTCCGTTCCCAACGCGAACCGAACGGTGCGGCGGCAGGCCTGCAATGCGATCTGGACGATGGGAAGGAATGGCTGGGCAGGATCTATGATGAAAGCGGCCGGGGCATGATCATGGAACGCGGGACGCGCGTCTCCATCGCCCCGGATGGCCGCCGCTGGGCGGATCCCTTTGCCGAGGCCAAATCATTTCAAGCCTACGTGAAGGCCAATGATTGGAATACCTACCGCATCCGGGCCTCGGCCTCCCGCGCGGAAACGTGGATCAACGGTGTCTTCTTCGGGGCGCTGGATGACCATGAAACGAACGCCGCCGAATATACCGGCAGGCTGGCCTTCCAATTGCATGCAGGGCCGGGGCCGGCCAAGATTCAGTTCCGCAACATTCGCTTCCGCGACCTTGGCAAAACCGCGCTGGCAGGCACATCGGAAATCAAGACTGCGAAGGAAGCGGATGTCATTCATCCGTTGGGGGCCAATGGCAAACCGCTGAATTTGGGATTTGAAAAGGGGACGCTTGAGGACTGGAAGGCGGAGGGTGATGCATTTGCAGGCCAGCCCATCAAGGGCGACACCGTCATCAAGCGCAAGCCAGGCCAGGCCAGCCGCCATGTGGGTGAATTCTGGACCGGTGGCTATGAACCCAAAGGATCGGACGAGGGCACGGGATCGCTCACTTCGGTTCCCTTTGAAGTCACCCATCCCTGGGCGAGTTTCCTGATCGGAGCGACCACCGGGGATCCCAGATCCGTCAGGGTTGAAATTGTCGAGGCCGAAACAGGGAAGGTCTTCCACACCGCCGCGGGCAAGGGCCAGGATGAGGATATGCAGCGCGAGATCGTGGATATCCGCCCATTGAAGGGAAAGAAAATTTTCCTGCGTCTGATCGATCAGGGGAAAGGCGGCTGGGAGCATTTGAATTTCGATGATTTTGTCTTTCACAATGAACCACCTTCGCAAACCATAGCCTCCACAGGCCGGCAGTCGCAGAGCCCGGTGCTCTGGCACTTGAGGGAAAATCCAGCCAAGCCTTCTGCCGTGGCTAATCCTGAGGCGCAGGCCGTGGTGGCCGGGATGCTGCTGACCAATGGATTCCAAGCGGAACTCATCGCCGCGGAGCCCGAAGTCGTGCAACCGATCGCCTTCTGCATCGATCCCAAGGGACGTCTCTGGGTTCTGGAGGGGCTGAGCTATCCCAACAAGCAGCGGGAGGGGAAGGGGCGGGACCGCATCGTGATCTTGGAAGACAAGGATGGCGACGGAAGTTTTGAAACACGCAAGGTATTCGTGGAAGGACTGAATCTTGCCAGCGGTATTGAAGTGGGCTTTGGCGGTGTGTGGGTCGGTGCCGCGCCGGAGCTGCTATTCATCCCGGATAAAAATGGTGACGACAAGCCCGACGGCCCACCGCAGGTGCTGCTGGACGGATGGGGCTACCAGGACACGCACGAGACGCTGAACAGTTTCTCCTGGGGCCCGGATGGTTGGCTCTACGGCTGCCAGGGCGTGTTCACCAGTTCCCTGATTGGAAAGCCGGGAACACCTGAAAAAGACCGGGTGCCCATGCATTCAGGCGTCTGGCGCTACCATCCCGTCCGCCATGAATTCGCATTGTTCTCCATCGGCGGCAGCAACCAGTGGGGTTTGGACTACAATGAAAATGGCGATTTTTTCATGACGCACTGCCGCAGTTTTTTCGGCGGTGGCGGCACCACGTTTGTCATTCACAATGGCCACTATTGGAATCAGGCGAACTCCGGCTACGCCCCGTTCATTTCCAATACTGGAACGGATTTCGCGCCGGAGTTGAAAAACTATCTCCCCGCCTCCGCGCTTTATGACAGCGGTGAGGGTGGCGCCGGCAAGCCGGGCACGACGGCCATTTACGGCGGCCACTCCCACGTTGGCACCATGATCTATCAGGGCGCCAACTGGCCCGCGGCCTATCAGGGCCATTTGTTCACGCACAATCTTCACGGGCACCAGATGAACCATCAGGTGAACTACCGCTCCGGTTCCGGATATGAAACGATGCACGCCGGCGCCGACCTCATGTTCACGCCTGATCCACGCTACATCGCCGTGGATTTGCAAAGCGGTCCGGATGGTGCGGTTTATACCATCGACTGGTGTGACCAGCAGCATTGCCACACGCCGGTGGAGGAGAAATGGGACCGTTCCAACGGCCGGCTTTACCGGGTGTCCTGGGCCGCCACCTACAAGCCGGTAAAAGTCGATCTCACTGCCATGAGCGATGTGCAACTGGCCGGACTCCAGACCCACGCGGACGACTGGTATCGCCGTCAGGCACGCCGGTTGCTCATGGAACGTGCCGCTGGTGGCGGCATCAAGGATGAGGCCGTCGCGGCATTAAAGACACTCCTTGGCAATGCTGACGGGACCGTTGTCCTGCGAGGCATGTGGGCGCTCCATCAATGTGGGAAACTTGAAAAATCCCATCTCATCACCACCGCCGCACACCCCAGTGAAATTGTCCGGATGTGGGCCGTCAGGCTTGCAACTGAGACAGTTGGCAAGCCGCTGCTGGATGCCGACACTCTGCTAAAAATGTCCAAGGAGGATCCCTCTGCGCCGGTTCGTCTGGCGCTCGCCTCCTCGCTTCCCTCCGTGCCCGAAGCACTGCGCTGGGATGTAGCAACCGCCCTGGCTGCCCACGCGGAGGACAAAACCGATCGCTTCCTTCCCAAGGTGATCTGGACCGGCCTGGCCACCGTTGCCACCACCGATTGGAATCGTGCCTTGAAAATCGCCTCCAGCACCCCCATCACGGAATTGACCGACAACATCCGCTGGTATGCTGCAAACAGCCCTGAAGGCCGGAATGCCCTGGTTGGTTCCTTCGCTTCCATTCCATCCGAACAAGTCGGCCGCATCGCCAGAATCGCCGCATTCGCGCTTCGGGATCAACCGGTGCTCGCGCCTCCTGCGGGAATTGAACCAGTCTTTTCCAAACTTCAGGATCTCAAGGATCCAACCGTACTCGATGCGCTGGATCAACTTTCCGCCACCTTCGGCGACAAAGATGTGCTGGCCCGGATGCGTGGTGTCCTCGCGGATGTGAAGGCTGACCTGGGAAAAAGGAAATCGGCTCTCGCGCTGCTCAAGCGCACCGGGGACCCCGAATCCCTGCCGGTCTTTGCCACCCTGCTGGATCAGGACGCTTTCCGCTCCGAGATCATTCCACTGCTCGGACGCAGCGACGATCCTGCAATCGCGACCGCGCTTTTGCAGGGATTTGAAAAGTTCAACCCTGCGGACCGCAATGCCGCCCTCGCAGCTCTCACCAGTCGTCCAACCCAGGCCCTGGCCCTGGTGAAAGCCATGGCCGCCGGAAAGTTTGATAAAAAAGCCCTCACCGCCGTCCACATCCGCCAGATCCGCAATCTGGGAAATGCCGAATTGAACACGCTGCTGGAATCAACCTGGGGCAAGTTCAACCCCACCTCCGACACCGCCAAAGCGACCGTCGCCAAATACAAAAAGCTCTTCAGCGAAGCTCCGCTCTGGGCCTACGAGGCCGGTCGCGGAAAAGAAGTCTTCACAAAAGTCTGTTCCACTTGCCACAATTTCGGCGGCGGCGATCCCAAAATCGGCCCGGACCTTGGTGGTGCCTGGCGTAATGGCATCGACTATTTCCTGGAAAACATCGCCGATCCCAATGCGGTCATCGGCGAGGATTTCCAACTCAATATCATCACGAAAAATGACGGCAGCGTGGTGGCTGGAGCCATCGCCAAGGACTCCGACACCACGCTCACCGTCAAGACTCTCACCGAATCCGTGAATATCCCCAAGGCCGACATCAAGACGCGCGAGAAACTCGCCCAGAGCTTCATGCCGCCCGGATTGCTGGAAGCCCTCAGCGAACGCGAAGCGCTGGAGTTGCTGAAATTCGTGACCTCCCAGCCCTAGGAGAAAGGCAGATCAGTGGGAGAGGAAAATCTCCCAGTCCTTCACGCGGTGCTGGTTTTTGATCAGCGCGGAAACAGGAACCTCGCGCGGAGCCGCAGGTTTGCGCAACAGGCGCAGGCCAGCTTCCTCGGGCAGGCGGCTGCCCTTCCGGCTGTTAACGTCCTTGTGGGCGAGCACGCAGTTTTCCCACGTGCTCTTGCCGCCGCGCGAACGGGGCACGATGTGGTCGATGTTCCCCTCGCCGGGGCGCAGGGTTTTGCCGGTGTACTGGCATTTGCCACCGTCGCGTTCCCAGATGCCGCGAGTGCCGAATTTCGGACGTTTCTTGGGAACCTTGGAGAAATTTGCCAGCACGATGACCGTGGGCACGCGGATCGGTCCGCGCACGGTGCGAACCACATTGTCACTGTCCCGGATTGGCAGCGTGATCCAGTCCTTCCAACGCACCGGCTGCATGCCGCCGTCTTCGCCGATATCCAAGGCTGTGGCGGTGTCAGTAGCTAACATCCCAAAGGCTTCCTGGGGTGATTTGACATGGATTGCCTGCCAGTTCCGGTTAAGGACCAGCACCGTCGCTTTACATAAGACATCGCTCATGGGCTTGAAGATTAACGTGGTTGGTAAAAAGTTCTAGTAAAGAATTCGTGACATTTTGGACGGGGAAACGGTGTTCGTTCATTTGCTCAAAATCCGGAAAGACGTCCGCCAGCACGAATGCTGACGGACGCCCCGTCCGTTGTGTTTCCGTGTTACCAAATGGGTTTACAGATTCATGGCCTCGATCTTGCGGATCAGTGCCTGGGGATCTCCGTCGAGCATCTGGAGCGTCTCCAGCGTCTTGTCCGAGAACCCGGCCAGGCAGTAGATATTCCGCTGTGGGAACATCAGAGTGCCGTGGCCGTTGAGGTCGAACGAGAACACTTTCGGATCGCTCCGGGTGCGATTTTTGTAGTCGGCGAATGCCTGCGTTGGGGCATCGTGGCCGACCCAGCCCTGCATG
Source organism: Akkermansia muciniphila (assembly GCA_943333275.1). Lineage (GTDB taxonomy): Bacteria > Verrucomicrobiota > Verrucomicrobiia > Verrucomicrobiales > V1-33 > JAGNEJ01. The sequence continues at coordinate 54,881 of CALQSQ010000023.1, forward strand.
TCGCTCAGCAGGATGATGCGGTCGTAGGCCCCTTTTGCCTGCTGGAAAATGGCGTGGAAGTTCGTCGCGGACATGGCCGCTTTCGCTTCGATCCATTTCGCCAGGGACAAAGTGGTATCCCGCCGATTGATCGGCAGATACTCCGCATCACTGCTGAAGAGCATGAGGTCCGCGCCATTGGATTTCGCCAGGGTGGCGGCGAACAACGCCCCAATCTTGATCGGACGGCCCGCCATGGATCCGGAGGTATCCAGTGCCACGAGCGTGCGACCGTTGAACGCCGGCACGTTGGCCAGCGAGACATCCACGGCTTCACTCAGCGCCGCCAGCAGCACACCCGCGTAAGGCAGACCGGAGGCGACGAGCGCATCCAGAGCCGTGCTGAAGCGGAACGGCATCACCAGCGACTGACGGATGGCTTTCGCGTTTGTCAGCATCTGCACGACGTCCGGCAGAAGGTCCGGGGCCGTTTCGAGAATGTTACGGAGATTCCGCAACAGCGCGAAATAGCCGATTTTCCGGTTCTTCACCAGTTCCGTCCACGCCTGCTCCTTGGCCTCAACGTCGCTGCCCGCCTGTGTCAACTTGGTCTCCCAAGTCTCCGCGGCGCTCAGCGTGCCTTTTACCAGTTTCGCCAGGGCCGCCGTGGGCGGTGGGTGCAGCAAATTCACCGCATCCACCATCGACAGTTCCGCCTGATCCTTGCGGTATTTCGCCAGTTGGTATTCATCGAACGAAGCCAGCGCCCGGCCGAGCCCTTTTTTCAGGCTGTTTGGAATGGGCCGGCCGTATTGTCCGAGGTAGCACGTCAGAATTTCCAGCGCATCATCCGGACGACGAACGACTGAGGCGAAAAACCCCGCCGTCCAATCCGCGCCTTTCACCTGCCGTGCCAGTTCCGCCGCCGCCAGATGCGAAATGCTCCGCAATCCGGCTTCACGGCGTGCGTAGAGCGCAGCCTTGGCGACGAATTTCTTATCGGATTGCTCCGCGATGAGTTTCTTCAATCGCGTCACATCCTGCGCCGCCTTGGTGTAGAACTGATCGGTGAGTGTGGAAGTGAGCATCAGCGATGCAAGTTCCAGTCTGGCTGTCTCGGTGAAGGCCGCTCCACCAGCCAGGTTGGCGGTATTGCCCCGGGATGATCCCAGGGCGGGGGTGTTGAATCGCATGTTGGCGGTTCTTTCTATGTTTGTGAACAGGGAGGAAAATCGATCCAGGCACTGGCCGGATTGGCCGATCAGCGCTGACCAACAAAGCCAGCTCACTGATTCCCGAAGTAGCCCGAATCTCACTGCCCTGTCCGGTTGTGTTTTCGGAAAACATTGTGGCGGGGGCTGCCAGGCCGCAGGCCATGAAACGTAACTGTGGACCCGTAAGTGATCCTCAAGACGTCTGAGTGGGGGCTTGCGGGCTGGAAGCCCCCGCCACAAAGGAATCCAAGGAGAATACTGATCTGAGTCATGGAATGCTCTACCACTGAGCTACCGGCGCATTACTGCTCCGGGACGGATTCGAACCGCCGACCTTTTCGTTATGGTACGAAGTAACTCTGATCTCACTGCCTTGGAAAATTGGGTCACGGAGAAAACCGGCTGGAGTAATGGTCATCCCTGGGGATGATCGGCGGGATTCGCACCCGCTACCAAGCGCGTGAACGCTTGCTCTACTCGTTGAGCTACGAAGTAACTCCAACCTCACTGCCGCGAAAAGATTCAGGGAGAAACATGGCTCCGGGTGGTTGGTTTCTTGAACAAAGAAGTAACCCCGAGCCTCACTGCCCTGAAAAAAAGTGGTGAACCGCCACGGTTCTGCCCCGTGCTCAACTGATTAAAAGCCAGTTGCTTGACTACAAAGCTTGCGGTCCGGATCAAATGGCCACCTCGACGGGAGTTGCACCCGCATTATCCAAATTGAAAGTTTGGTGTCCTGGTCTGGTTAGACGACGAGGTGATCGAAAAGTTAAATGGCGGAGCGGAGAGGACTTGCACCCCATGCGGATGGGAACCCGCACGATCTCGTTAGCACCGAGTCCCGGCACGCTGGTCCGGTTTCCGCTCCAGGAAAGGTCCTCCAGGCGGGAGTTGCACCCGCAACTGACCGATCTTAAGTCGGTCGCCTCTGCTGGTTGGGCCACTGGAGGAAAGAACTGGCATCTCCGGAAGGAGTTGCACCCTCGTCCGGCTGGTTAGAATCCAGCTGCTCTTCTGCTAAGCTACGGAGATGAAAATGGTACCCGCGGTCGGAGTTGCACCGACACTGGTCCGTTTCTGAGACGGATGCCTCTGCTATTGGGCTACGTGGGCTTTTGGAAAAAGTACTCCCGGAAGGATTTGCACCCTCGGCCTTTCCGTTCGAAGCGGACTGCTCTTCTCCTGAGCTACGGGTGTGTGCCGGAAATGGAAGCCCCAGATGGATTTGCACCATCAACCTTCTGATTCAGAATCAGACGTTCCACTGATTGAACTATGGGACCGTGGAAATGGAGTCGGCTGTCGGATCTGCCCCGACGTAAGTTCGTTTACAAGACGAGTGCATGATTTGCTCCGCCAAGCCGACTTGGGTGGAAACTGGCGGACCCTCAGAGGACTTGCACCCCATGCGATTCCCATCGCACGATCTGTTTTCGAAACAGTCCCGGCGCGCTGGTCCGGTTTGGGATCCTTGGAATTGATGATTTAGGATTGATGATCGGTGGGACGCTTGCCTCCGACCACCGCATGCTCCATTCTGCGATCGTAAATCATCATTCATCAATCATAAATTCAAAATTGGTCGGTCCGGCTGGAATTGCACCAGCATCTGACGGGTTATGAGCCCGGGGCTTTACTGTTAAGCTACAGACCAGAAAATGGAGGAACACTCCGGCCTCTCACCGGATAAGACCTGGATTGCAAACAAGCGCCTCGACTGTTTCGGCATGTGTTCCGTGGGAGGAAGAGAGAATGAGAGAGTGGAGAGTTGGAAAGTGGGGGCCCCATACTTTTCCTACTCTCTCACTTTCCAACTCTCCAAAACCTGGGTTGACCGACGGGGTTTGCACCCGCTCCGCGACCTTCACAGGGTCGAATGCTGCGATTACACTACGGACAACATGGAATTGATGATTTATCATTGAGGATTGATGAATGGGTGGGATTGCGATTGGACTGAGTCGTGTTAGACATCGGGCCATGACACGCGATGATTGGAGAGACCGGAGGAAGGCGTTTGCGCTTCGGGTGATGGCGATGGTGGACCACCTGCCAAAGACGCAAAAGGGGAGGGTGCTCAGCGGGCAGATCTTGCGCAGTGCGACCTCCGTGGCCGCCAATTACCGTTCCGCTTGTCGTGGCAGAAGTGCTGCCGAGTTTGCCTCGAAGGTTTCAATCGCACTTGAGGAAGCCGATGAAACTGGGCTTTGGCTTGAACTCATCGGGGAAGGGGGGCTTCTTTCCCCAGCCCGCCTAAAAGATCTCCAACAGGAGTGCAACGAACTCACCGCCATTCTCTTCACTTCCCAAAGAACCGCCAAGGCCAAAAGCAAAACCCCAGATTCCTAACATTTCATCAATCCTCGATCATCAATAGAAATGGCTCCCTAGCGTGGACTCGCACCACGACGACCGGCTTAACAGGCCGGCATTGCTACTTTACATCACAAGGGAATGAAACTGGCGCCTCCGCGAGGACTTGCACCTCGAGCCTCTGCCTTCGCACGGCAGCGTGCACGACTCTTACACTTCGGAGGCAGGTAAAAATGGTGCGGCCTGCGGGAATTGCACCCGCATTGACTCACTGGCGGTGAGTCAGGTTACTGTTACCTCAAAGCCGCAAAATGTGGCATGGGCGTCCCCGCCCATAAGCCAGGAAGACAGACGCAGACTGATTGCATAGGAACACAGAGGTGCCGAACCTACCGAAGGCTGAGTTGGTGGCCTTGGTAGGTCGAGGGGCTTACGGGCTGGAAGCCCGTGCCGCGGGAAATGGCCGCTGGAGTCGGAATTGCGCCGACCTGGGTGGACTTTCAGACCACTGCACATCTGTCTATGCCATCCAGCGATGGTCATTCCCCGTGGTAACGCTCCACGGTCTGTCGGTTATCGGCCGACGGCTCTGCTTTTGAGCTAGGGAAGGAGGAAATTGGTGTAGCTTGCGGGAGTCGCACTCGCATGAACTCGGTGCAAGCGAGTCAGGTTCCTGTTACGTCAAAGCCACGTGGTAGATTGATGATTGATGAATCAGGATTGATGATTTGAAACCATCGAATTGTCGAAATCAGCTCATCATTGAAATTGGTGCGATTTGCGGGAATTGCACCCGCATGAGCTCGTTGGAAGCGAGCCAGGTTGGCTGTTACCTCAAAATCGCGTGGTAGCTCCCACATCACTGATGAAGGGGACTTTTCACTTGCGTAAATGAACCGGACTGGTGCAAATGGTGAATCTTGATGAATCCATACTCTCCACCAAAGTCCGCTCCTAGGATCCCAGTGTCTCATTTGCCCTCCACATTGAGGCCTGCCACAAATTTGAAAGGTGCTAGAGGCGTGCTCATAATTATGGGATCGATGATATGCATGCAGGCAATCGCCATCTATATCTCTGCTCACCTAAATTCCTCAGGTATCACGAGTGGCTACCAGCCCGATGGAACGGCCCAAGATGCAATAATGGCCGACCAGGCTGCTCATGCAATGCAGTCGGTATTGGCAGCCAAGGAGACCTCATATCTTGCAATGATTATCGGGGTGATCCCATTACTTTGTGGATTGTTGGTCTATCGTTACCCTCTTGCATCAACTACTGTTTGAGCCTGCCGGGAACTTGCGGACACAAAATACCAAAACTACCTAACCGCAATTCCCATGAGCAACCAAAATACCAAATCAATGGGCGCAGCCCGCACCGGCAAGCGCTACGACGAGACCTTCAAACTA
>CALQSQ010000024.1 GCA_943333275.1 Akkermansia muciniphila
CACCTTGGGGAGGTCCACCTTGGGGAGGTCCACCTTGGGGTCCGCCTTGCCGGCGCGCGCCACGGCCTTCACCACGCCGCTTGCCACCTTCACGGCGAGCCCTGTCCTCGCGCGGAGGCCCCTGTCTTTCAGCTTCTGCAGGGGGATTGCCGGGCGGAAGGGCGGGGCGTGGGGGCTGGGTGCCGGGCTGGATATTGGGATCCACGGGCGGCGGCGCATTGTTTTCCTGAGCGCCAAGGCCGCTGGTGAAAAGCCCAGCGGTGAGCGCGAGATGGGTGAGACGTATTTTCATGATGGGATGTGTTGTTATTGCCAGTAGGCAGTTTTCGACGCCAAGGGAAATTTCTCCACTCGATCGTTGGGAAGATAACCCGGAAAGTTCCGGAAGGGTGCACACCTTTACAAAAACTTTACAATTCTCCTCAGGCCAGGATGGGCGTGATGACCTGTCCGTAAACATCCGTCAGGCGAAAATCGCGCCCGGCGTAGCGATAGGTCAGTTTCTCGTGATTCAGCCCCATTAAATGCAGAATGGTGGCATGGAGGTCGTGAATGCTGGTGGGATTCTCCTGGGCGGCGAACCCAAATTCATCGGTGCTGCCATGGACCGTTCCACCCTTGATGCCACCGCCGGCCATCCAGACGGTGAATCCGTAATGATTGTGATCGCGCCCCAACTTCGATTGATTGCCGCTGAGTTCCACGCTCGGTGTCCGGCCAAATTCCCCACCCCAGATCACCAGAGTGTCCTCAAGCATCCCGCGCTGTTTCAGGTCATGCAACAGGGCGGCAATCGGCTGATCAATTTCCGCGGCCAGATTGCGGTGATTAACCTCAATGTTCTCATGGTTGTCCCAGGGTTGACCCGCTCCGTGCCAGAGTTGCACCATGCGCACGCCACGCTCCAGCAATCGCCGGGCAATGAGCGTCTGACGACCGTGGACCCCGTTCCCATAGAGATCGCGGATGTATTGAGGTTCGTTGGCAACGTCGAAGGCATCTGAGGCAGCGGTTTGCATCCGAAACGCCAGTTCAAAGGAGTCGATGCGCGCCTCAAGACGGGAATCGGAGCGGGACTGCCGGTGCTTTTCATTGAGCTGTTTCAACAAATCCAACTGCCGGGACTGGGTCTGCAAGTTCGCATGCGGGCTACGAATGTTGTCGATAAGTTTATTCACCGCCGTGTGCTGCGAATTGATGTAGGTTCCCTGAAAGGCACCCGGCAGGAAGGCCGACTGCCAGTTTTCCGATCCCTTGATGGGCAATCCGTTCGGACACATGGCCAGGAAGCCCGGCAGATTCTCGTTCTCGCTTCCAAGGCCATAGGTGAGCCAAGCGCCGAGACTGGGACGTGCTTGAATCGAATCGCCGCAATTCATCAGCATGAGGGATGGCTCATGATTGGGCACCTCCGCCTGCATCGAACGAATCACGGCGATGTCGTCAATGTGCTGCGCGGTCTTCTCAAACAACTCGCTGACCTCGATGCCGCTCTGGCCGTAGCGTTGAAATTTGAAGGGCGATGGAAAGGCCGCGCCTGTTTTGCGTTCGGTGATCCGATTGTTTGGCAGCACCTGCCCGGCATATTTCAGAAGCGCCGGCTTGGGATCGAAGGTATCAACATGCGACGGGCCGCCATTGAGGAAAAAATGAATCACCCGTTTGGCCTTGGGAGCGAAATGCGTCAGCGCCGGACCAACCGCCAGCGCTGATGTCTCCCCCACCAGGCCAGCCAGCCCCAGCATGCCAAACCCCACACCGGAACGGCGCAGGAAATCTCGTCGGGAAAGGATGGGTGTTGTCATAAGTATTCTAATCTATAAACATGAATTCATTGGCGAGCATGAGCACCTGGGCGAACTGCTGCCAGGGACTCAGCAGGGTTGGCAGATCTCCCCCAAAATCCTTTTCAGCATTCCACATTTTTCCCACCACATCCCCGCCCGTTCCGGCGGATCCAGTCGCAGTAATCACCGGAGCCCAGAGAAACTGATCGCTGTTAAGTCCATCGCGGATATCCACAATGAAATCCAGCGTCTCTCCCTTGTGCATCGCTATCGCGGGGAGATCGATTTCCTCCTTCGAATGATGCAGCATCGTGGAACGCAGCAGACCGCGCGATCCATGCGCCACAAAGGCGCGGATGCCATCGCCCACCTCGGGCTCGTGAATCAATGTGGACTTGAGCTGGTAGTCGCCATCCTGCGGGGCGGTCCATCGGCGCACGATGGCGTGTTTGGCATCATTGCCAGGATGCCCGCCCGTCGCGGTGAGTTGCACCCAGCCCAGCCCAACGTCGGGAAACTGGTCGCCGCCCTGCCAGGCGCTGCCGTTAAAATGAGGCAGTGGCGTGAAACCCTCCAGCTTGCCAGTTTCGCCATTCCAAGCCCCATACCCATAAGTCCACTGGCTTGGGCGGACCACCGGGGCGGGCGTAGCGGCAGCGGAGGAAATGAAGGCCTGCGCCAGTTCCAACTCTCCAGAGGTAGGCTGCCGCTGATAGAGTTTTTCATAGAGGAGCCGAACCTTCCCGCTCGCCTCCATCGTGGCTGCGTCCTTGGTAAGCACGCCAGCTTTCGCGGCGATGAAGGGATGATTCATCCCAAACAAAGCCTGCTGCGGAACGGTCGTTTCGGTCCGTTGGGAAATGGAAAGATCAGGATTGGCAAAATCGAAAACCCTCATTTCGGGCGGAAGATTCTCGCGATCAACGTAGGCGTAAAGCGTGCGGCGAAGGTTTTTTCCGCCAAACAGGGATTCTGGTTTGCCTCCCACGCGGAGGTCCAACTCGCCAGTCGCCGCCAGCCACGCATCCCGGGCCTCTTCAAAGCTCAACCGGTGTGGGTTCATCCTCCACAGCAGGCGATTGGCGGGATCGATCTGCTGACCCCGTCCGCCGTTCTCTCCACTGGAGGACTGCTGGTAGGTCTGCGACAGCATGAGCATGCGATGCAGCTGTTTGATGCTCCATCCTGATTCCATGAATCGAAGTGCCAGCCAGTCCAGCAACTTGGGATGGCTGGGTGCGTCAGCCCGTTTGCCGAAATCGCTTGGCGTCGTAACCAGTCCATTTCCAAAATGGTGCATCCACACCCGATTCACCATCACCCGCGCCGTCAGCGGATTCTCCCTGCTCGCAATCGCCTGGGCGAGTTCTAGGCGACCGCTGCCTTTGGCAAAGGGTTTTGTTTCCGGCCCGGCGATTGCCTGCAGGAAATGACGGGGGACTTCCTCCCCCTTGGTCAGCGGATTCCCACGCTTGAAAATTCGCGGTGTCGCCGCCAGCGGACGGTCCATCAAAATCGTGGCCGCAGTGGAGCCGTCACCTTTCTCAATCAGACTGCGATCCACATCCCCCTGGGATTTCCAAAGCTCCACGATCGTGTTGGTGGGAAAATACATTTCAATGTTCGCGATGTGCTCATCGGGAACGTGACAGGGCGAGTCAACACCCTCCAGCACGGCCTTGAATTCAGGTTGTTTGAGAACTTCCGCGTAGCGTTTGGCCACCTCCTTCATGTCCGCAGGCGTGCCCTCGAAGGCGGCCAAAACACTGGGATTGGCCTCACTGGCCGGTGCGGAGCGCAGCCTGGTCAGCACTTCGGCATAGCCCGCAGGTGCAGATTTTGCAAGGGCATGCCACGCTGTGAACACCGGATTGCCACCGACACGCTGCCGTTCAAGATAAATTTCCCATCGGCGCACGATGAAGGGATTCAGATCTCCATCATCAATGAGCTGATTAAAAACCTCCTCGGGATATTTCTCCAGTTCCAGCTGTGCCGCCAGATAGTCCGCCAGTCTCGCTCTGGTGCGGTCCATCTGCTCGCCACGCCGCTTGGCCAGCAAATCCCGATTCTTCGCCACCAAATTCGCCACCTCCCCATTTTCGCCTTCACCCATCGGCACCATGGCCTCCGCACAGCTCTGGAACACACCATACAGCGAATAATAATCCGCCGTCGGAATCGGATCGAATTTATGATCGTGGCACCGCGCACACGCCACCGTCAGTGCCTGGGTCCCCCGCATCACCACGTCTATTCGATCATCAATGATGTCATGAGTCACACCAAGAAACCGCCGTCCGACGGTGAGAAATCCCATGGCCGCCAGATCGGACGACCGCTCCGGCACCAACTGGTCCGCGGCTATCTGCAGCAGTAGAAAACGGTCATACGGCAGGTCCTCGTTGAACGCCCTCACCACCCAGTCCCGGTAGGCCGAGGCATGCACCCAGCGATTTTCCTCACGCCCATAAACATACCCCTTGGTGTCCGAGTAACGCGCCACATCCAGCCAGTGACGGGCCCACTGCTCGCCATAATGCGGGGAAGCGAGCAGGCGGTCAATCAACCGGGCATAGGCATCGCTGGCGTTGTCATTTACAAAAGCGCTAACCTCTTCAGGCGTCGGAGGAAGGCCGGTCAGGTCAAACGTTGCCCGGCGAATCAACGTCCGGCGATCCGCCTGCGGCGATGGTTGCAATCCCGCCGCACGGAGTTTCTCCAGGACAAAGGAATCCACGGGCTGGGAACTCCAGGGGTTGCCCTCCACTACAGGCACGGGGGCATCCACGGGGGATTCCAACGCCCAAGGCTTGGCACTGAGCGGCAAAGCAAATCCCAGAACCAATCCGACAACCCAGGCAAGCGGGGTCGGATTAATTCCAAACTTCAGGCGGGAATAAAGGGAAAGATTTGCCATGGTCCTGAGTAATGATACCACGAAGCCAACTGGCCAAACAACTGGTTCTCCACCCGCGTTTAACCGTCAATGCCCCAGGTAGGCCGCCTGCACTTGAGGATCATCTCGGAGTGCCTCAGCGGTATTTTCCAGAATGACTCGGCCGGTTTCCAGGACATATCCGAAGGAGGAAATCTTCAGCGCGAGGTTGGCGTTCTGTTCCACGAGCAGCACCGTGATGCCGCGCTCCTGATTGATCGCCACAATCTGTTTGAAAATGTTCCGAACGAGGATGGGAGCGATCCCCAGCGAGGGCTCATCCAGCATCAGGCAGCGAGGTTTGCTCATTACCGCGCGGCCAATTGCCAGCATTTGCTGTTCACCGCCGCTGAGAGTCCCCGCCAGTTGGGAAAGTCTTTCCCTGAGCCGCGGAAAGACGTGGAAACAGTAGTCCAAATCCTCCCGAATGCCGGCCGCATCCCTGCGCAGGTAGGCACCCATACGGAGGTTCTCCTCGACCGTAAGATTCGCAAACACCATGCGCCCCTCGGGAACATGACACAGGCCGCGGGCCACGATCTTATGCGCGGGCATTCCGTTAATTTCCTGGCCATCATATTTCACCGATCCATGACTGGATTTAACGAGGCCTGAGATCGCCCGCAGGGTCGTTGACTTCCCGGCCCCATTCGCGCCAATCAGCGTGACAATCGCCTTCTCCGGCACCTGCAGCGTGATGCCATGCAGAGCCTTGATGGAGCCGTAACTCACCGCCAGATTTAATACCTCAAGCATGGACTACCTCCACATTTTCTTCATCGTCCTCGGTTCCCAGATAGGCTTTGATCACCCGGGGGTCGCTCTGAATTTCCGCAGGCGTGCCTTCGGAAATTTTCACACCATATTCCAGCACCGCGATCCGCTCACAGATGCCCATGACCACTTTCATATCGTGTTCGACCAGCAGAATGCTGATCTGAAATTTCTCCTGGATAAAGCGTATCAGATGCATCAATGCCTCCTTCTCCGTGGGGTTCATGCCCGCAGCTGGTTCGTCCAAAAGGAGCAGCTTGGGTTTGGTCGCCAGAGCCCGGACAATTTCCAGCCGACGCTGATCCCCATAGGGCAGGCTTTTGGCCTCCTCATCCGCGCAGCCGTCCAGTTTGAAAATGCCCAGCAAATCCATGACGAAGGATCGCACTTCTTTTTCGGATTCCCGGAAGGCCCGGCCTCTCCAGAGCGCGTTGATGACACCGTGGGAACGGTGTAGCTGCGTGGCGGCGCGAACGTTGTCGAGGACGCTCAGACTGCCGAAAAGCCGGATGTTTTGAAACGTCCTCGCCACACCCAGCTTCGTAAGTTCGTGAGCTTTTAATCCCGCGATGGGGAGGCCCGCGAATTCAATTCTCCCCGCCGTGGGCTGGTAAACGCCGGTGATCAAATTAAACGCGGTGGTCTTGCCGGCACCATTGGGACCGATCAGGCCGACCATTTCCCGATCCCCTATCGCAAGGTCCAATTTCGAGACGGCCGTAAGTCCGCCAAACTGGATCGTCACCTGATCGAGCTTCAACAGGGGCTGGCTCATGCGGCTCCACCCCCCTTGCGTTTGAAATTCAGGGCAAACAACCCCTGCGGCCGCAGCATCATCAGTGCGATGATGAGCAGCGCATACATGATCATGCGGTAGTCGGCAAATCCGCGGAGCATTTCCGGCATCCATGTCAGGATAATCGCGGCCAGAATCACACCACCCGTGCGACCCATGCCTCCCAGAATCACCATGACCACGATGTCGATGGATTTCATGAAATCGAACTGTGTCGGCGTCAGCGTCTGCTTGTGGTGCGCGTAGAGCGCCCCGGCGATCCCCGCAAAAAACGCGCCGAGGACAAAGGCCGTGACCTTGTAGCGCGTGGGATTGATCCCCATGGAACTGGCGGCCACCTCGTCATCGCTCACGGCCAGGAAGCCTCGCCCGTAGGTGGAATTTACCAGGGCAGCGACAACATAAATAGTGATGGCCGCTACGCCAAACGTCCATCCCAGCGTTGTGTATTTGGGAATTCCACTCAATCCACTTGCGGCACCCACAGCCTCCGTGTTTTGGAAAATGACGCGGATGATTTCTCCGAAGCCCAGCGTCACAATGGCGAGGTAGTCCCCCCGCAGGCGCAGCGATGGCACCCCTACCAGAAATCCCGCCACGGCCGATGCCAGACCACCAAGGAGCAATCCCGCGCAGAGCAAAACCGGGTGCCATTCCGGCGGCACACTTGGGCTGTAAACCAGGGACAGTTTGGCCGCCGTGTAACCACCCACCGACATGAAGCCCGCGTGCCCGAGACTAAATTGACCGGTGTGACCATTGATGAGGTTCAAACTGACGGCCAGAATAATATTGATCCCGCAGTCCATCCATACACCAAGGTAATAACGGTTAAACTGACCGGAAAAATAACTCGCCACGAGCGCCAGCGCGATGCCGACGAGCAACCAACGTTTTGCCCCGGGCAGCCTCACGGAAGCGATGGCTTTATAAATCGGGTCGAGTCCTGTCTTCATACTTTTTCCACCGTGGCTTTGCCGAGCAGACCGGCCGGTTTGAAGAGCAGAATGAGAATGAGAATGGCGAAGGCGATGGCATCGCGATAGGTGGAAAGACCGGGAATACCGCCTGCAAAGGTTTCCAACAGTCCCAGCAGGATTCCTCCCAGCACCGCTCCCGGCAGATTTCCAATGCCTCCCACCACCGCGGCAATGAAGGCCCGCAGGCCGGGTTGCGTGCCCATGAGCGGCTCAATCGCCGGTGCGCCCAGTGCATAGAGCACCCCCGCCACGGCCGCCAGCGCGGAGCCGAGTCCGAAGGTGAAGGTGATGATGCGGCTAATGTTGATCCCCATGAGCGCCGCAGCCTGCTGATTGAAGGAAACCGCACGCATCGCCGCCCCGGTCCTGGTGCGTTGGACGATGAACCACATCCCCGCCAGCAGGGCCGCCGTCACGAGCACGATGATGACATTTAAACTCGTAAAAGTCAGCCCAAGGAACGTGAAGTTTGGGAAATCGATCAGCTTTGGAAACGCCCGGTTGGCGGCACCAAACACCGCCTTGTGCTGGCAGGTGAATTCAATGAACAATGAAACTCCGATCGCCGTGATCAGCACCGTCAGTTTCGGCCGCGAGCGCAGCGGACGGTAGGCTAAAAATTCAATGAGCATGCCGGCCGCCGCACAAATCAGCGCCGCCAGCAGCATCACAATGAGCGCCCCGGCCAATCCTGGCAGCGGCACAATCTGCTGAACTTTGGGAGCCAGAAAGAAAGCCGCGTAAGCCCCGAGCATCAGGACATCGCTATGCGCGAAGTTGATGAACCTCAGCACCCCATAAACCATGGTATACCCCAGCGCGATGAGTCCATAAATGGACCCCAGCGCCAGGCCGTTGATCAGTTGTTGGAAGAAAGAATCCAAGGTAAATCGGATGGAGGAAAGGCCACCATTGCGAGAAAATTGCGCGTTCGTCAACCAAGGATGGTGCGATTCGTAAGTTGGCGGTTCAGGGCCATTCTCCACCCTAAACCGGGCATCCTGTTATCACTTGGCTTCGTAACGTTATGTTGTAATATGCCCGGCCACTTGAGCGCCAACCCATTTCCTCCATGAAACACTCACTCCTCCTATCCGCCATCCTGTTCCTGGGCACTTTAAACTCCGGCCTGGCCGAAGATTGGCGCCAATGGCGCGGGCCGCATCGGGATGGGCACGTGGGCGGGGACGCAAAATGGCCGGCCACTCTGGATTCCTTGAAGCAGACGTGGCATGTGGATTTGCAGTCCAGCTATTCCGGCCCACTGGTGATTGGAAATACCATCATCACCACCGCAAGCCGCGACAAGTCGTTCGAGGGTGTCAAGGCGCTGGACCGTGCGACGGGCAAGGAACAATGGTCCGTGGAATGGGAGGGGTATCAAAAGGTTCCCTTCTTCGCCGCCTCCAACGGCGATTGGATCCGGGCCACGCCCGTCAGCGATGGTTCCCGTGTGTATGTGGCCGGGATGCGGGATGTTCTCGTTTGTCTTGAGTTGGCCAGCGGCAAGGAAGTTTGGCGGGTCGACTTTGTGAAGGAGTTGAAGGCCGATCCCCCCAGTTTTGGTTTTGTGTGCAGTCCGCTGCTGGATGGTGATTTTATTTATGTGCAGGCCGGCGGCGCCTTCTGCAAACTTCGCAAGGACACCGGGGCGCTCGTTTGGAAATCGCTCGCGGATGGCGGCGGCATGAACGGGAGCGCATTTTCCTCGCCGATATTGACGGAACTAGGAGGGGTGCAGCAGTTGGTGGTGCAAACCAGGAGCAAGCTCTGTGGGGTGAATCCCCAGGATGGCTCGGAACTCTGGGGTCAGAAAATCAAAACGTTCCAGGGCATGAACATTCTGACCCCCGTGGTCAATGCGAATCGCATCTACACCAGCGCCTACGGCGGCAAATCCCAGCTTTTTCAATTATCGAAAGCCGAAAACCAGCTCGTGGTCGCAGAACAATGGCAGCACAAGGCGGAGGCCTACATGAGCACCCCGGTGGTGATTGCCGGCAAAATTTTCCTCCACCTGCGCAACCAGCGGTTCACATGTCTCGACATGGCCACGGGGCAGCAGCACTGGGTGACCGAGGAGAAATTTGGAAAATACATGAGCCTCGTGACCAACGGGGACAAGATTCTGGCGCTGGATGAGCGGGGCATCCTCCTGCTAATCAAGGCCAATCCGGAAAAATTTGAACTGCTTTCCCAGCGGAAAGTCAGCGAACAGGATACCTGGGCTCACCTCGCCATCAGCGGCCGGGAATTGTTCATTCGGGAACTCAAAGGCCTCACCGCCTGGAAGTGGGAGTAGCCAGCAGGAGTTGCACGCGGGCCCAGACATCCCCGGGCTCAAGGATCTGCAGGTCAGCCTGCAGGGGGTGAACATTGGCGCGGCGCGGAGCCCAGACGAAGGGATCCGTGGGACCGAACAACCACAGGCCGGGAACACTGCACAGTGCGGCAAGATGCGAGACACCGGTGTCATGTCCCACATAGGCCACGCACTCACTAAGTTGCCTTCCCAGTCGCCCCAGCGACCAGTTTTCTGCCACGGTGAGGGGATTTGGCAAACTCTCCATGGTCGATAGCAAGGCCGATCGCTCAGGAGCATCAGCCTCACCGCTGATGATGAAAAGGGGCAGATTCGGATGACTGGCGGCAAGGATTTTCAAAAAGGATTTCCAGTGTGCGACAGGCCAGTTTTTCGATTTGCTGCCGCTTCCAAAATGCATCGCCAAAGCCGCAGGTGAGGCGGGTTGGTGTGGATGAAAGACAAACCCATCTTCCTGGGGGAGCATTCCGGCCAGTTGCTCCGTGGCGTGGTTTCCCGCCGGATTCACGATGGGGTTCTTCAGGTCGATTTTCGCACATGAACATTTCCTCAGATTGCGAGAGAAACGCCTGTCCGCGTCCGTCATCCAGATGAACATTTTGGAAAAGGATGCCAGCCAGTCACCCATTTTCAAAGGGAGGGAGGGATGATCTGCAAACATGCCGGCCCATTCTGCCGACTCAATATCCCTAATTTCCTCAACGATGCCGCTTTCCAGCAATAGGTCGCCGTAGGCGGATCGGGTCACCAGAGTGATGGAGCATGGGGAATGATCCTTCCGGAGTGCTGCGATGATGGGAAGCGTGAGCAGAAAATCGCCCAGTGCTCCGCTGCGAAAAACCAGAATGCGTTCCATTTAGATTTTCAGCTGCCGGTCAAGTTCCGCCAGGGTTTTGCGGATATTCTCAATGCCCTCGAGATGGGTTTGCTCCTGGGTGCGCAGTTGTTCACTGCGATCCAGCAGCGGTTTGAAATTGACGCTGAAGTTTTGGAAACACCGCTGCAGCCACTTTTGCAGCGCCACGTCCGCCATCTGACGCACGCGCTTGGCGTCGTTGATGCAGCATTCCTGAAGTTTGACGGGAAAGGTTTTCAGGAAAAGTTTCCGGGCACGCAGCGCCAGCCATCCTGCCAGCCCGATCAGCCCAAGCCCGGGGACCAGCAACCACCACCATCCTCCAATGCCGCCCACCAGCGCCGCCACGATCCCCAGTCCTGCGAGGATGGCACTGACAATCAATCGCTGCCGTCGCTGCTCGGATTGGAGGCGGGCCGCCTGCCCCCAGATTTCATCCGAACGCAGATTCACCAATAGGTTTTCATGATCCTGGCGCAGGGATTCGACATCCACATTTAAATCGGGCGATGAGACTGCGGATTTTCCGAGCGCTTTGCTGATGGGTCTCTTGGTGTTGGCCCAGAGGTTTTCAAGATCGCCGCGGATCGATTTCTCCACGGCCAGGGTGTGGGATTCCAGCGCGGCGCGCGCATCCTGGTGCCAGATGCCGGCGGCAGCCTTGCCCGTGGCCGAGGTGGCGGGTTGCAGGGCCATCCGCCAGCCATCCATTTCCGGATTGAGTCGTGCCGGCATTTCCCGGCAAATGCGCTGCAACACTGCATCAAGGGGTTTCAGGCTGACCAGACAGGTTTCCCAGCTTTCGGATTTTTGCTCCTGCACGATGGCGCCCACCTTTTGCAGCACGGCACCCAGCGAGGTGAGCTTGCCGGATTTCTCCATCACGCACTGGTTGAGTTGGGAGAGCATGATGTTGCCCATGTGCAGGGTGTTAGAGATGCGGTCGAGTTTACCGGTGGCGGTGGCAAGGATGTCGTTGATCTCCTGCTCTAGCTCCTCGATGGCGCTCTGCTGAAGGAGTTCCGTCTTGCCTACACCGGAGGTTCGCGCAAGCAGCGCCTTGCGGGCCGAGACGCACAGCACGGGAATGTCCCGTCCCAGCCATTTGCGCGCACAGACCCGCACATGTTCGGCGATGGCCTGCACCTCCTGCTCGGTGCGAAGATCGATCTGCTGGAGCACGAGCACCACACGCTTGCCCAGATCTTCATGAATGTGATGCAGAAATTCCCAGCTCTTGGCACCCCAGGGATTGGTGACTGGCAGCACAAAGACCACGGCGTCCGCCCTCGGAAGGAACTGCTCCGTGATCGCCTCGTGCCCTTCCGCCACTGAATTAATTCCGGGTGTATCCACAACGTGAAAATCCTGTAAAAAGCGCCTTGGCAGCAGCACCTCCTTGAGGTTCGGCCCCAGTTCATTTTCCTCCTGCACCAGGCCGAAGCGGAAATAGTGAATCTTATCGGTCGAAGGGAGGGCGCTGGTGCGGCAGAATTCCTCGCCGAAGAGGGCATTGAGCAGCATGGATTTTCCAGCATTCACCTCCCCTGCCACCACAAAAAGGAAGGGATCCTTCAATCCATTCACGAGGGAGTTCAGCGTGCCCACCGGATTCGGCTGCATGCCGATCTCCTCCGCCAGGCGCCCGAGGGAAAAAAGCGCGAGACCGAGTTGTGAGCGGAGTTCTAATTGGGTTTCAGCCAGCATGAATGAAAGCAGGTGCGCAGTAATGGAACATCCCCTGCCAGTCACAAGGAAAAATCCAACTTTCCTCCGGGTCACTCCACTTACCCCGTGGCCACGGATGGACGCATTTACGGTGGTATTCCAAGGGGCGGGGAAAGCAGATTTCCGTACGCTCGGGCATGAATTTTCCAATAGCGACCATCCTGATTCTCACTGCCGCCGGTGCCCGGGCCGAGGAAACGCCCCTGGCCATCTTCCTGAAAACACCCCCCGGCCAGATGCGCTACGACAAGGCCCAGTTTTCTGTTCCGCCCGGCGCGCGGGTAGTGCTCACTTTGGAAAACAATGACGAGATGCCCCACAACATTGTGATCTGCAAACCGGGGGACGACAAGGGAATGGAGGTCGCCAAACTGGCCTGGGCCATGGGTGAGCAGGGGATGCTCAAGGACTGGGTGCCGGAGCACGAACGGGTGCTGGTGAGCGGCAGGATGGCCCCGCCCCACGGCAGGCAGGAATATGCCTTCACCGCCCCCACCGAACCGGGGAACTATCCCTATGTCTGCACCTTTCCCGGCCATGCCATGACCATGAACGGCACCATGCGCGTGGCCGCCGAGGGCCCGAGAATCCAGGACCTTGCGTTCAAACTCTACCTTGGCAATTGGAACAAGCTTCCCGACTTCTCCAAGCTCACGCCGAGCCGCGAAGGCAAACTTCCGGAGAACCTCCTCGGATGGAAATTCGACGATTACAAAAATGAATTCGGCGTGGTGTTTAACGGCAAATTGAAAGCCCCGAAGGCGGGGGATTACCAATTCTTTCTGTCAAGCGATGATGGTTCCGATGTACTCATCGATGGCAAGTCGGTGATCAAGGCCGATGGAGTCCATCCCGCCGGGGGCGTGCAAACTAAAACCTACCCGCTGCAAGCAGGTGAGCACTCTCTGGAGGTGCGTTATTTCCAGGGTGGTGGCGAGGCTGAGTTATACGTGGCCTGGGCCGGACCCGGCTTCAGTGAAACACGACTCTCCGACTGGGTGCATCCGTCGCGCGGAGATGGCGCCAATCCCGAGGGGAATAATGCTCCGGGCATCGTGCTGGCTCCCGAGGGGGATCGGCCGGTCATTTACCGGAATTTTCTGGAGGGCAGCAGTCCACGCGGCATCGCGGTGGGTTATCCCGGTGGCTTCAATGTTTGCTTTGATGCCGATCAAATGAACCTGGCCATGCTCTGGCGCGGCGCGTTTATCGATGCCCACAAGCATTGGACGGACCGTGGGGGCGGTAATCAAAGCCCACTGGGGTATGCCGTGATCCAACCCGTGCCCACCGGCGTCGGAATTGCCGTGCTCGAGGATCCCGTGAAGACCGCATGGCCGGAACGGAAGCGCCATGCAGAGGGATTGAACTTCCACGGTTACACTCTCGACCAGCAGGGCCGGCCTACTTTCAGCTACAGCCAGGGTGATATGAAAATTGAGGAATCTTACACGCCGTCAGGAACGGATGCCGATCCCAAGGCCAGAATCGTTCGCACGCTCAAACTAAGTGGCACGGCCAATCCCAACACCTTCCTCCGTGCGGCGGTGGGTGAGATAAAATCTGAAAATGGCACCTTTGCCCTGGGCAATTCCCTGATTCTGCAGATCGAGGGCGCAGCCGCCCAGATCCGCGGGAACGAACTGCTCATCCCACTGGGAGGTAGTGCCGGGAAGGAAATCCGGATCAGCTACCAGTGGGCATTGTAACTACGTGGCGGCAGGACGCCGCCGCTCCATGCTTCGCCTATTTGAATTCCTTCTGGGTCACGGCGTTCATGATCGTGCACTGCTCGCGGTGATATGAGGGATCGCTGCGGAAGCTGAGGCGGCCATGGTGGCGGCGCTGCATTTCCATGAGGATCTGCTCGTCCTTGGTGCGAAGGCGCTCCATGACATCCGGGTGCACGACAATGAGAAGGTCGTGCTCGCTCTCAGGGTATTGCAGAAGGATCGTGTTGATGCGGCGCTGCAGTTCCACGCTCATGGTTTCGGTGCTCTTGATGCGCCCGTGGCCATTGCAATATTTGCAGTCGTCGTAAACGGATTCACTCAGGCTCTCGTGGAGTCGCTGGCGGGTCATTTCCATGAGACCAAGCGCCGAGATGGGGAGCGTTTGCGTCTTGGCCTTGTCGCGGCGCAGGCGATCCTTCATGACTTTGGAAACGGCCATGCGGTCGCGCTGGTGTTTCATGTCGATGAAGTCCACCACGATCAGGCCGCCCATGTTGCGGAGTCGGAGCTGGCGGCAGACTTCCTCGGCAGCCTCGAGATTGGTCTGGACAATGGTTTTCTCCAAATCATCCGTGCCCTTGTTACGGCCGGTATTCACGTCGATGGCGATGAGGGCTTCCGTCTCATCGATCACCAGGTAGCCGCCGCATTTGAGCCAGACCTGGCGGAAGAAGGCATTGTCGATCTGTTTCTGCAGGCCGAGCTTGTCGAAGATGGGATCGCTGGTTTGCAGGTAACGAATGCGCTTTTTGGAGCGGCGGGAAATGACGCCGACGAGATCGCGCATGCGCTGGGCGGTTTCCTGATTGTCGCAGATGACCTCGTCCACTTCGTCGGTGAGGAAATCCCGCACCGTGCGCTCGATGATGTCGGGTTCCTGAAAGACGCAGGAGGGGGCTTTGCTGGTGTTGTTATTGTCGGAAATTTTCTTCCACTGCTCGACGAGCATGGCGAGGTCGCGCACGAAGAAGCGGGCGCGCTTGCCCATGCACACGGTGCGCATGATGACGCCCATGCCATCCGGAACGCTGAGTTTGCGGAGGATTTTGCGCAGGCGATCACGCTCCTTGGGGTCATCAATCTTCCGGCTGATGCCGAACATGTCCGTCAGCGGCATGAGGACGAGAAATCGTCCGGCCATGGAGATGTTGGTCGTGATGCGCGGCCCCTTGGTTCCGATCGGCCCCTTGGTCACCTGGACCATGACTTCCGCGCCGACCGGGTAGATGCTGGGGATGTCCTTGGCGGTGATCTTCTTGCGCTTCGGCGCAGGGCGGGCATTGCCGTGGCGGTCGATTTTTTCAAAGTCGGTTTCCTCGGCGTCGGCGGCGGGGATGGCATCCCAGAAGTGGAGGAAGGCATTTTTCTCAAAGCCGATGTCCACGAACATGGCTTTGAGGCCGGGTTCGATGTTGCGGACACGGCCTTTGAAAATACTGCCGACGATATTTTGCGAGCCGGATCTTTCAATGTTGTATTCCTCAAGCACGCCGTCCTCGACGAGGGCGATGCGTTGCTCGAGGCGTTCCGTGTTGACGACAACACGGGTGCCGATGTTGAAGTCGGAGTTGGCTCCGAAGAATTTGCGAATGCGTTTTACGATGGTTCCAATGGGCATGGGAGGGAGGTGGTTAGGGGTAGTTTTTTTGGAAATGAGCCCGCCCCTGAGGCCGGCTTGTTTCCATAAAATTGTTTGATTTGAAAAGTTACGGGTTGGGAGTGTTGGGTTTGTATTTATTACCCTCGACCGGGCGGGCACGCGGAGCGACGGTGGATCCCTCCACCGGGGCGGTCGGTTCCTCCAGCGGGACTACGGCGCGGACCTTGATGGGTTCGCTCTCAATGGGTTCGGCATCGTTCACACCGGCTTCGGAATCGTCCTCGGGCAGATCAGGCACATTCACGTCATTGGCGTATTTGACCGCCTCGATGAAATTGAAATGTCCCTTGGCTTCGGCCATGTGCCCGATGCTGGCCGGGTCCACGCGGAAGTTATTCGTTTCCAAGGAAATGCATTGTTCAATGATCCGGCGCGAGACGGGGGCGGGACAGGACCCGCCCGAATTGCCACCCTGCACGAGGATGGCGGCGGCGAGTTTGGGGGTATCGTAGGGGGCAAAGCAAATAAACCAGGTGTGGTTATCCTTCACGCCTGCGCGTTTGAACTGGGCGGTCCCGGTTTTGCCGGCGCCACCACCATGCTGGGCAATCTCGGGGATGGTGGATTTGAAATTTTTTCCAGTGCCACCCGCTTCATTCACCACCCGCCACATGCCCTTGCGCACATTTTCAATCTGCTTGGCGCTGATTTTTTCCTTGGCCAGGTCCGTGCGGACACGGGGGGTGAATTTCGTGGAGGCCCTGGTGGCGCTGTCGACGCGGTGATGAATCAGCGTCGGGAAATAGGCCTTGCTGCCGTTGGCGACGGTGGCCGCCACGCAGGACATCTGCAGCGGGGTGGCCAGCACGTCCCCCTGGCCGATGGAAACGTTTGCGGTCTGGGCTGATGACCAGTTGCCGCGGCCGGCATTGCGGAACCATTCCTTGGTCGGCAGAAGCCCAGGGGCCTCTCCATCCAGTTCAATTCCGGTCTGGTGACCGAGGCCCAGCATATTGCCCATCTTGTCGATGTTGTCGATGCCGGCATCGTTGCCATATTGATAGAAGAAGCAGTTGCAGGAATTTTTCAGACCGCCCGAAAGATCAAGGGAACCATGCGGAGACATGCTTTTCTGCTGGGTCCAGCATGGAAAAGCGCGGCCGCCGTAAGTGACTGTGCCGCTGCAGTTGTAAGATTGATTGATTTCGCCAGGCGAAGCCAGAAAGCCGGACAGGGCCACGGGCACCTTGAAGGTGGAACCCGGTGCGAACATTTGCATCGCCCGGTTGAGCAGGGGCACGGTTTCGTCATCGTGGTAGCGTTTGTAGTTTTCCGTTGAGATGGCGGGAATGAAATTGTTGGAGTCGTAATTGGGAACCGCCGCCATTGCCAGAACTTCACCGGTGTTGGGATCCTGGACCACTGCGGCCCCGCGTCCGACCTTGGCCTCCCGCAGGGCCATCTCGGCGATGTACTGCATGCGCACATCGATGGTCAGGTAGACGTCATCCCCCGCCTGGGGTGCCTGGTATTTCTTGACCACTTCCTCCTGCATGCGGCCAAGTTCATTGACCAGCAGGTAGCGGTAGCCGGGTTTGCCCTTGAGGTATTTATCCAGCGTCTTTTCCAGGCCGGTCATGCCGACATCATCCCCCTCGTAGAATTTGAATTTCCCCTTGTCCTCGGTTGGCGCATCATTGTCGAAAAGCTTAACGTAGCCCATGAGATGACCCGTGAGGGCACCGAAGGGGTATTCGCGCAGGAAGCGCTGACTGATGTTTACGCCCGGGATGTTGAAGGTGTGCTCGGCGAATTTGGCGAACGTCTCCCAATCGACATTGCGCAGGTAGGTGAAGGGGATTTCGCCGCGGTTGGTGCGGTAATGATTGCGCAGATGTTCGACAAAACGGACCTCCTTCATGGGATCCTCGTGATCCTTGGAGGCCAGGCCGAATTCATTCAGGGGTCGGATGACCACCTCAGAGACGATGGCGGCAATGTCCGTCTCGGGTTCCTTGGCTGGGTTCCATTCGAATTTGGGCAGGGTGTTTTTGTGGGTGTCCTTGTAATACTGCACGATCGTGCCCAGATCGAGGCCGATCTGGAGCATGGTGCGATTGCGGGCCAGCTCGACGCCGTTGCGGTCCAGGATGCGGCCCCGGGCCCCGGCCAGACGATGCAGGACCTCCCGCGTGCCGGGAAGTTTGCGCATGTATTCATCCTGCTTGTTGATCTGCAGGAAATAGAGGCGGGTCAGGAGGAGACCGAAGCCACCGATGATGACCATCCCAAAAAGAATCAGCCGGAAGCGCGAGGACTGGATCATGATTGCCATCTGCGGTAGGCCATGGCTTCAAGCCGAATGTGGTAACCGCAGGATTTCGCAAGACGATGAATCAGATAGAAAGCCAGGGGTGCCACTGCGGTTGAAAGCAGAGCGGTGGTTAAGATATAGTACCAAATATCCGCGGGAAAATACAGCCCTCCACGCCGGAAATTGATCCAAAGGTATTCGAAGAGCAGCAGGAAAAAGGTGCCGGCTCCCGCCATGAGCAGGGCCATCTCCCATCGCCCTCGTCGGAACAGGGGTCTGATCCCCTGCATGAGCGCGCCGAAAAGACCAAACAGGAAGATGGAAAAACCAAAGGTGCCCCCCGCCTTGGGAAGAATGATTCCCAGGTTTTCCGCGGCGAGTTTCAGCGCGTAGGATTCATCCGGCAGCACCATGTTCTTGGCATCCCAGATAAAACCCGTCAGAAAGGCAAACATTAGCATCACCGGAAAGGGAACGCTCACGGCACAGGCGAAAAACACCACGGCCACCAGGTGAAAGTGGGAATGATAGGCCCAGGCAAATCCGGGGATGAAATCCTGAATGATCATGCTCACACAAAGCACGAGAAAGAGCAGAAAATGAAAGATCATGACTTTTTGGTGGATTTGGGGAGGACCGGGGGAGGGACCGAATCCTCGTTGGGTTGCAGAACGAAGACATGGCGCAGAACGTTGAAATCAACCGCCGGACGCACGGCTGCTTCGGCCGTGCCATCACCGGATTCAAACCGGGTGACCTCCCCCAGGAGAATCCCGAACGGGAACACCTCGCCGACTCCATCGCTAAGCACCTGGCGGCCGGGTTCCAGCACGGGCTCGGGCTTGAGGAAACGCAGCCTCAGATCCGGCGATTCACGGACGGAGCTGCGCGCACCCATCAGAATGCCGCGAACATTATTGAGGCCTTTCACGGTGGCGGCCACGCGACAGTTTTCATCCGTCAGAAACACCACCGTCGCCACTTCATCGCTGACATTGCCGATCTTCCCGACGAGCGCTCCCTCGTAGCGGCTGACTCCGCCATCGGTCACCAGCACTGCGGCAAGCACCGGTGTCTGCTCGGTAATCTTGTGCTTGAATCCCTTGTCGATCTTGGCCTCGCGATACCACGCGGACCGGGTGCGGTTGATGATCTCTGCGGGGATCAGTTTGAAACCATAGTGCTTGCGGAATTCCAGGGCCCCGCGCAGGTCGGCATTTTCCTTCTCCAAAGTGTCCAGGGCCTGCTGTTGGATGTGAAACTGATTGGCGATAATCTGCAGTTGATCATTTTCCTGCTTCAACTGGGCCGGCGACTTTGTTTCCTCAGTGACCCCGGCGATGGCATCCTGAACCTTGGCTCCAGCCTTCGTGAAGGGCGAGAACCAGGAACCAACGGTGTGCTGGATTTTCTGGGCCCTTTCCTTGTCGAGCATGAAGACGTAGGCTAATCCGCCGATGAAGACGAAGAGGGCAAGAACATTGAGGCGTCGCATGACAAAGGGCTCAGGTTTGGGCCGGTAAACAGAAAATGTCTCTCCGAGAGAGATGATTCGGGAAACACGGCGTGCAGTGGCAGGGGTGGGATGACCGGTGGAGAATTCCCGCCGGCATCAATTGTCTTTACTGGTTACCTTCTTGAGGAAGGCCAGTTCACTCAGCACTTTACCCGTGCCTTCAGCCACCGCGGAGAGCGGGTCCTCAGCCACGTGCACGGGCAATCCGGTTTCTTCAGAAAGAAGCTTGTCGAGGCCACGCAGCAGGGCACCTCCGCCCGCGAGCACCAGGCCGCGGTCCACAAGATCGGCGGAGAGTTCGGGTGGGCAGCGTTCCAGCGTGACGCGAACGCTGTCGATGATGGTATTCAGGGGTTCGAGCAGTGCTTCGCGCACTTCCTGCGAAGTGATGGTGATGGTCTTGGGGAGGCCCGCGACCATGTCCCGGCCTTTGACCTCCATGGTCGTTTCCTTGGCCATGGGATAGGCGGAACCGATCCGAATCTTGATGTCCTCGGCAGTGCGTTCGCCGATCATGAGATTGTAGGCGCGCTTCATGTATTGCATGATCGCCTCATCCAACTCATCACCAGCCACCCGCACGCTGCGGCTGTAAACGATGCCGCTCAGGGAGATAAGGGCCACTTCCGTGGTGCCGCCGCCGATGTCCACAATCATGTTGCCGCTGGCCTCCTGCACCGGAAGACCGACCCCGATGGCCGCGGCCATGGGCTCTTCAATGAGATAGACTTCGCGGGCGCCTGCCTGGGTGGCACTCTCCTTAACGGCCCGCTTTTCAACTTCGGTGATCCCGCTGGGGACCGCGATGACGACGCGGGGCCGCACCATGCCGCGACGGTTGTGCACCTTGTGGATGAAATGCCGGAGCATGGCTTCGGTCACTTCAAAGTCTGCGATCACGCCGTCTCGCAATGGGCGGATGGCGACAATATTGCCGGGGGTGCGCCCCAGCATGCGTTTGGCGTCATCGCCCACGGCAAGCACCTCACTGGTGCCAGCCTTGACGGCTACCACCGAGGGTTCGCGAAGGACGATGCCGTGGTCTTTGACATAGACGAGGGTGTTGGCGGTGCCGAGGTCGATTCCAATGTCGTTGGAGAACCATCCGAAAAATCTGCCGAGCATTTAATGAATTGAGTTAAGAATGTGAGTAGTATACAAATGGATTGGCGTCTTTCTTTCAATCGACGCCCGAAAAATCGCCATTTTCCGTGCAGACAACCCGACGCTAGCACTCAGTCGATTGGAAATCGAAGCTCAAATCGGCTGACAGCATCCGCAGTTTTCGCAGGAAAATTTAGAAAATGTAGGATGGAGGTGATTTCCCTAGGGTCAAGGGAAAGATGGCTGGCGGCACGCGCCGGGGTGGAAAATGTTCCACGGCGCCTTTTTACTGTTCCACGAGGGCATGCCGGGTATTTGGAGGATTTTGGGTGATCTCCCGGGATTGGTTTGCGATTCAGACTTGGGAATTCGCAAATCGAGTGCACTTTGGGCAACTTTGCCCATGCTTCCTGCCGTCCCCTTGAAATTTTCCCCCATGCTCGCGGAGGCGCTGCCCCCATTGTTCTCGCTCCTGGCAGTGCTGCTACTGGCGGTCGTGGGCATTTCCCTGCTGCTGATCAAATTTCGCCAATCGCTGCTGGCAGGATATTTTCTATGCGGAGTTTTGCTCGCCAATAGCGGCCTGGTCACCGTCCTGGGGGGCGTGGAGGCTGAGGGAAGCGTCGGCAGGATGGCGGAATTTGGCGTCATGCTTTTGATGTTCACTCTGGGGCTGGAATTTTCACTGAATGAATTGCGTTTTCTGCGTCGCATGGCGCTGCGGGGAGGTGGATGGCAGATGGGTTGGGGTCTGGTCCTGGGGACCGGCGCTGGCATGCTCATGGGAATGGGTTGGGCACAGGCGCTGGTAATGGGCACGGCGCTTGCCTTGAGTTCCACGGCCGTGAGTCTGAAAATGTTTGAAGACCTGAAATTATCCGGCTCTGCGGGTTCGCGGTTTGCTCTCGGCATCGCCATCTTTCAGGATTTGTTTGTGATTGGCTTTTTTGTTTTCCTGCCTCTGCTGCTATCCGTGGGTGGTGCGGCGGATGGCGTCTGGTGGCAGGTGCTGCTGGTGTGTGCGCAGGGCGCCGCCTTTGTGGGGATATCCGTGGTGTTGGCCAGATGGGTCATTCCCAAAGTTCTCCATCTGGTGACCAAATCGCGCAACGATGAACTCTTCAGTCTCACGGTGATCGGGCTGTGCGTGGGGCTGGCCATGCTGGGGGGACTGCTGCATTTGAGTGTGGCGCTGGGAGCCTTTGTGGCTGGACTGGCGGTGAGCGGCACCATTTACAAGCACCGGATCCTCTCGGACATCCTGCCATTGAAGCACCTGTTTCTCACATTGTTTTTCATCTCCACAGGGCTGCTGGTGAATATGCCCGTCGTCCTGCAGCATCTGCCCATGGTGCTGGGAATGACGGCGGCCCTGTTGTTGGGAAAATGCCTGATCATCACGGGGATCGGACTCCGGCTGCGACTGGCCTCGCGAGATTCCGTAATGGCGGCGGCAACGCTGGCCAGTGGCGGGGAATTCTCTCTGCTGCTCCTGCAGCAGGCTGACCGCCTGCAGGCATGGCCCCGTGATCTCCAGCAAATCCTGCTCGGAAGCATCGCCCTTTCAATGAGCCTGGTGCCCTTCATGGTGAAGTTGGTGCCGTGGATTACAAGGGGTCTGGGTAAAATGGGCCGGAGTCCTGCCGTCTCCGGCACTCCCGATGCCTCGGCACTTCACAAAACGAAGAGCCTCACCGGCCACGCCATCATCTGCGGTTATGGCCCCGTGGGGCAGAGATTACTGGAGACCATCCAGCGGGCCGGGGTTCCCGCCCTCATCATTGATCTCAATCCCGATACCGTGCGCCGCCTGCACAAGCACGGACAACCCGTGCTCTTCGCGGACGCCTCCCACCGTGAGACCTGGGAACTGGCCAGGCTGTCCCATGCCCGCCTCGTGGCGTTTACCTTTCCGGATGCCAGCGTCGTCGCCACCGCACTGTCAATCGTCCGGCAAATGCAGCCGGAAATACCGCTGTTTGCCCGCGCCCGGTTCGCTTCGGATATCGCCCGCCTTCAACTCCTCGGCGTCAACGACGTGGTGCATGACGAATTCGAATCCGCCCGGGCGTTTGAGAAAATGGTTCTCCGACTCTGCGACCTCCCCACCGCCACGGATCCCCCTGATTCTCAGGCGGAGAAATGATGGGAAAATTTCAGCCAAATTTCTTGAACGAGTGTATCTTTGGAACGGTCACACTCAGTTCAATTCACTACCCTCCCCATGAACCTGAATCAACAAGAACTCCCCCACGTCATCGTCGGCGCCTGCATGGAAGTGCACCGCCATCTCGGCCCGGGACTGCCCGCGGGGGTCTACAAGGAGTGTGTGGCTCATGAACTGCGCATGCGGGAAATCGTCTTCACCCGCGACCACAAGGTGGACGTCTGTTACAAGGAGCGCTGGATCGAGGGGGTTGGGAAACTGGATTTTCTCATTGAGGACAAAATCGTCGTGGACATCAACGACACTCCCCTCACCGAGGAACACAAGGCCAGGCTGCGGAATTACCTGCGCCTGACCGGCTTCGAGGTCGGACTGCTCATCAATTTCAACGTCACAAACCTCCGCGACGGCATCAAGCGGATCATCGTCGCCAAGGAGGCGCCGGCGCTGCGTTACCGTTGAGCAACCCTGCCAAAACCAGAATACATGCGCATCGCGGAAATGTTGAATCAGTTTATTTTCCCTTCAGCAAAACTGATGCTAACCGATCCCCACGGGCAATGTGGACCGAAGCCCCACCGTCCCCGGCATTTTTAAACGCGTCTGCTGCCTGCTGAGGGCTGGCAATGCGTTGCCTATTAATGTAAAGGATCAAATCTCCCACTGCGAGACCGACCTGATCCGCTTCGCTATTCGCGGCGATCTCTTCAATTACGACGCCCTGCGTGCTGCGGCTGTAGCCCAATTGCCGGCGAAGGCGATCCGTGAGTTCGGTGAGTCTTAATCCATAGGAGCCGAACTTTGATTCCGGGTCGTCGGCGAGTTCCTCATTTCCTGCATTTTTGGGAGCCTGCGTGCTGTCTCCGAGCGTGAGCGTGATATCGCGATGTTCGGCTGACCTCCAGATGCCAAGAGTGATTTCCCGACCGGCAGGGAGGGCGGCGATTTCGTCATTCAGTTGAGTGGGATTCTCGATTTTTCGTCCCTGGAGTTGAACAATGACATCATCGATCTGCAGCCCTGCCTTATCCGCGGGCGAGCCGGGGTTGATGCCAGTGACATGGACGCCCCCCGACTCGGGTAATTTTAGAAACTTGGCCATTTCAGCGGTCATGGGTGAGGGCACCACGCCGAGATATCCACTCTGGCCGATAACTTTGGGACTGAGGAGTTTGGATGCCACCTGGATAACCCGGTTACTGGGGATAGCAAAACCAATACCGGCGGTGCTGCCGGTGTTGGAAAAAATGGCCGTATTAATACCGATGAGACGACCCTCGGCATCAATGAGTGGGCCACCCGAATTCCCGGGATTGATGGCCGCATCCGTCTGGATGTAGTTGGTTTGCTGGTTCTGCCCGATTTCGCGGCGACCAATGGCACTGACAATCCCCATGCTCACTGATTGATCGTAGCCAAAGGGCGCGCCCACCGCGAAGACGATGTCTCCTCGACGCACTTGGCTGCTGTCCGCCAAAGTGGCGATGGGCAGCCCTTCCCCATTCACCTTAATCACAGCGACATCATTCTCCGGATCCGTTCCAATGACTTTGGCATCAAGAGTCTCCTCACGCCCTGGCAGGGAGACTTTAATTTCCGTGGCATCTCTGATCACGTGGTGATTCGTCAGGATGTATCCGTCACGGGTGACGATGACCCCGGATCCCAATCCGAGCGGCTGTTTGCGACGTTCCACGGTGCCTGTATCCTCCTCGATGCCCAGAAAGCGGCGCAGGAAGGGATCCTGCGAATACGGCGAACGATAGCGCCGAAGGTATACCTCCTGGGCGGTGGAAATTTTCACAACTGCCGGCTCGATGCGCTCAATGACATCCGAGTAGCTTTTGAGTGGTCCGCTATCCCGCTTGATGGGCGCGTTGTCGATGGTCAGCACCTCGCGGAAATTCCCTCCCTTGAGGACGGGAGTCCCGCGCTGGGCCTGGCAGAAATACACGGTGACGCCGACGATGATGAGGGCAATAAGCAGCTTGGGAAGAGTGGCGGATTTAGTCATTGCTGGGTGGGGGGTATGCAAATGGGTAACGCTCCAGATTCCTGAAGCAATTTAAGCTTTAATAAAGTGGCGACGGACAGTGCATCCCTGATCTCGCCGCGCAGCACCATGGCATAGGCTTCGGCCAGAGGCAGCCGGTGGATGGCCAGTTGCTCGGTTTCGTCCGGTTCGGGTTCTGTGGGTGTGAGGTTGGTGGCGAGGAAGGAGTGAGAAATCTCGTTGGTCGTCGAGTTGGACAACTGCATGTGGAGAATGGGGGTAAGCGTGCCGGCGATTAATCCAGCCTCCTCCCGCAGTTCCCGCCGGGCGCATTCCTCAGGATCCTCCCCGGGCTCAGCCCCGCCCTCAGGAACTTCCCATTCGTAGGTATCGTGGGGATACCGATACTGCCCCACCAGCCAGGTGCAGCCCTCCTCATCCACCGGAATGATGGCCACGGCCACCCGCTTGAAGCTGATGACACTGTAAACTCCAGGACGGCCGCTGGGCCGGGTGACCTCATTGCGGATGATTTTCACGTAGGGGTTGTCGAAAACCTCCTGGCTGGAATGGGTGCGCCAAGGATTGTCAGTGATGGGGAGCATGGTGCGCAACATAGCGAATAAGCACCATGTCTCAACTCCCGGATTTAAGCGAACTCAATGATGGGAACCACCACCGCCACTGGGATCGTAATCGATCGGAATGCGCACGCCGGGGAAATCCTTGAGGGTCAGACTGAAGACCAGGCCGTATTCCGTCTCCCCGCGGTTGTCGCGAACGACCGCTCCCAGAGACATGGCCCAGGAGTTAAGGTCGCGGTGGATGCTGTATTGCTGCATTTCCAGCGTGCTGTCCTCGGCTTCAAAACGCTCGTAAGCGCTCACGCCCCAGTTGTCGTTGATGCGATAGTAGGTGCGCAGGTCGATGAGGTTGCTGTCATCAAAGAAGGGATGATTGCTGAGGATGCGATTGCCGATGCTGAATTCCAGGTCTTTGCGCGGCTGGAAGGTGACGCGGGTGTTAACCTCGGTGAACCCGTCATTGCCAAGGGGAACCTGGGAGGAGATGTTCAGACGCAGCCATTGCAGGGGTTGGAAGTCGATATCGTTGTAGAGATTGGAAACACTGCGGTTGAATTCAGGATCCTCGATAAATCCATCGACATAGGTGTTCGTTTGGAGCCAGTTATACGTGCTGCCATTGCGCTTGGTTTGGAAACGATTGGAAACGCCGAGTCGGACGATGTCCCAGCTGTTGAGAGAGTCAATGGCGGTGAAATTGTTCACATCCAGGGGCCGCGGCTGAGTGCTCTGCACGAGACGGTCAATCCCCCGGAAGCCTTTGCCCTGGTCATCGGTATTCACGAAGGACCAGTTCAGGTAGGGCTGCACAATGTGGCGGATGCCATCAATTCCCAGGGAAGGAATTTGGATGTCATCGTAGTTCTTGGACACCTTGAAGGAGGTATCCAAGCCGGCCGCGACAATGGCACGGGAGGTGTTCAGCGGCTGTGGTCCGCTCACATTGGAGTAGTTGGTGAATCCAACTCCAACCTTGGGTGCCACCGTAAAGTTGCCACCGACGACCGTAGGGTAGCTCAGTTCGTGATAGGTGTGGAAACGATTGAACTTGGAATCATCCGCCTGGACCTTCAATTGAGTGAGGATGTCATTGCCATCGGAAATTTTAAATTTCTCACCCTTCTTGACCACGCCGTTGCCGATGGTGTCGAGGTTGACCTTCTTACCGTCCTTGGTGGTGGCCTCGTCAAGGGGAGTTCCTGCGGCATCCGCAGCCAGCAGGGCCTCAATTTTATCGATCTTGGTTTCCAAAATGGCTTTGTCCACCGAACCGATATGATCCTCCAAAACACCAAAGCTGGTATTGCCCGAGTAGAACAACCCGGTGTTGAAAACAGGCTGCTTCACGGCGTCGAGGGCGATTTCCGGCAGGCGGCTGTCGGTGGCGTAGAAATCATTCAACTCCAAGCGGGTCAGGAGGCTCAACTCTCCCCGCTCGTGGGTTTTTACGATATTGATCACGTTGTCGGGCTGCGGATCCTCGCGGAACTCCCAGGGGAAGAAGTCTTCGTAGAAATACTGGTCACTGAGTTTGTTAAGGTCGATGTCGACGTAGAGATTGCTTTCCGCCGGGCCGGGGAGGTAGACGCGGTGCTGGAGATTGACCCGATACCGGTTGGCATCGATGCCAGTGCGGACCTCATTGGATGCGAGGCCGGCTTCCTCAGGGTTCGTATCGTTGATCCAGTAGAACTTGAATTTACCGAAGTTTTCCGAATCCTTGAATTTCCGGGAAGTGATGTCAGCGCCCAGTCCGACACCACGCGAGGCATAGACATCCGCCTTGTATTTGATGATGGAGTGATCACCGATGGTGTCGCCGCACTGGTTGAGGAGAAACGCCCCGAGATTGCTGCGATAACCCGGCGTGAAGGTGTAGCCCTGCTCCTCGTCGAGCGGTTGCGAGAGGTAGGGGAGGTAGAAAATGGGGACGTCACCAGCGTAAACCTTGAGGTGCTTGAAGACGATCCGGTCTTCGGGATAAATGGTGACCTTCTGGGCGTTGAGGTGGAAGCCGGGGTCCGCGGAGTCCTCCGTGGTGATGTCCATACCCTGGGCGTTGATCAGACTCACATCGCTGGTAACCGTTTCAAATCCCTTGGCTCGAAACCAAAGCGGCGCCTTGGGCTCCAGCGAACTGCGCATGCCACTCGCATCGAGCTGGTTGGTTTTCGTGGAATAAACCGCCTTCTCGCCGCGGTAGATCATGCCGTCCTTGTAGATGGAGACGTCCCCGGTTACGACGAGATTCTCCTGGTCGACCACGTATTCGGCCTTGTCGGAAAAGATCTCCATCGCATCCGATTTGAGGTGGATGCCTCCGTCCCAGACCAGCGAGCCCTTGTCAAAGCTCACCCCCTTGTTGGAATCGATGTCCGCCCCCCCAAGCCTTTCCGCAACTTCGTTGAGAGTTTCCAACC
Source organism: Akkermansia muciniphila (assembly GCA_943333275.1). Classification (GTDB taxonomy): domain Bacteria; phylum Verrucomicrobiota; class Verrucomicrobiia; order Verrucomicrobiales; family V1-33; genus JAGNEJ01. The sequence continues at coordinate 27,614 of CALQSQ010000024.1, forward strand.
CCACCTGGGTTGGGGCTGGGGCGGCACTGAGTGAGATGGCGAGTAGGAGGCAGCGAGTAGGTGTCATCATGGCAAATGGAGTCAGGGCCGTAGCCTGATGCAGGCTGGTGGCACTTGGAAATTTGGCAACTGGTTTTCTCCGAATAGAATCCCAGTCAGCCCCACAATCTAGTCGCAGGGACAGGGCCATGTAAAGCAGATTTGACCTCGGAAATCCGGGAATTTTCGGTGGGAGAAACCGCCCGGTCCCCAATGCCTCATCCCCCCTGCCAAGACGGACCCCGGCCCGGCTGGCGGAATGGGGAAAATACCACGAATTCGGAAAAGATCCCGCCTCAGAAGGCCGTGCCTGTGGTGTTGGCCAATTCGCGGAATTTGGCGATCACCCGCTGCGTGATGGGCCCGGGCTTACCGTCGCCGATGATCCGCTGGTCGAGTTTGACCGCAGCGATGACTTCCGCGGCAGTGCCGGTCAGGAAACATTCATCCGCGGTGTAAATTTCGTGCCGGGACATGTCCGTTTCGCGCATGGGAATGCCCAGCTCGGCGGCGATTTCGAAGACAACCCGCCGGGTGATGCCATCCAGCGCACCTGCGCTGAGCGGGGGGGTGGTGATGACCCCGTGGCGGACCACGAACACGTTGTCGCCGGTGCATTCCGCGACCAGCCCCTGATCGTTGAGCATCAGTCCCTCCTCAGCTCCAGCCTGGATGGCCTCCACCTTGGCCATGACGTTGTTGAGATAGTTGAGGCTTTTGACCAATGGGGAGAGGATATCATGGCGGGGACGGCGCGTGGCCACCGTGGCCATGGTCAGGCCGGTCTCGTAAGCGCTGTCAGGATAGAGCGAGATGCTGGCCGCGATGATGAAGACCGTGGCCTTGGGACACTTATAGGGGGAGAGACCCATGGGTCCGGTGCCACGGGTCACCACCAGGCGGATGTAGCCGTTTTCCAGGTCGTTGGCAGCACAGGTTTCACGCGTCGCCCGGATCATTTCCTCCTTGCTGATGGGGATGGTCAGAAGGATCGCCTTGGCGGAATCATAGAGACGTTCGATGTGCTGCTCCAGGCGGAAGACGCGGCGGTTGTAGAATCGGATTCCCTCAAAGATGCCGTCACCGTAGAGCAGGCCGTGATCAAAAACGGAAATCTTGGCATCAGCTTCATCGACCAATCGGCCATCGAGATAAATTTTCATGTGGTAAGGATACAGTGGAGGGAACGAGTCACGATTCCATCAAACCGTCCCTGAGGTGCAGGGTGCGGTCGCCGAGCGAGGCCAGCGAGGTGTCGTGAGTGACGACCATGAGGGTTTTTCCCGATTGCGCAACTGCTGTGAGCAGCAATTCCATGACTTCGTGACTGGTCTTCGAATCGAGATTGCCGGTGGGTTCATCGGCGAAAATATAGCCGGGATCATTGATGAGGGACCTGGCGATGGCGACACGCTGTTGCTCGCCGCCGCTCATCTGGGTAGGCAGGTGGTCCAGCCGGTGTCCGAGTCCCATGCTGCAGAGCAAATGCCCCGCCCGATCCCTGGCTCTTCGGCCTCCGATCAGCGCCGGGAGGGCGACGTTTTCCAACGCGGTCAACTCGGGGAGTAGCAGGTAATTTTGAAAGATGTAACCCATGCGTTGATTCCGCAGGGTCGCGCGGGCGGATTGCGACATTTGATACAACGAATCACCGCCGACCAGGATTCTCCCGGCATTGGGACGTTCGAGCCCCCCCAGAGTGTAGAGCAGGGTTGTTTTGCCCGCACCGGAGGGACCACACAGGAAAATTTTCTCACCAGCCGCCACGGAAAGGCTGACCCCACGCAACACCGGGACATCGGCTCCACCGACTTTGTAGGTGATGTGAACATCCTCCGCCCAGAGGGAGCGGTCATTTGATTGGGGTTGGTTGGGCACTGTCTCGGACATGGGGAGCGCTTTCCCATCACCCAACTTCAGCCAGAGTCAAAAGAAACCGGAGGAGGTGGCCCGCCAACCTTGGTGACTCCCCTTCAATTATTTCCCACTGTGAGTCTGCAGCCATCCGTCGCCGCAGGAATGCCCCCCAGCATCACGCTATGAACCAAGGACGCTGCACGACGGACGCGCCATGCAGCATGGCTGAGATTCGTTGGTTAATCACGGGGACTGGCGAAACTGGTCTCTGCAGGGTTATAAAACGGGGACCTTTCGAGTCGCGCGCTTTTTGGCAGCTGCAGCTTGTCGGGCGACCGGGAGTTGTTCCACCAGGGAATTGCGGTGTTCCTGTGCGCACTTCAAAGCCCTTGGTTTTCCGCCGTGCGTTTTGTCGGCGAAAAATTTTTGGGTGATAACTCCTTTGAAGGTCACACGGACGTACCAACCATGGTTTTTCTTCTCCTCCTGATCAATCCGGCTAATCCCGTACATCGGTCTTGGTGCAATCATCTTTATCCATTCGGTGTTCGTGGGGGTGACGCCCTTTGAAATCCAGAAGGTGGCGTTCCACCTCCTTTTCATGCTCGTCGCGCCGACCCTAACCGAGTGAAACAAACCTGACAACACTTATTCCGTTGATTTTCAACACGTTCGACTGAGTAGTTCATAAAAAAATTTACGACGGACTGCTTTTTTTGCAAAATTCAGCCACCTCTGCCCGTCCCGCACCCAGTCGGATCACGGGCGATTTCGGCATCGCAAATTTAATAAAAATGACGTTTTGGATCGGCGTAAAGTTTTGATAGGATGAGTCCCCTCCCCCAAATGAAAACCTCCCTCAACATCCTGCTCACACTTGCGTGCCTGGCTTCGCCCCTGGCGGCTCAGGAAACCATCCTCCAGTATTTCAACACCTCATGGCGTGAAATTGAGGATCGCCTGCCGGAAATATCCGAAGCCGGCTACACCTCTCTCTGGCTGCCACCACCGTGCAAGGGAGGCTCCGGAACTTACTCGGTGGGGTACGACACCTATGATCGTTTCGACCTCGGGGACAAGAATCAGAGCGGCACGGCGCGAACGCGCTACGGCACCAAGGCAGAGTTGCTCTCGCTGGTGGAAATGGCGCATCGACTCGGGCTGCGGGTGTATTTTGACAACGTAATGGCCCACAATGCCGGGCCGCTGGATCCGGTGAATCCTGGCACGCTCTTTCCAGGCATTCCGGGATTTGTGCCGGAGGATTTCCATCTCGTGCGCAAACCGGATGGCGGCTGGCGCAAGGCTTCGGATTCGATTGATTACAACGACGAGTGGCAGGTGCTCAACCGCAATCCCTTCGCCTGGGACATCGCGCAGGAGAGCCCCAACACCAGCTTCGATCCCTTTGGGACAACGGAAAATGCCGATTACGCCAAATGGACGGGGAAGCGGCATCCCGGTCGCACGGAACTTTATCCGGACAATGATCTCACCATCGCCACCAACGCCGCGGGCTTTGCCGTCCATCCCTTTGCCGACAAGGAAATTTACCAGGACACCGGCTATCTGGGCTCGGCCGTCACCGTGGCCAAAACCACGCTGAATTCCACCACGAAACTCATCACCTACAACGGTTCCGGTGCCAGCACGGGCGGGGGCAATGGAAAATTTGATTATGCGGACCTCAATGCCAACGGCCAGCACGACGCGGGTGAACCCTGCGAACCGTTCTATGACCAGGGCATCGATCCCACCAGTTCCAACGCCGCCGCCCTGACCACCGCGTGGGGCTGTGATGACGGGCTTTACAACATGGGTGATGTTGTCAACGAGGACGTCAACAGCATGCTCATCCGGAGCATTCGCTGGATGGTCGATCAGACCAAATGCGATGGTTTCCGCCTTGATGCCGTCAAACACGTGCCCAGCTACTTCTTCGGCGAGCAAAACGCCGGCAACAAAGACAGCTCCAGCGCGGGCTTTCTGGGCGGGGCTCAGGAGCAGTTCAACATTTCCCGCGGCTACAACGACTGGTCGAATCATCGCGAGTCGAATTTCTCCAATCCCGCTCCCCGCAATGACCTGCTGCTATTCGGCGAGCACCTGGGGGCTCCCCCCAATCCCAACGATTACCTGCTGGCCGGCATGCGCATCGCCAACGATGATTTCGTAAATCGTGTTGGGGGATACAGTGGCATCGGCGGCAACCTCAGCGGATATGATCAGCCGGGTGCCTTCACCTTCGGCGTGGACAACGGAGTGATGTATTGCCTCAGCCACGACAATAACTACATGTCCGGCAGCGAACGTCCCGCCGCCCACGCCTACATGCTCACCCGGGCCGGCCTCCCCATCGTTTACACGGACGGCTACAACATCAGCGGCGGCCCGGATTATTTCCCCAAGCCGGCCTACATTCCTTTCCTCGGGCAATATGGCCAGAACTATATCACCGCCGCTCTCCCGCTCCGGAGGGATTTTGCCCGTGGTTCACAGCATCCGCGATACAGCAATTCTGATTTCATTTCCTGGGAATTCCGCGATACCTCCGACGGCTTCAATCCCGCCAGCGAGAGCACATGTCTGCTCGTCATGCACGCGCGCAACTACACCAACGGCCAGCAGATGCTGGGCGGCACCGCCTTCCCCGCCAACACACGCCTGCGAAACTACAGCCCGTTCAACGGGCCGTTTTATGCCAATGTGGGAGAGGACGGAGCCCTGCGTGGTGACGATAACAGCATCGTGATCGTTCCCAGCGGTGGGTACTTTGCCTTCAGTTACGACCGCCCGGAGCGCCCGGAAATCTGGCACGACACGGACCTCAAACCGGAGCTGAGGATTCTGCAAAATGGCGCTGCACCACCGACGATGCAGGACTCGCGCAGGGACGGGGCCAATGGCGATCCCGCCTATGCCCACAGCGTCACCATCCCCCGCATCACCAACGGCACGAATCTGTCCTTCCTCGCCTGCGCGGATGGCTCCGCCGAAAACATGCTGCTGAAAATCGACGGTGGCATGGATGCCAATTCGCAAATGGGCGGCGGCTTCACCGCAGGACGCGACAACCCGCCCGGCACTGCCACCGAGACCTTCCTGGGCTATGAGCAAATGCAATTCGTCAACCGGGTGGTGGAAAAATTCGCCGCCAAGGACACCGAAACACGCAACGTCATCGGCTCGCCCGGCTGTGAGACTTACATCTGCACGCTGGGCACTGCGGGCTTCACGGTCAACCTCGGCAGCGGGGTGGATACCGACACCGGAACCGCCAGCTGGGTTTATCATGACCCGGTGGATAGTGGCGGCGTTCCCGGTGGCCTCCTGCAATTTAATCCCGCGCCGCAAAATGCCGCGGGCGTCCCCGTCACCGTCACGGTGAAGGTCGGCGACACCTCCAGCAACATCACCAACGCCTGGCTCTACTACACCACCGACGGCACCACCTACCCTGAAGGCAGTGCCGGCCTGGGCAAGGGCACCACCCAGGTGCTCGCGCTCAGCACCAAGTTTACAAGCGGCACTTCGGAATGGTATCGCGGCACATTGCCGGCACTGCCGGCAGCCACCGTCCTGCGTTACAAGATTGGCGTTCACAAAATGAATGCCCCGAGCCAATTCCCCGTCACCGCGAGCGACATCACCCTGAAGCGCCGCATGGAGACCAATTTCCAAATCACGGGCTTCAATGCCACCACCGCAAATTATGCCCCGAACAATGATTTTGGAAACCGCTTCACCGGGCTGAGGGAAGGCTACCATCAAGTCCGCACCCGCGCCTTTCTGCACCGCAGTATCGGCTCCCCCCGGCTGGGAACCAGCATCTTTAAAACCAACATTCAGACATTCTACTACGACACCGCCCGGCCCTCCGGCCTGATCAAATATCCCACTGCGGACAACGAGACCGTCGGTGGCAGCAGTTACGGATTCGTCGTGCTGAGCGACACCCAGACAACGGAGGTGTGGTATCAGATCGTCGACACCAACGGCACCAGCGCCTGGGCCACGGCCACGGAGGTCAATCCTCCGCAGCAAACGGCCGGCACCAGCTTCGGACGCGAATGGAGATTCAACTACACGAACATTCCCAACAGCGGATCCGCCGACCTGAAGGTGCGTTTCAAGGAAGCCAGTTCCTCCGCCAACAATGACCTGTCCGATGTCGATGGCTGGTTCACAACCCTGAACCGTCATCTCATCACCGGCCATCCCGACCATTTTCGCATCGAATATCCGACCACGGACGGCACCGTTGTCTCCGAAAGCTATGTCATGAAAGTTTATTTCGACAAGGCCCTGGGTCAGAGCAGCCCCGGAGTCGATATCCCCGTCGCAACGCTGATCCCGGAATTCAGCATCTTCCTTGCCAGCCTCGTCAGCGGAGAGCCGGACGGTGCCGTATTCCAACCCCGCAGCACCTATGGTTTCATCAGAAATGAAACCGCCACCGAAAGCGCGCTCACCTTTACATTCCCCAACCTATACAACGGACAGGTGGATTTCCTCCACCACGTCCGCGTCGAGCACCACCGCGGTGCGGTCACGCTCAACGACGTCCGGCTGGTCAAGGCGGCTCCAGGACCAGTGGCTGACAGCGACGGCGACAGCCTGCCGGACTATTGGGAGAGCCTGCACGGGCTGGACCGCAACAATCCGGATGGCGCCGAGGGAGCCAATGGCGACCCTGATTTCGACAGCATGACCAACTACCAGGAATTCCTCTACGACCTCAGCCCTCTGGTTCCCAGCCAGCCGCCCGTTCCTGCCATCAACAAGGTAAACCCCACCACCTATCAGATAGGCTTCCCCACCATCCCCAACCGTCGCTACCGCCTCATGACCAGCACTATGCTCGGTGGCTGGATTCAGGTTGGTGCCTATGTCACGGTGAACGCCGCGCAGAATTTCCTTTGGAATGTCTCCCCGAGCGATGCGCGGCGATTCTACCGCGTGGAGGTTTCCCTGCCCTAGGAGTCGGCCTGCCTACGTTGGCAGCCGCAGCGTAAAAGTGCTTCCACCGCCCGCGCGCCCGGCATGGGTGACATCACCACCATGGGCGCGGGCCAGGGCGCGGGCCAGCGTCAGTCCAAGCCCGGTCCCTTGGATGCCGCTGTGGAGGCGGTCATCGGCACGGTAAAATTTCTGAAAGATCCTTTTCTCCTGCCCCGCCGGAATCCCCGGGCCGCGATCCGATACCTCCACGACCGCAGCACGATCCGCGAAATCCTGCGCGAGCGTGACGTCGATCACCTTTCCATTGGCCGCGTACTTTTCCGCATTGCTCAGCAGGTTCACCAAAATTTGCGCCACCCGATCCGCATCCGCCCGCAGGCGCACCGGACCTTCCGGCAGCACGGCCGTGACCGTAAAGCCCAGACTCTCCAGATGAGGCCGATAGCGTTCCAGCGTATCCTCCACGATTTGCCTGAGATCACATTCCATCAAGTCCAGCACCACTCCCTTGCGGTCAAGTTTTGAAAAATCCAGGACGGTGTTGATCAAGCGCGTCAGCCTCTGGGATTCCTGGGAAATGACCGAGGCGTAGCGCTGGGATTTGGCGGGGTCGCTCGTCGGAGCCTCTTTCATCAGCAGATCTGAAAACATCTGAATGGCCGTCAGCGGGGTGCGCAATTCATGGCTGACCTGGCTGACGAAATCCGTCTTCTGCTGGGCTTCCTGCCAGCGACGACGCGTTTCCATCCAGAACAGGGCCCCACCGCCAATCGCCGCCACCAGCACCGCGAGCACGATCAACCCGAGCCTCCACTGCGCCGCCCGCGCGCCGATGAGCAGGGCATCGGGCCTCAGCAGATAAACTGCGGCTTCCCAACGCGGCAGCATCGGGCCGATTTCCACGCTGACATAGGGCCGGGACCAGTCTGTGGTGAATCCTGATTCCGTCTGAAAGGCTGGGTGCCCTTCTTGATCGAGCACGGCCAGGCAAAGGTTTTCCACGGAACCACCGGCCTGGGGAGCCAGGGCTCGCAGTGTTTCGAGAAATTTGGTCACGGAAATTTCGCCTGCATGCACGACCTCCGGCCGGCGCGGGGACCGATACCATGCCACGAGTTGGAACCCGGCATCATCCGTATTCTTGCCAGCGATCCCTGAATTCTCCGCACGCATCCGCTCGTCAAGACGGAGCGGATTTTCCAACTGTGAGGAAAGTCTTGCCAGACTCACCTGAGCTTCGGAAGAAAGGTGCTGCGGGGCCACCACGCGGACCGCAAGCGACACCTTTTCCCTGCCGTCCGCCGTCGGCTTGGGAATTTCTATCAGGTCATCCGCCAGCTCACTGCGTTTTGCCCGCCCCAGCAATTCCGGCTCGGAACCGGATCGCCTCTTCTTATCACTCGCGACCATGCCGAAAGAATCTTCCTCCATCTTCACCTCAGCCCGCCCTTCTCCTTCAACGAGGGCGCGGTTTTGGTCCAGCTTCGCAAGATTCTGATTTTTCCCCGCCACCTCGGTCGGCATGTCTGCAGCCAGAGCGCTCGATACCTCGGCTTTCGCCGGGTCCGCCTCTTTGCCCGCTACCACCCCACCGCGGCCCAACGCCAGGGGTTCGCCTGGGCTGGTTTTAGCTTTCATCGCGGCAGCCGGAGCCGGAGGTGAAGGGATCGATGCAGCCTCCGCGATAGTCGGCGGGCTGGCCGTCGGGGCGTCTAGGGGTGCGGCGGGAGCGGGGTCACTGGCAGGTAGATCGGCAAGTTTCCTTTCCACGGAATCCAGACTTTCAATATTCGCGGCCGGTTCAGGGGCTGCCGCGCCCCCCAGTCCACCGGCTCTTCGCTCTTCAACCCCCTCCATTAATCTTCCACCTAACGAAGATTCTCCCCGGTCTACCCTCAGACTCGCTGCAAATTCATCCGTCCCGTCAGCGGAAGGGGCTGGCTTTTCGGGTGCAGAATCGAAAGTCAGGTCCTTCAACCGAACCACTTTTTCCGCCTGATCCGTCAGCGCCAGCATCGTTTTGGATTCTGTCATCGGCTCCAGATAACCACGCTCCGCCAATGGGTAGCGTTGCTTGAGGGCCGCGTCCCACCTGGCCACTTCCGATTCGTCCGATTCCGCCCCCAGCCCATCCACCTCACCGTCCACGGGAGCCATCAGGTAATCATCCGTGGCTTTTTCAAAGGCCTGTAATTGCTCCTGGAGCAGTTCCCGGCACCGGGCGGCCAGGGCAGCCGATTTCTCCTGGGCCAGCAGCACATGCTGGCGCTGGTAGGTCGCCTGCTCGTCCTTCATGGCCCGCTGGGCAAACCATGCCAGGACCCCGCAGGGAATCAGCACGGCAACAAGAAATAATAGGGCGAGACGTTTCATGGGAAGCGACTCAGCATCGTCGTCAACTCCCGGCCAAATGTCACGGGCCAGTCACACAAATGTAAAAAAATTGTCAGAGGCACTCGCGCACCTCTGACAACTCTAAAGAATTGGTTGATGGAAATTAACCTCCGCAGCATCCGCCGCCCCCACCACCACCGCCGCCACAGCAACCGCCACCCTGGCGCACCACCTCGGACTCGGAGGGGATCCGGCCCAGTTCGAGTGTCTTTTCCACATAGGCGGTGATGCGGTCTTCCACTTCCTGCAGCGCAGCGCGGGCGGAGGAAAACTGCTGGATCCGGGGATCGGCAAATGCGGCGGCGCGCATTTTTTCAAAGGTCTTGACGTCGTCGTCGGTCAACTCCTGGCCGTTGTGCTGCTTGTGATGCAGTTCCTCGCCCTTCTGGGCCACGGCGGAGTAAATTTCCCGGGCATCGTCGTCCTCGAGAAACGCCTCCACCTGCTCGCGGCTGGACTGCACGCGGATGTCGTCGAGGATGGCTTGGCACAATTCCTGGATTTTGGTGTCCAAGGATGGTTTACGGAGGTCGTTGGAGGGATCGATGATTAACATAATGCGCCAGATTACCCCGATCCCCGGACCTTTCCAGCAAACTTTTCGGGAACTTTGTGGGCTGATTTTCAATCAAATCTAAGAAAATTACCGAAATTAGGACTGGATTTTAAAAAATTTCTTGCTTATTCGCAAGTTATTGCTAAGTTATTCACAGAAGTCTGAGCGAGGATTCGTCTGAAGCAGATGATTTCATGAATTTTTGAAAAAGTTTGTTGGTAACGAGGAACAACCGTTTGGTCTGGTCGCCTGACGGTTCTCAAGAAAGCCTCTCTCGCCCGGTATGCGAGGGGGGCTTTCTTTTTCCTCCCAATCGCGTGGGTCCCGGCTGCAGATTTGCGGTTGCGATGGCCTGCCAAACTTGTCACAGGTGGGCATGCTCATCCGTTCCGTTCTAACGCACCCCTGCATGGCCTTCGTGGCAGTGGTGGTGGCTTGTCTTTGCTCCCGGACTTTCTATCCGCTGAACAATTTCCCGATGTATGCCGATCCCGGCCCGGAGCCCTCCAAATTCGTGATGGTTTCCGATGCCCAGGATGCCCCGGTGGACATTCAATCGCTGACGGGCGAAACCTCCGCAAAAGTTGGCAAGAAATATGTCTCGGAGCGCAATAAACTGGCCACCGCAGCCGGAATCGAAAAGGCAGACGAAGCCACTCCGGAAATCTGCGCCGAAGCCTGGCAGAAGGTGGCGCAGAGCCTGGTCCCCCTGGCGGAACGCCGCAGGAAATCACTTCCAGACTCCCTGAAGCTTAAGATCGGTGAAATCTATCAGGAGGATGGGGCCTTCCGGGAGGAATACCGGGAAATAGGCATCGCGGCATTAACGAAAAAGGAGGCCGCACCGCAGCCATGAGAACCGCCTCCTATCTCCCCAGTCTGGTGGGTCGGACGGAAGCCTTTTTCCTGCGGGTTGGACTGGTGGCCATCGTGCTGTGGTCCGTTTGGACGCCGTCCAAATATGACTCGGTCCCCGAACCCGTGGGCCTTGCGTCCTGGCATGTTCCGGTGGCCTGGATCGGCCGGGAGGGAATGCATCCCTGGTTTCTGGCGGGCACGATGCTGGCGGGTTTGGTGTATGTGTTGAGTTTGTGGAGACCCGGCTGGCTGACGCTCCTTTCCCTGCTCGGCCTGACGGTGGCGCACGTGGGGTATTGGACGCTGGCGAACAGTCAGCGCAACACCTTCCACGGCTCGCAGATGACCTCGCTGGTGCTGGTGGCGCAACTGGTCGCCTTCGGCATCATGGAAGTGCGCACACGCAGGGGCATCCCGCCCGATCCCCGCTGGCCGGGCCTGGATTCCGTGCTGCTGTATTTCTCCCAATGCGCCATTGCCGGCGTCTATGTGGTCTGCGCGTTGACCAAGGTATTTAAATCGAAAGGGCGCTGGCTGGTGGACAGCCATTATTTTGCCAAGAGCGTGCAGAAGGTCTGGCGGCAGCTCTATTTTGACAATCCCTCCTCCGGCGATTACGCGGGGATCAGCCCCTGGGCATCGTGGATGCTGGAGCACCCGATGCTCTCCCGACTGCTCTTTGCGCCTGGATTTTTCCTGGAGTTGTTTGCCTTCGTCCTGATTTGGAACCGGGCCTGGGCTGCAGGCTGGGGCATCGCCCTCATCCTCCTGCACTTCGGCATCAGTGTGATCATGCAGCTGGAATTTCCTGAATTCCAAATGATCGTCCTCGTCTTCTGCGTCAACGTTCCCTACTGGCTGCTGCGCCTGCGCAAACGAGCCGTCTAGCCCTCACTTGCCGGCAATGTAATCCGCCATCGTCCGCAGAATGATGGCGATGGAGCAGGCTCCGGCATCCGGGTGCCCCAGCGTGGCTTCACCGAGCGTTTTGGCGCGGCCGAGCGTGGCGATCATTTCCTTGGAGGCTTCGCGCCCGCCCTCCGCCGCAGTGGCGATGATTTCAGCGGCGTCGGCCAGGGAATGAATGGCAGCTGTTTGCGCTGCGGCGGCGGCGGGATGCAGGGCATCGACCATCGTTTTGTCGCCGGGCTGGGCCTTGCCGCGGGTCATGATGGCATCGCAGGCGCCTTGGAGAAAGGCGGCGAAGCTGGTGGCATCGAGGGTTTCAATGCCGGGAACCGCCTTGGCACCTCCGAGATAGAAGCTGCCGAAGATCACCCCGCTGGCTCCACCCATGCTGCTCATCATGGCCATGCCGGCTGTTTGGAAAATTTTATCAATCGGGGTTGCCCCATCCAGGGCCGCAAGTTTCTCCTTAACCGCAAGCATGCCACGTTTCATGCCGATACCATGGTCCCCATCTCCCAGATTGCGGTCGGCCTCACTGAGGTAATCTTCGGCGGCGATGATCGCATCGGCCACGCGCAGGACCATTTCACGAACTTGAGGGGCGGTAAGGGAGGATTGAGACATGATGGTTGGGAATGGCGAACAGGGGTTACATTTTGGTGTAGCAAACGGACGAGCAGGGCATGTCCCACAGTTCCTTCAACTCGGCGTCGAGCTTGGTGAGGGAGATGGACATGCCGGCCATTTCCTGGCAGGTGACATACGGGCCGACGAGGGTGTCATGGACTTTGATGCCACGTTCGTTGAGCAGGGCCTTGACCTTGCGCAGGACGATGAGCAATTCCATCATCGTGGTGGAGCCGAGGCTGTTCACCAGGAGGACGACTTCATCGCCTGATTTAAATTCCAAGTCATCTCCGAAAATGATGTCGAGCAGTTTGGGGGCAAGCTCGTCCGCCGTTTGATGAGGTATAAGCGCCACGCCTTTTTCCCCATGAATGCCCATGCCGAGTCCAATGACATCGTCGGGAAGTTCGAAGGTGGGCTTGCCGGTCGCAGGAATGGAGCCGGGGGCCGACGAAACACCCACACTCCGGGTGTTGTCACGCGCCTTGGTGGTGATGCGCACCAACTCGCCCAGATTGGCAGCTTTGGTAGAGGCGGCCCCGGCCAGTTTCACAATCGGAACCAATCCCGCGATGCCACGGCGATTGTGCTTTTTGTCAGGCGGGGCGCTGGGGACATCATCCCAGATCAGGACCGTCTCCACTTCAATCCCCATATCCCGGGCAAACTCCGCCCCAAGATCAAAATTCAACACATCCCCGGCGTAATTCCCATACAGAAACAGAACCCCATTTCCCTGATTCACCGCCTGGGCTCCCTCCAAAACAATATCCGGCGGCGGGGCCGCGAAAATATCGCCACAGGCGGCGCCGTCCGCGAGGTTTCTTCCCACGAGTCCATGGTAAATGGGCTCATGACCGGATCCACCGCCCACCAGCAGACCCACTTTGCCGGCCGGCAGGTTGTTCATGACAATGCTGCCGCGACCCTCGAGGCGGGCTGCACCGTTGTAAGCTTCCACGAGGCCTTCGAGCAATTCAGCCGCGCAGGCGTTTGGGTCGTTGATGATCTTTTTAAGCAGGGGCATGGAACGGATTGGATGATTGTAAATGGCTGTCTGGGCAGCGTGGGAGCGTTGGCTGTTCCTGCTGGTTTTGTCAATCATCATTCCTCGCCTGCCTGATTCGATTTCACCTCTCCCCCTCTGCCGGTCATCCTCTATTTCGCATAACTCGCCGCCCTTTTCCTACTCAAGGCTCGGAGGGAAAAAGATGTTAGCTTTCCCAGTTGCGGAGTCTGATATTTGTTGTATTTATCATTATTGAAAATCCGCTATCATTATTTTGACGCTTCCGGCATCTTGCGCGGGCCGCTCTGGCTCTCGCAAATGCGGAAGTTGTTTGCCGTGGGCCGGATCAGCAATCGCACCCAGGTCTGCGCGGAGGGCGAAAATAGCTGGGAAAATCTGGAAAATTTCCCCGAAATCATATCAGCGGATCAGGATTTGTCCGACACCCTGCAGACCACCTGCCCCTCCCCCTCGGCGGGCTACGAGCGCCGCCTTTGGGGATGGCTCGCGCTCTTGCTGACGTTGTATGTCGTGTATGCAGTTATCCACTTCCGCTGATCGACCTGCGGGTCCGCAGCGCTGTTGGTGAACCGCAAAGTTTCGTTGCCACGTCTTGACAACAGGCGGGTTTCCCCCACTCATTGCGGACCTATGAATTACGATTTTACATTCTCCCTGCAAGGCCATGTCGCACTGGTAACCGGCAGTTCCCGCGGACTCGGCAGGGCCATCGCCCTGGCCTTCGGCAAACGCGGTGCCAAGGTCGCCTTCAATTATAAAAATGACGAGGCTTCGGCGCAGGCGACCTTCGATGAATTCACCCGCGCCGGTGGCGAGGGCATGATCATCCGCGCGGACGCCAGCGATGCCGGGGAAATCTCCCGCATGGTCGCGGAAGTGAAGGCTAAGCTGGGCCCCATCGATATCCTGGTCCCCAACGCCACTCCCGCGCAACCGCTGAAGCCGCTGGAGGAATACGACTGGTCCTTTTTCCAACAGATGCTCGATTTTTTCGTCAAGAGCCCCTTCCTGCTCTCCCAGGCCATCGTGCCCGGAATGAAGAAAAAAGGCTGGGGACGCATCATCAATATCGGCAGCGAGGTCTTTCAGAAATCGGTTCCCAACTTCGCCCCCTACGTCAGCGCCAAAGGTGGTCAGCTGGGACAGACGCGATCACTGGCGTCGGAGCTGGCCCCCTTCGGAATCACCGCCAACATCATCGCCCCTGGATGGATCCCCACCGAGCGTCATCTGCATGATCCCCAGGAAGAGAAGGACCGGTATTTCAAGACCATCCCCATGGGTCGCTGGGGTGTGCCCGATGATGTCGCCGCCGCCGCGGTTTATTTCGCCAGTGAGGAAGCCTCGTTTGTCTCCGGACAGACCCTGTGCGTCAACGGCGGCTCGTCGCCGTGGTGAAATGACACCCGTCGAACTGAGCATTTCCGAGTCTCCGATCATACCCGCTTCCTTTGGGTCCGGGGACTGGGGCGCCGAGTTGCGCTTCCTGGGAATCGTCCGCGGCACCGAGGCAGACGCGAAGATCGCAGGCATTCATTACTCCGCCTACCTGCCCATGGCGCGGCAGGTGCTGGAGAAAATCGCTCTGGAGATGCAGCAAACGCACGGTCCGCATCCCCTGCAGATTCATCATCGTCTGGGTTGGGTTCCGGTGGGCGAGGCCAGTCTCATCATCACCACCGCCGGCCGCCACAGTGCTGAGACTCTGGCGCGCTTGCAGCAATACCTTCACCTCATCAAAACAGAGCTCCCCATCTGGAAAGAATTCCGCGACCAGACACCCGAGTTTTCGCAATAATCAATTTGCAATCGCGGCCCCAAGCTCAACCCTTACCTTCAACATTAGTAATCACCAACCAACCCCATCCTTTCATGCCCCACACCCTTCCTGCCCTTCCCTACGCTGAAAATGCGCTGGAGCCCACCATCGACGCGAAGACGATGAACATCCACCATACGAAACACCACCAGGCGTATGTGACTAACCTCAACAATGCCCTCGCCGGCCATCCCGATCTCGAAGCACTGAGCATCGACGATCTCTGCAAGAAAATCGCCAGCGTCCCCGAATCCATTCGCGGCCCCGTGCGCAACAACGGCGGAGGCCATTGGAACCACAGTTTCTTCTGGACCATCATGGGTCCTGGAGCCGGCGGCGCGCCCACCGGCAAGCTGGCGGAGGCCATCAACGCCGCCTTCGGCAGTTTCGACGGAATGAAGGAGGCATTTAAAAAAGCCGCCATTGGCCGCTTCGGTTCCGGCTGGGCCTGGCTCGTCGCCAAGGATGGCAAACTCGCCATCACCTCCACGCCCAATCAGGACAATCCGCTCATGGACGACAGTGGCACCCCGCTGCTCGGCCTCGACGTCTGGGAACACGCCTATTACCTTAACTACCAGAACCGCCGCCCCGACTATGTCGACGCCTGGTGGAACGTGGTAAACTGGACCGCTGTCGCCGCACGTTTCTAAATTCACGGCTTCCCGCACCCTACTGTCCCACCCGAGGCGGGTCTGTCGCATGGCAGGCCCGCCTTGCTTTACAGCCCACGCAGCCTCAGTCACCTTTCTTTCGATTGACGGAACTCCCAGTCCATCGGAAATTGCGCTTCCAACCATCTCCCCGCTCGCATGGCCTCCCCTAAAATTGAAGTAACTTCCCGCCCCGAATGGGTTCTGGCGGACTGCCCGGCGTGCCACGGGACCATGAAACTGCGCGCATCGCTGGTCGGCAAACACGCCATGCTCTGCCCCAAGTGCAAGGCACCCATCGAAATCGAACTCACCCACGAAGCTCCCACCCCGCCACCTGCCGCCGCGCCCGCGCCATCTCACCAGCCCGAGCTACCGCTCCCGCCCGCAGAACCACCTGATACCCCCTCGAACGGAACTGTCCAACTTCCCAAACCCCGGCGCAGTGGAAAAAAAACCGGCGGCAAAGCATCGAAAAAATCCCCTTCACCAGAACTTTCAAAAACCGAAAGCCCAGACCCCGAGCCGCCTCCCGCGGAGATTGAGCCCGCCAGTCTGAATCTGGAAAATGCCCGGCCCGTCCTCCCGGAACCACGCATGGAGTCGGGTCCCGCCGTCCATTTATACACCGAACCCAGACCCTCCCCTCCCCCGGAATCCAAATCCGACACGCAGGGACGGGGCGAACTGCCCGGCGCCCGCGTTTCCCTGCCCTACACCCAGGTCAATCCCGACTCCCAGGGCGAAGGCCGGGGCCGCCCTCCCGCCGATTCGAAACTCGATGCAGACTTCGTAAGTAAATTGCGCACCATCGACCCCCCGGAGGTCCTGATCCACAAAGTGCGCAAGCGCGTCGATCCCTCCTCCTTCCGCGTGGCCGATTGGGATACACGCGACTTCGATGAAATTCCCGAGGCCGAAATCTCTGCCGATGAATGGACCCAGCCGGGTCCGGAAGTCCTGCCGGAACAACTGCTCTCGCTCAATTTCCTCCGCATGGATGAGAAGGATCAGGAGGACAGCCGGGCCAAAGTCGCCGGGGAATCCCACGAGGGCATGGAACTGGTCAGGAAAAAACGCCGCACCCGCAAAAAGGTCACCAGCGGCATCAAACTTTTTTTCCAGCGCATGTCCATCACCGGTCGCTGGACACTCGTCGGCATGCTCTGCCTCGTCTGCGTCACCAGCACCTGGCTGATCATCAAAAATTTCCACAACCGGGCCATCTCCTCCGCCACCGAACCCAGTCCCATGCGCATTGAGAGCCTGGCGCTCCAGAACGCGGACAGACTGGCCCAACTCTCCATTGAGGACATGGCCAGCGCCGAAAAGGTCGTGCGCCAGTACCTCGCCGCCGATGGCTGGGAGGCCAAGGCCGCCTTCGTCCGCCGTCCCGGGGAGGTGAAGCCACTCATGCAGAAGTGGTACACCACCCACCCTTCCAAACCCCTCACCGGCGAAGCCACCAGCAACTTCCGCAAGGCCCTCGTCGGCAATACCTACCTTGTCTTCCTGGAAATGCGCCTCGGCCAGGAACTCACCTCACGCTTTTTCGCGGTCGAACACATTCCAGGCCCCAAACCGGAGGACACCGGCACCTACCTCGTCGACTGGGAAACCTCCGAGCGATACCAACCCGTTGAACTCTACGATTACCGCGCCAAGCAACCCGCAGATCCCGTCACCTTCCGCGTCCTCGTCAAGCCGGACGCCTATTACAACTATGCCTTCGAAGACCGCGAGAAATGGCTCTGCTACCGGCTCGTTTATCCGGGTGACGAAGATTTCGAAATCTTTGGTTACGTCCCCAGAGGCAGTGATCTGGCTGCCGATTTGGAAAAGCTTCTCTTCATTGAGGCCAACCTCATGCTCGAGGTCCAGTATCCCCAGCCAGCCGTCTCCCGCGACCAGGTCATCATCAAAAAAATTGTCCACCCTTCCTGGTATAAGGATCGGGCGGACGTCAAACCCGTCCCCAAGCCCAGCCCTCCCCAGCCAGCAGTGGCGCAGTAAAGTTCCGCTTCCGATCTCCCCCCTCCGTCCGGCTTTGCTCCGCACACCCCCCATGTCCAACCCTTCTGTTGAAGACGATATCCCGCTGGCACCCCGCGCCGCCAGCGCCGACGACTTTGAGCAGAACCCACTGCCGCTGGTGCACACCCGCCTGCAGGCCTCCGCCATCGATCCCGCCCGGGTCCTGGAGCTGACCGAGGAAGAACGCGTGCGCGAAGCCGTGCGTCGCGTCATCCAGGACGGCACCAGCATCCACGACGCCGCGCACGATCTCCACCTCTCCGCAGCCTCCATTCATGCTTGGAGAGCACGCTATTCCAGTTTCCTCGAGGAAACAGTCTTCGGTGAAACCAATCCCGACGCCGCCGCCGAGGACGCGGTGATCGACGAACCCGCCCAGCGCAAATTTCTCGAAAACTGGGAACGACTCCTCAATGCCACCCAGACCAAGACCCAGGACTTCCGCCAGGAACCGCTGGAGGTATTCCTGCAGACCAGCACTTTTACCAACTGGCTCTACGATGAGGAGGGCAAAGCCGACCGCTTCACCATCGCGGGAACCTTAGTCGTGCTCCTCGGGGTGCTCACCGTTATCATTTTCCTGACGAATGATCGAGGTCATACCCCTCGCGATCCCGATGTCAAAGTCCGCAGCCTCCCCGCGCTCGAAGCCGGCGCCATGGTCCCTCCTGATGTGCAAGCCGCTTCCGAAACCGTCCAGCGATTCCTCAAAGCCAGCAGCTACATCGACAAACTAGCCTTCATCAAGGATCGCGAACAGGTCGGCCCGCAGCTGCGGGAATACTACCAGAGACACAGCGATGCCCCCGTCCGCGACGCCATCCTCATCCAAACCATGGAAGGTAAAAACACCTTCAGCCTCTCCTTCGACATCCCCTCGCGCAAAGCCACCTGGTTCTTCAACTCCGTCCTGGTCGGCGATACCTATCGCATCGACTGGCCCACCTCCACCCTCTGCCAGACGGACATCTTCGAACGCTTCATGGCGTCAAAATCCACGCAGCCCACCATCCTCCACGTTCGTATGGTCCGCGGCAACTACTACAACTATGAGTGGAGCGACCGTCAGAAATACGCCTGCTACAACCTCACCTTCCCCGGCCTCCAGCAAACCCTCTATGGCTACGTCCCCAGAGACTCCCCAGTCGGCATCGAGCTCCAGCTTCTCACCGCCCTGGAACCCACCCACGCCGCCATTTTGGAAGTGAAATACCCCTCCCCCGCCCCGGAGGACCGGCAGGTGGAAATCCTCCGTATCATCTCCAAGGAATGGCTCCCGGAGCCCTGATCACAGCCACCGAAAATGCGCCGCCCACCATTCCCCACCAAGAACCAATTTGCAAACCCCCGCCATCTCCGCTTACTTCTCATCTCGAAGAGACACGCACCCTTAGCTCAGTTGGATAGAGCATCGGATTTCTAATCCGGCGGTCACTGGTTCGAATCCAGTAGGGTGTAACTCCTCCGTTCGGCCAGCAGTATAGGAAAGATGGATTTTTGAGCAGCCAATAGAAAATGACCGAAATGCACCAGGATGCAGGAAAAGGTGCTTAAATGAACCAAAATAAGCACCAAATAAGCACCTGATCCAAAGCCATTTTCCACCCTCAGTCCAACATGCAGCTACAATCCTCAACAGCCCTCCTTATGATTTCGCTGGGCTTCGCGCCCACCGCGTTCCCCACCGGCGGACCTGAGAGCGCATTCACCGTCCTAAATGCCGACAGTTGGGCCTCGACACTCGTCGCCAACGAATACATTGCCGCCCGGTCCATTCCCCCGTCAACGTCGTCTATCTCCACGACCTGCCTTCCTTCGAGGAGATCAAGGTGGACCAGTTTCGCGACCTCATCCTCAAGCCAATTTTGAAAACTGCGGAGGAACGAGGCATCGCCCCGCAAATCGACTACATCCTCTACAGCGCGGACTTTCCGACCGCGATCGACATCACCTCGCTATCAATTTTCACTAAAATCAAAATAAAGACTTTCCAGCTCCCTGAGGATAGTTTTGAAGTGTGATCAAGGCGATAAGGGAAATTGATGGGAACAGCAACTGCCTGCAGGCGCATCCTTCGCGAGCCCTCCCTTGGAAAGCAAGCATGATTCAAACCAGATTTTCCAAATGTATGAGTTGCCCCTGCGGAAATCGCTGGAGCACTCAATCCACGTGGTTGGTCATTTCCGACAGGTAGGAGCCGGCACGGTGGCAATGGATTGGATTACGCGGCCAGGTGAGGGGTCCCGGCAGCCATAGACATGGCCCTGAATCATCGTCGGCGGAGCCCGGGATGACCATTGCGTAAACCTTGCGCCGCCTGGGTGGTGCGAACTACGGGTTCGCTTTGCTCCATTCAGCGGCACCTACCTTATCGCGTTTTAACCAGGTCTGCAGCAGCTCCTCGCGTTGTTGTAGAAAGCGTCCGTTGAGAAAGGATGGAAGGGAGGCCTTCAAGGCCGCAGGATGCGCCTTCAACGCCCACATCTGCATCCGGACGGAGTCATCGCCAATCTGGTCGGCTGCGAGTAGGCTGAGTTGCTCGTTTTTGCCAGCCTGCTCCATGATTTCTCTGAACACCAATTGTCGGTTGAAGGCCATGGGGGCCAGAGACTCAAGTTTTTCGGCTCGTTTCATGGCCTCCGTCCACAATTCGGGGACCCGCAGGGGGAGGACGCCGGCCAGATTGGCGGCCTGCCGCACGGGAAGCCGCACCCAGGAGGGGTCCAGCAACCGGTTGATCAAGTAAGACTTATCGGTGATGTCCTCCTTTTCTGTAAAAAGCAGGGCCATGCTTCCTTTTAAATAATACAATTCGGCATCCATCGGTGTCAGTGCCAGCGCCTCATCAATGAGCACAAGCGCCTTTTCGACTTGGTCGGGTGACTCCGCGGAGTGCTCCGCCATTTTTCCTGATGCGATCTTACGCTGATCCTCCTGATCCTGCCGAAATAATTTCAGGGCCTCTTCCCTCAGTTTCTCTGCCCGGACGATGGCGAGGGTGTGAGTTCCGGTGGTCTCAGACCGCAGCAGCTGAGCCCCGGCCAGCAGGACGACCGTCCCCACCATCCTCCAGACCCAGCGACCCCAATGCGACGAGGTCATCGCACCTTTGTCGCGGTTTGCCAAGACCAGCAGAAAGACCGCAGACCAGACCAACCCCACCCGGTGCCCGGGAACATCGAAAAGCCCGTGAAACGGGACCACCGCAGCGGCAATCAGGCAGCCCAGCCGCAGTGATCTCAAACTGCTATTTCCTACAGTGCGAAAGATGCCCAGCAACAACCAGCCCACCCCGGCAGCCAGCACCACCATGGCCGGCCAGCCCGACTCGGCCGCAACCATCAGCCAATCACTTTCCGGATGCAGGGACTGGCTGTCGTTGCGGGATGACGAGAACCGACGGTATTGAGGGAATACCGGGGCAAACATGCCCCGGCCAAAACCCGTCCAGGGCGAATCAACGGTCATGGGTAGCGTGTCCCTGTAAATCAAAAGTCGGAAATCGAACTCTTCCCCATTCACTGTGGAAGTCCGCGGAGGAGGATTCAGCCCACTTTGTAGCTCTGGCGATGCCGCGTAGGGGACGGCGAATCGGGCCTTTAGACCGGTGTCTGAAATCCAGAAAAGCGCGCCGGCGATGGCTATAAAACTCAGGATAACTGCCAGGGCTCTCCTCGAAATCAGGTTCCGTCCCATGCAAAGAAGCCATGCCATCAATCCTGCCACGGTGAGAACGAGCCCCGCACGGCTGATATTATATCCGGCGGAGGCCCATAGGCAAATAACCACCGCCATCGCCGCCGGTCCGGATAATCCGGCCCGCTGCGATTTCACTCCGTAAAAGAGAGTGGCGACGCCGGAGATTACCCCCATCGAAAGCAGCGTTGCGGTGTGGTTTCGGTTGGGGAAAAATCCAAAGCTTGCCTCCGGGTGCCATGCCAATCCGCCATTGGCCGTTCCCATCAGGATTGCGGCAAGCGCATAAGCGGCCACGCCGAGCGCAAACAGCAGGGCCAGCCCGGCGGCGGCCTTTTCCGACACTCGCTGGCTCAGAATGTAGAGACAGACCAACAGGCCGATCGCATCGCCAGTCAATTCCTCGAGACTCAGCCTTGGATGGGCGGTGATCTGATTTCCCAAATCCAATCCCGCCTGCTGCAATCCGGTCCGCCATGGCAGCGCACCGCTCCACGCCACTGGCAGAAAGCACAGCGAGCACAGCCCCAGAAAGACGATGGACAAAACGAGCAAGGGGCGCGCAACGCCAATCCGCGGCGGCAGGGCAACCATCAGGCATCCGGCCACCAGATAAAGGATCCCGTGGGAGAACTGCAGGGGGGCTCCAGGTGAGAAAACGGCAAACAGGCAGAGTGCCCACAGTCCGACCATGGCCAGGTTCGCCTGCATCCCGCCCGCCGGCTCCATTTGGACGGCCCCATGGGGCTGAGTTCCATCGCTCGGGGTGAGGGGGCTTGCTGAAAATCGGGACATCGCTTCGGACAGTTTAGGGGGAATTATTTTAAAAAATTTAAGTGGGTTTTTGAGCGGGCCGATCGCTCACGGCACCTCAGCCAGGATATCTGCGATCTTCCGCACGTTCACCTGCTTATCGAACCATTTTCCAGCAAACTCCCGGGCCGCCATTCCCATGCGTTCTCTTACATCGGGAGCCATCGCCTCCTGCATCGCGGCTGCATGAGCTGCTACGTCTCCGGGGGCGCAAACCCACCCAGCCCCGCTCTCCAGGATCCAGCGGCCAACATCGCCACTCCGGCTTCCTGTGAACAAGACCGGTCGTCCCGCAGCGAAGATTCCCTGCAGCTTGCTGGGCAGCATGGTTCCGTCCCAGGCAGGATCCAGCGACGCTAAATGCACATCGCCGGTGGCCAGATGAGTCGCCAGCAGTTCACGCTCCACATATCCACCGAGGGTGGAGGAGCCGCTCGCCCACGCCCTCAAGGCAGCTTCGACCTCGGGAAGGCGTTTGCCTCCGCCATAAAATGCCAGGCGGATCGGTTGATCCTTTAAATCAGAGGATTGTGCCGCCGTAATGCAGTCGAGGATCCGGTGTCCCAGGCCGATATTGCCCGAATAGAGAAAGACCACCTCCTCAGTTTTCCAGCCCCTCGCCAGTCTCAGGGCAGCAACCTCCGCAGGCAGGGCTTGTCCCGTGGCGTTTCCCCAGAGAGGCACCCAGGATGCTTTTCGAGATGCGGGCAGGTAGGATTGCACTTTCTCCGCCATATCAGGCCCGAGGGTGACTGCCGCCACACACCGCCGTCCGCCAAATCCCCAGCGGGTCAGGCCCCGGAGCATTCTCAGCGCGAAACCGCCCTCCCTGATCATTCCGTGAGCCACCATGACATCCGGATAGAGATCCATGACCCAATGCGCATGGCGGCGGCCCCGGACTTTCGAAAAGGCCCGGGCCAGAACCGACAAATACGGAGGGGTCGTCAAGGCCACGATCACGTCCGCCCGGTGGTGGTGGCGCAAGATCCACCACCCCACCCCGGCATAATAGGAGGCATAAGCCAGCACCTTCCCCATCGTCGATTTTTTCCGGCCCCACCCGAGGGCCCTCAGTCGGACGATCCTGACTTCCGGGGGTGCCGAGACTTGGATTTCATTCACCCGCAGGGACTCCGCTCCACCTTCAGTCAACGGAGGCACGGAACCCGCAGCTCCCGGTGAGACCTCTGGCGGGACGCTCGGTCCTCCCTGGGCCGGGCGCTTTCCTCCTTTCCCTGAGGGATCGCGACTGCCGACCGACGAGCGCGCACATACGACCGTCACCACATGCCCTTGCGCCACCAGTGCCTGCGCCACCGCCTCCAAGACCACCCCAGTCGGAAGCACGTCCGGTGGATAGAACTGATTCAGGAAAACAAAATGCATGGGGTGGAGGAAGCGCTGAAAGACTGAAAGGCGGAAATTCTTAGGATTTTTTGACTTGGTCAACTGACCAGTCTATTCGTGAGACATGGAAATTGCGATCTCTGAATTCAAGGCCAAATGCATCCAACTGATCAAATCCGCAGCGGAAAACGATGAGGAATTGTTGATCACCCTGCGCGGTAAACCCATGGCCAGAGTCACTGGGATCCCAGTGGTGCGGCAGCGCGTGCTCGGTGGCCAGAGGGGTGCCGTGGCGGCGGATCTTCCAGATACCGTCCTGCTGACATCAGATCTCGAAAGCGATTGGGAATCATGACCCTGCTGCTCGACACCCATGTCTTGGTTTGGGCGGAATCCCTTGACGAGCGCCTTGGCCCGAAGACTCGTGCCTTGCTATTGGACCCTTCCAACATGCTCTTGGTCTCACCCGTCACCGCCTTGGAGCTGTCCCGCCTGATTGCGCTTTCAAGGCTGCAGCTCCGCAAATCTCTTCAGGACTGGTTCACCTCGGCCAGGCAGCACCTGGCTTTCCAGGACGCACCCTTTACCCACTCCGCCGCGATCGACAGCTACCAACTTCCCGCCCCGTTTCACAAGGATTCCGCCGACCGCATGCTCGTCGCGACCGCAAGGGAACTCGGCTGCCCGCTGGTCACGGCGGACGATCTCATCCTCGGCTATTCCCATGTGCAAACTTTCGATGCGAGGAAATAAGGGCAGAGGGCAGAGAGGTTTGCGCATTTCTCGATGACAATATCCAACCGGGATGATGCAATAGAAGCGAGTAAGAGGGTCCAAGCGTCGTGAGAACGAGGGGTTGACGAGTGTGGGAGAATCACCCTCATGGTGAACCCGGGCTCAAGGCTCAAGGCTCAAGGCTCAACATTCAACATTCAACATTCAACGATCAACATTCAACGATCAACATTCAACGATCAACATTCAACGATCAACATTCAACGATCAACATTCAACGATCAACATTCAGCAATCAACATTCAGCGATCAACATTCAGCGATCAACATTCAAAATCATCCATCATCTCCTCACACCCAGTTCTCCTGCATCTCCGCCTCAGGGCCAGTCAGCGACGGTCACAGACGCGCCGCTCCATTTCTCCACACCTGACCCGCTTTCACCATCGTCCCTGCAGGCACCTCCGCACCCGGCCCGATGAACGCACACGCCGCGATCCAGCAGCCGTCACCGATCGTGATGGGTTCCGTGACCAGGTCGAATGTTTCCTTCCGGAAATCATGGCTGCCCGTGCACAGGAACGCCCGCTGCGAGATGCAGACGTTGCTGCCAATCCTCACCTTGTCTAACGAAAGAATCAGCACCTCGTCGCCGATCCACACATGATCGCCGATCTCCAGCCTCCAGGAAACGTAATGTTCACCCGGCTGCGGATCACCACATGATTGCCGACCTTCGCGCCAAACCAACGCAAAACCGCCACCTTGACAGGTGACGGGATCGGGAAAGAATGCGCGAAAAAAAAGTGATCTCGCCACCCACCAGAGGGCTTCCTTCCATTTCGGAGAGCCGCGGGAGAAGTTCGCGTTGTTGAACTTGGATAGGCCGATCACTTTTTTTAATTTTGAAACGGATGGCCGCAAAAAAGCGCAGAGATCGCAAAAATGGGGGGATGGGATGGAATCAGACAACCATCACCCGAATACCGGATGAAATCCCGCCTGCGCGAAATGATGGTCACCGGTAAGCGCCTCGCTCAAACCCTGATCCGTCATGACCACAAAGGAAATGCAATCGGTCAACGACCAGTGCTTGTCAGGACGTGCGTGATAGAGATCCAATCCCCGTTGGAAAAGCTCCGCGCTTGCTTCCAACAACAAAACCGAAGGGTCGTCCTCCAGTTCCGTTACGAGCGCCCTGATCGCTTGTCGTGCGAAGGAACCCGCAAATGCATTGGCGACCTCTGACAGGATCCAGTGGGTGGTCACCATCCTACCCTGAAATCCCATGGCAAACTCCTTCACCACCGGGTGATACTCATCCCGGCGGTTTAGCAGCGCAATCCAGAAAAACGCATCCGCAAAGACGGTCATGGCTGCTTGGTCTGTCCGTGGACGTAGTGGTCAAGGTTGCGGGCCAAGTCAGAGGGAAGATCGTCGGCAATTCCCACAAATCGCTTCAGCCTCTCGCCCAAATCCGAATCCTTAACATCCGCGGGGGATTTGACGGGCTCGATGATCACTCGTGTCCCATTCGGGAGGTGGATTCCCTTTGGCAGACGAATGTTATCGTTTTCGACAGTTGCTGTAATATTCATGGGACCATCCTAGCGGCCTTCCATCCAAAAGCCAACAATGGATTGGATTCCTCTTCCCTTGGCGGCCTTAGCGCCCTGGCGGTTCAAATCTTTTCCTCTTCCATTCATCCTTCAAAATTCTATTCCCCCTCCCCAGTTCCACACCCCGCGCACGATCAGGTCATGCACCGCGGCCAGGCGTTCCCTCCGCTGTGTATCCCGGTGCGAATCGCTTCTCTTCCTCATCTCACGCCGCTGGCGACAAGTGCGACGTTCGCAGAACGACGCTACATCGTCTAACGCCTTTCAGGCATTTCTCCGGGCTTCAGGTCCACTCGCTTCCTCCATTGTTCAGGAAAATCGGGCGCGTGACGGTCAAGAATATGGTTCCCCAACACGAGGACATCCATGTCCGTCCGCAGGAAGCAGGAAAGCGCCTCACGGGGAATTCTAACGACAGGCTCGTTTTCGTTAAGCGAGGTGTTGAGCACGATCGGCACGCCGGTCTTCTCGAAAAACTTCGAGATCAACGCATGATAGCGGGGATTGGTTAGTTTCGACACCGACTGCAAGCGACCGCTGCCATCCACGTGCGTTACCGCCGGGATTAGGGCGCGCTTCTCTTCGCGGATCGGAAACACCTTCTCCATGTAAGGTGTGTGTTCGTCGATCTCGAACCACTCGCCCACATGCTCTTCCAGGATGCTCGGCGCAAAGGGCCTGAATTTCTCCCGGAACTTGATCCGCAGGTTGATGATATCCCGCATGTCGGTCCGCCTCGGATCGGCAATCAAGGAACGGCTGCCCAAGGCACGTGCGCCAAACTCCATTTTGCCCTGGAACCAACCGACCACCCTCCCCTCCAACATCTTCTCCACCGTGCGTTCCAGCAGCGCATCGGTCTCCAGCGTCTCACACGGCAAGCCCGCTGCTTGGATGGCCGCCAGACATTCATCATCGCTCGATTCACAGCCCCAATAGGCATGGTCCTGCACAAATCCCCGCTTTTCTCCCAGCACCCGATTCCAGACATAGAAGGCCGCCCCGAACGAGGTTCCGTTGTCCGCCGCACCCGCGGGGATATAGACATTCTCAAACGGCGTTAGCCTCGT
Organism: Akkermansia muciniphila; assembly: GCA_943333275.1. GTDB lineage: Bacteria > Verrucomicrobiota > Verrucomicrobiia > Verrucomicrobiales > V1-33 > JAGNEJ01. The sequence goes on from CALQSQ010000024.1 coordinate 54,635, forward strand.
GATCTTGCCATTGGCCACCGAGTTCATCGCCACCCCTCCGGTCATGCATAGATTCGGGCACTTCGCCTTGGCATGCAGGCGGTTCAGCAGATGCAAAATGATTTCCTCCGTCACCACTTGCAGCGACTTTGCGAGATTGTCGTGGCGGCTTGTCATCTCCTCGCCCTTCATGCGCAGCCGTCCGAGTTCTTTTTCCAGTCGCCCGCTGTGGAAGGGCTCCACCATCGGCGCGCCTTCGTTCCAACTCATCCGGATGCCCTGCTTGTGGTGCGTGAAATAATCCAGGTTCAGCTCGAACACATCGCCCTTGGGATAGATTAACTTGCGGAAAAAATCGGCAAACTCCGGCTCACCATACGGTGCCAGCCCCATCACCTTGTATTCATCTCCGTAATACGGAAATCCCAGATACATCGTAATCGCGCTGTAGAGGAAACCAATCGAGTGCGGGAAATATACCCGATCGAATTCCTTCCAATCCGTCCCCTTCCCCAGCGCCGTCAAGGTGCTCGTGAAGTCCCCCATGCCATCCACTGACAAAACCGCGGACTCCTCATAAGGCGAAATCAAGAACCCCGCCGCCACGTGCGTCTGGTGGTGCTCGATCCGGTGAAACTTTGCTTTCAACTGGTCCGCCCGCCGCCCCACCGCTTGCGCGAACTGATCTTCCAAGCCCAAGGTCTTGCCCTGACGTTTAAGCCGGTCGACAATCGCCCGCAGCGACGGGCGGTTCTTCGCCACGAAGGCAATCCGCTTTCCGATGTTCGCCCGTGGGTCGAAGGAAACCGCCACGTGATCGACCTGCTCCGGCTTCACGCCGCCCGCTTCCAGACACCACCGGATCGACTCCGCCGGAAACCCGGCCCAGTGCTTGATTCGGTTGAAGCGTTCTTCTTCGACGGCAGCGACGAGCTGGCCGTCAATGACAAGGGATGCCGAAGCGTCCCCATGATAGGCGTTGATTCCAAGAATAGTGGTCATGAGATGAGATAAAGTGTTGAATGTTAAATGTTGAATGAGCAGATTGCACCGCACACCTTAGTCACTCGAGCTTTTGACGATCGATGGGAAGATTTGTTTGATCTCCACGATGTCGGCGATCAACAGATCCACTTCACTCCCGGAGAGCGCTGCATACCATGAACCGTTGAGAACGAGGCTGAACCGCGACGCAGCGCGGTGCTGCCGCAGAGTAGAGTCGCGCTGCGCCGCGACTTCCGAAGCAGACCTTTTTTCAACTGCTTTTGGGACCACCCGTCACCCACGCCATGACAGTCCCCATCAGGATCCCAGTTCCACCCCAGACCAAATCCCTGACATCGGCCGTGCGATTTGGAAGGAAGATCTGCCCGAACTCCGACAAGCCGAGAGACGCACTGCTGAGGATCACCGACCAGACCAGCGGTCTTTTCAGCTTACAACTGGCAAAACCATGCGTGAGCAGAAATACCAGCGGGATGAAGGGAACCGCCGTCCGGATATTCGGATCCCGGTCCGCCCAATCCCCCATCCAGCCAGGCACCCAGCGCAGCGCCGTCATCCTTGAATCCGATACCCAGGAGGCTATCGTAATCAGCATCACCAGCACTCCCGAGAGCACGAAAAACGCCAGGCCCCGTCTGTTTGGATACCGTTTCTGTTCACTGTGCTGCGGCGGCTTTGAAATCGTTGGCTCGCTCGTCTCCATTCTGATCCCTCCGCTGCTCTGCTTTCGGATTTTCAGTGCATCGGCGTTTCAGCCTTTACTCAGAAACGCACGCCGGCTTCGGCCCCTCTCCTCGCAACCACTGATAACATTCCACAAACTGCCGTGCGATCCCTTCCCATCCGAAGCGTTCCGCGACCACGGCTCTCCCTCGTTCACCCATTGCGGACAACTCCCCCGGGCTCCTGCGCGTCGCATCGTCCAACGCGGCGGCGATGCTTTGCACGCTCACCGGCACCCACCAACCGCAACACTGCTCCTCCAGCAATTTCCATGGTGCTCCTTGGGTCGTGATCACCGGAAGGTCGTGCGCCATGGCTTCGGCCACGGCGATTCCAAAGTTCTCTGAGTGCGTCGGCAACACAAACAAGCTCGCTTCGCAAAACGCCTGCTCCTTGGCTTCGCCGACCAAAGGGCCGGAAAATCGAACTTGCTTGGCTAGGCCAAGGACCTCAACTCGCCGCTCCAGTTCTGTGCGGTGTCCGCCCTCGTCCGGCCCCACGATGTGAAGGGCCCAACCCTTGGGCCTCACTTTCGCCCATGCTTCCAGCAACAGCGGCAAGCCTTTCTTCGGATGAACCCTACTAAGGAAAAGCGCGGTGCGGATGGAATTCTGAATTTTGAATTCCAATTTTGGAATGGAATTCAACGCGCCAGCCGCTGGCAAATCCACTCCATTCGGGATGATGGTGATCGGCGCGGTCAGTCCTCTTGCTCGCAGCGCTTCGGCCTCCTGCTCCGACGTGGCATGCAGCAACGCGGCGGTCTGGAGATTCTTCTTCTCCCACAGCCACCACACCGGTCGCTTCTTCCATGCGTGATGTTGCCAGGCCCAGGGTTCCAGCATCCCCCTCACCGACGCCACATGCGGCCGGTGCCACTTTTGTTTCCATGCCAGAGCCGCCCACGATGGATGCTGCCAGATTCCATGGGTGTGCAGAATCTCCGCGTCGCATTCCAGAAGTTCCCGCCCATAACTCGGCGACCAACCAAATGGCGGCAACAAGATCTTTCCCGAGACACTCACCTCCACCGGTGCCCAATCCGATCGATGTTCCTCGGCCTCGGCACTCCATGGCATGCGGACCGCCACTTCGATCCCCCTTGCCATCTGGGCTTGTGCCAGCTTGCGCACCGATTGGAAAGGCCCGCCATAGGACGGCCCCATCGGTGGCGATGTGTGGAGAACGCGCATGGGTGGGATTGCATGAAGCCAAGGGCAGGCGGCAGGCGGCCTAGAGGGGCGGCATCAGATGGCATCCCTGAACTTCGCAATGCGGGCTGCCAGGATGCGGTGATCTTCGAGCAAATCCCCTGAAAGTCCGCCATTAATAATCCCCTTGCGTCTGAAAAACAAAATCATGTTCGCGTTCTCATAAACACTCCGACGTGCGATATTGAGGAAGCTCCTGAACTCCCTATCTGAATGACTACCGGAGCCTTCTGCAATATTGTTGCTCACACTCAACGCGGCCCCTCGTAACTGCTCCGCGTATCGATACTTGTGCTGCTCTCCAAGGTCATCAGCAATCGAGTCAAGCAGATCCCCTAATCGACAAGCCTCCTGCCAAATCTGCAAATCCTGAAAACGAAAATCAGCCATAATCCGTTCCCTCACTATGCCTCATGCCTCACACCCCACCCCTTCCCTTACATCCCCTCCAGCATTGGCCGAAGCTGTGCGGAAACCCTGCTCACCCGGCACACTTCAGGCACCCCGCAGACCGAAGCCCATGCCAACAACTGCCTGGGATTGACCAGAATCCCTCGGATCGCCGCCACGATCTCAGGCACACTCACTTCGGGGATCACCCGGCCATTCACTCCATCCTCCACCACTTGCGCGCAGAATGGCGATGTCAGAACCGGCAAGCCATGGGCCAACGCCTCCACCTGGGCCAGCCCGAATCCATCCGAGTGCGTCGGCAGCACGAACAAATCCGCCTCCTGGAAAAACCGTTCCGTTTCGTGATGTGGCACCTGGCCATGCCACTGAAGCGATTTCAAATTCCTCACAGCCTCCGGCCGCTCGAAGTGCGACACGCCCACGACCGCCAATTCCACCGGCTCGTCTTTCAGGGAAACCAGCGCCTCCAGCATGGCCTCCCGGTGAAACGCACGCGCAAAGCCATAGTGATCCCGCGCGCCGATCTGCGCGCAGATCACCCGTGCATTGACAGCCCCGGCCGCACCATCGTCCTGGGACTCCATCACTTGCCGGCCCTCCATGGATTCAGTCCTTTGGACAGCCAGTAGCCCAGGCCTTTCGCCCGTTCGATCACCGTGACCTTCCAGTTGTCCAACGAATAGCTCGCCGGTTCCAGATCGGAACAGATCGAAAAACGGATCCCATGGCCCAGCGCCGTGAAACACCCGAAGGCCCGCTTGGTATGAAACCACGAAGTCACAATCACCGCCCTCTTCACCTTGTGCTCCTTCAGGATGTGAATCGACAATTCCGCGTTCTCCCAGGTGCTTCTCGCCTTCGGCTCATGAATGATCGACGATGCGGGGATTTCCAAGCGCAGCAATGCATCCGGGATGGTGTCCAGGTCCCCGTCACCAGAATCG